>NZ_JAJNAY010000001.1:1245691-1581382 GCF_021010565.1 Chryseobacterium turcicum
TCTGTATCTCTTTGCGAAAAAAGATTATTGCTTGCAAAAAGGAAAAGCAATAAACCAAACACAACCTTCTTCAATAATGAAGATTCTTTTTTTATATGATAATAAGTATTTTGGAGTATCATTAGAGAATTATATTGTAATAACAGGAATCATCGTTTGTTGAATAATCAATACAATGTATTTTTAAAATAGAGTTATTAAAATGATTCATTTTTCTGGAAAGTCATTCACGAGTAATGATGCCAAAAGATGAAAATCTTAATAATTACGATCTCCTGTAAGATTAAAATTATAATCAGTAGATTTTTTGCATAGAAATGATTTTGGGTAGGTGTTATTTTAAAAAAAAAGCTGCCATAACAGCGGCGCTACTACCACCGCATGCTATGACAGCGACAACATATTATTTTTTAACTGCTTTCACAGTTTTAGAGCTTCCATTCTTCATATTCAATTTTACCATATACACCCCTGATGTAAGGCTGTGTAATGAAATTGTTTTTTCAGATCCTTTGAATTCTTTAATCATTTTACCTGAAAGATCATAAACCACAACAGACTGCAACTGTACATCTCCTGAAATGGTAATGGTATCTGTAAACGGATTAGGATAGATCACAATGTCTTGTTTTGCTGAAATGTCGCTTACGCCCAATACTACTGTAGGAGCCCAAGAGATGTTATCCCAATAGTAAAATGCATTCCCAGAAAGTGCGAAAGTATTGCGAATAGCCAATCTTGCTCCTGCCGGAACTGTATTGGGAACCGCAACAGAATACAAACTAGTCCCAGTAGCTGGCGTATAAGAAGTATTTGTAATATTTAATTGTTCTAAAGTGATGAACGTAGCGGCATCGGCAGGGTTTGTTAAATAACCAACATCTAGTTTACCTGTACTTACTGCACAATACGCATTAAAAGATAATGAATATCCTCCCACATTTACATTGCTAAATTCTGGCAACACAGCAATTGTGTAATCACCTGTTGTAATACTTCTTTGCGAGACATGTCTCGTTCCAGACATTGAGCCATTCCCATTTGTATTGGTTCCTCCTAACCCTGCTTGCACTCTTCCCCAACAAGGTAAACTTGTAAAAGCTGCTGTGCCATAAGAATCGAAATTCTCGGATAATGTAGTAACTGGCGCACAAAGAGTTAATGCTGAAGCAACATTTGTCCATGCGCTTTGGTCTGTTGCAGTGCATCTCGATCTTACCCAGATATAATAAGTAGTAGCCGAACTAAGCCCCTGAATCGTATAAGGATTTGCTGTTATACCCGTTAAGTTGGGTACAGAAGATGAGGTAGGAGGTGTGCTGTTTGTACTGTAATAAATATCGTAGCCCATACCAGGAGCTGAAGCGGGAGCAGTCCATGCTGCATCTACTGTCGCACTGGTCATATTAGATAAAATAACATTGGTTGGGGCTAAACAAGTAGGCTTAGCTTCCCAATATACATTATCCCAATAGATATTCACGGCAGGAACTCCACCATGTCTTATGGCAAGTCTAGCATTAGCAGGTACAGTAGTTGGAATAACTACGCTGTATTCAAACCCGTCATATACAGTATTGCTGATGTTTATTGATTGAATATTCACAAATGAAGCTGCGTCTGTATCATTAGTAACATAACCGATGTCTAATACTCCTGCGGTGCTGCTTACTTTGGCTTTCAATCTCAACCAATGAGTTCCCGCGCTAACATTACTAAAGAAAGGAAGTACAGCAATTGCAGTATTAGCAGCACCATTGGCACTTTGGTACATTCCTTTAGAATTATTAACACCTGCCGAAGCATTAATGGTTTGATAACCGCTGCCTAGAATAATTCTATCCCAACAATCAGCATTGGTTATTCCAGCTGTAGCTGTTTCAAAATCTTGGAACATCGCCGTCATAGGATCGCATTTTGTTTTAAATGCTCCTCTTAGAGACCATGCGCTTTTTGCAGAGGTACCACAAACAGATCTTACATAATAGTAATATGTTGTAAATGAAGACAGTCCACTAAGTGGTGCGGAAGTCGTTGTACTTGTTCCTAACGCTGTCGTTGTATTGTCGGGTGGTGTATTGTTTGCAGAATAATAATATTCGTAACCGTCATTGGGTGCAGTAGTGGGTGCATCCCAAGAGATGGTCGCGCTATTATTGGTTATAGAGCTGCTCGTAAGTGTGCTAGGAACAAAACAAGTAGGGGTTGCCACAATTTGTAAACTAAAATCTACAAAGTTTCCATTACCATTGGGATTAGGACCACATGGGTTTGATGTGGTAGAAAGACCCGTTCCACTTTGTACTCTTATTCTATAGATACCTGGAGTCTGAGATGGTGGTACAAAAAACTGATCGTCAACCGTTGAAAAACTAGAAGTACCAATAGGGTTTTCATAGAAGTCATTAAAATCTCCATTAGAATTCCAGTCTACCCAAACCAGTGATTTGGCTCCGCTTCCTACAAATTCGAGGTGTACTTTTACGGTTCCGCCAGGATATGAGGTCACTATCTGACTTGCCGAATTGTTTACATAGGCTTGATATGAGCTCGCGTCATAATAGAAAGCTCCCTGATCAGAAAATATTGCATTTTTTAAGTAATATGTGGTGGCTGTTCCTGTAGTGGGGGTGCAATAGGTTTGTGCATCCAGCTTCATAAAAGGAAGAAGTAAGATCATCCAAAAGAGATAGTGTTTACTCATAGTATTTCTATTTTATAAGGTTAATATGTAATTACCAGGGTGCAATGATTAAGCTTTTTTTTCGCCTCTCCATTCTCTACTTTGATTATCAAAACTGTAGAGTAAGTCTAAATTTTTAGTATGCTTAAAGATTTAAACAATATTAGTGTTATATTTGCCCTTCATAAAAAAAGAGGCTTGCATAATTCATTGTATTTACAAGAATTTAAAAATTATAAAGCTGAAAATCAATTGTTTGTGAAAGTGTTGTTTCAGAGGGCAGTTAATCGAAATTGTAGTGAAAAACAAGAAAAAAAACCATTTTAACTGTAAAACAGCTCTAAGAAATAATGTGATTTTATTATTTTTAATTGCCTTGTGTCCGCTATTTATTCATGGGCAAAAAGGGCCAGATTTTAGTATTTTAACAGACAAATCTTTTCAAAAATTATATCAAAATCCAGAGGATTGTATTGCCTATTCGCAGAGTATTTTAATTAGCGATAAAAATCTTGAGCATAAAATTGTTTTAAGAAATATTCTTTCACAAGCTTATGCGATGCAAGGAAATTATGTGCAGTCGCTCACCATTTACAACCAAAAAGAAGAAGAAGAAAATATCGGAAAAGATAGCCAACTCTACTTCATTCATCTCTTCAGCGAATACAGTCTAGCCGATCAATATCAAAACCTCGGGCTTTATAATCAATCTAAAAAGATAATTTCTAATCTTTTACAAAGCCAAGATTTGCTAAAAAGCCGCGATGCCAAGGTGAGAACTACCATTGCAAAACTGTATCAGCTGCAATCTATCAACTTCGGAATTACCCGAAACTACCAAGAAGCCCTTCAAAGTCTTCATGCAAGTAATCAGTATCTTACGGGAAAGAATAAAGAAAATACCCTTTTAATCTGGGAAAACAAGATTTTCAAAGCTTCTTATCTCATCCGCCAAAATAAACTTGCGGAAGCCAAAAAACTACTCGATGAGGTAATTGATGAGGTGAATCGTAATGGAGAGTATCCTTTTATTACAGCTTTTGCTTATGAAAACCTTTCACGCTATTATTTTCAGAAAGAAGAGTACGATTCTGCCGTTAAAAGCTTGGATAAAGGTTTTTTAAAAATAGAAAGCCTGCCTTACAACAATATAAAAATTGTTTTTTACGAGCTGTACACCCGAAATTATCTGGCATTGAATAATGATGAAAAATACCATTATTACAACAATCTTTTTGCCAATTTGAAATCTAAACTTGATACCAATAAAAAGGAAGGCATACAGTACATTGTAAAATTGGTAGAAACGTATAACAAGAAAAACTTTGAGATTCAGAAACAAAATAAAATAATACAATTAAGAAATACCACAATCATTGTCCTGTTTTTTGTTCTCGGAATTGCTACCTATTTCTTTTACGAATCACGAAGAACTAAAGACCTGAAAAAACAACTCGCTTTTTTTGAAAAACAAAAAGAAAGAGATAGCTATATACAATTAAACGTCAGTAAATTAAATGAAAATATAGAAAAAGAAAAAGAGCTAAAAAATACAGAAAAAGAATCTCAAAAAGTTTCAAAAGAAAAAGAAGACGAAATTTTACAAAAACTGAAAGAATGGGAGCTTTCTGCTAATTTTTTAAGCAAAAATATGTCTATTTCTATTTTATCTGCCCAAACCGAAATCAATACAAAATATCTTTCTGAGGTTATCAACAGCAATAAAGGGAAAAATTTTAATGCCTATATTAATGAGTTGAGAATTAATCATATTGCAAGTTTATTAAAAAACGACCCTGCTTTTCTTAATTATAAAGTGAGCTATCTTGCTGAGTATTCGGGGTTTTCTTCACACGGGGCATTTACCAATGTATTCAAATCGATTACCGGGATGTCGCCCAATCATTATATTCAGGAAATTATTAAAAACAAAAGGTCATGAAACTACTTATTCGCGTTTTTTTTCTGTCCGTTTTGCTGGGAATAATTTCTGTATCGGGACAAAAAACATCTGATGATTCATTGAGCATCATCCTTAGAAAAGCCACGAAAGAGATTTACAATAATCCGGATAATGCCACCAAAATAGGGAAAGATTTGCTCCGAAAAGAGAAAGATCCTCTCAATTTGATTAGAATTTATATGCTTCTCTCTACTGCAGAAACGGCGAAAAGAAATTTTGACGAATCTTTACAGTATATCTACAAAGCAAGAGAGCTTGCCAAGAAGACCAATGATCCTAAAGTATTAACTACAGTTTTGATAACTGCCGCTGCACAGTTTCAGCAGATGGATCTTTTGAGCAAAAGTATAGAAACGCTGGATGAGGTAGACAAATATCTCGCAGAGCTTCCAGATGATCTTTCTTTGAAGTATTTTGAAATCGGTAGAAGTACACTTTTGCGAGGCATCATTTATAAAAGCCAGTCTAACCCTGAGATTGCGTTGCAGGAGTTTTTAATTGCCATTCAAAATTTTGAAAAAGTACCCGAGCAAAAAACGACCTATTATAATCAAAGTATTACTTACTATAACATAGGATATTCCTATCTTTATATCAACCAGCTAGACAAGGCACAACAAGCGCTTCAGAAATCGATTGACTTTGCTCGGCTTACCGCAGCTAAAAGTTTAGAAGCCTATGCTTTGAAAGGAATGTCTGAAGTGTCAAAGCAAAAGCATCAAAGCCAAGATGCACTAGACTTTTTGATACAAGCAGAAGCGCTCAGTAAAAATATTGGTGATCTTACCCTTAATGAAGGGATTTATAAAGAAATGGGCGACACTTATTTGGCAATGGGAAATCAAAACCTTTATCAAGTCTACAGCAAAAAGCATTTTGAAACCCGTCTCAAAAGAGAGCAAAACGAGTTGAGCTCTATCAATCATGCCCTTGATATTCATAATGTAGAGTCTCAGAAAAAAAGTGAAGACATGATTACCCGATATCATATTTTTATTTTGGCAACCCTTCTATCTGGGGCATTTATTTTTGGATTGTTTTTTTACTTTGTATTAAAAATTAGAAAACGCAATCAACGATATCATGAAGAAATTAAAAAGCTTTTAAGCTCATAAGAATTCTGGCTGCTGTTATTTTGCCTTTGTAGATTTCTTATGTATTGCCTAAAAATAGGTGATGTTTAATGTGGAACTTTAATTTTATATTTATTAATGTTTTTAAAATATAAAATGGTCGGAAGAAATTCCGACCATGACTAGGTTATTTGCTTTTGATTGATTTCCAATGATTTATTATCTCAATAAAGTTACATGCCCTACGTAATCTTTTTTTCGACTGGAGCTTTCTGCTTTTTTCATGTTTAAAAAAACTTTGATGGATGCTGTATTATTTGGTAAATCAGAACTGTAATAAGCAATCCAATCTTCTGACGTTGTTCCGTTTTGGATTTTATTGAACAACAACATCGGATATTTTCCGCTAGAGACTAACACGGCTAAAACCGAATCATCACCTTTTTTGATAACTTCTGCATTAATCAGATTGAAATCATATGCCAGTAAGGCTTTTTTTAATTCTCCATATTTGGGATTTCCAGAAGAACCATTGTTATCATCAAGTTTAATATTGCCTAAATTACGAACAGGAATTTCTTTATAAAAACCATAATCGCCTTCTTTCACTTCATAACAGGTCTGGCCTGCAAAAGAGCAAGCTGCACATTTACCATTAACCATCATACAACCCGTCTGGCAACTGCCTTTACAAGAATAACGATAACCCATAATAATCCCAACTGGACCTTCTGCATCTATAGGTGAAAACGTACTAACATAAGTATCCTTTTCTTGTTTTACTAATTTTAAGAATGTTTGATTTTGATCTGTAATAATTGAAGGATTGAGTTTCGTTGATTTATTAATCTTGTCTACAATCTCTTGAATTCCTTGCGAAATAGGAACCATCATTTGATCTTTAGGAATGGCAAGCAATTCTTTCAAATCTCCGTTCCAATGGTTTGATCTTACCGGACTTCCTCCGCCGTCATATACAGAAAGATCACCTTCTATGCCTTCAATAGCCCATGTTGCAGAATTACAAGGTAAAGTGGTATACTGAACATTATATACTAGTCCTTTTCCATTATAATATTTAAGAACCTTCATACCGTTTTCACAAAATACTCTTGTGTGAGGTCGCTGCGGAATTACACCAGTGGAAGAAGAATGCGGTGAATCTTGTTGTTTTATAGTATTACTAGGTGTGTCTGAAACACCATTTCTAACAGGCTTTTTCGTGCCTTTTACTATGGTTCCACTCATTGGTTGTACTGGTTTGGTCTCTTGTGCAAAAACTGTAAAGGCTATTAATAATAATAAAAAAGCAGCCCATTTTCTGATTGTAAATGTTTTATTTTTCATAATATTTTGTTTTAATAATTTTAGTTTTTAATGATTTGTATTTTAAATGTTTTTGTAGAAGTCATAATCTCAACCCAATAATTTCCTTTTGGTAAATACGAGATGTCGAGAGCCTTGTCATTGATTTTAGATGTTTTGATGAGTCGGGCATTCATGTCAAATACATTTACTTTTTTGATGTTTGATATATTTTTGAAGTAAATTTTATCTTTGGTAGGATTTGGGAAAATGCTTTCTTTTAATAATTGATTATTTTCGGTAGAAAGTGTGGTCGAAATAAGAATACTGTTGCTGGTGTCATTTCCTGCAACACAAGTTGTTCCGGAAGAGATTTTTAAATAAACAGAATCTCCAATATTGAGGGTGTTATCTGTATACACATCATTATTGATGCCTACCATACTTCCGTTTTTATACCATTGATAATTCGGAGTAATCTGGTTAGGGTCACTGGGATGATTGCCTCCTTTTACCGTAGCATAAAAGAAATTAGGTGCGCCCGATTGAACATTTGGAATTAAATAAATACTGGGTGAAGTCGCAAAAAAATCGCCGGGATTCGGAATGTTATCATTACAATCACAGTCATCTCCAATCCCATCAGTATCCGTATCATTTTGGCTAGGATTATATAAAAACTGACAGTTATCTGAAGCGTCTACCAAGCCATCATTATCTTCGTCGGAGACCACAGTAAGGTTTGCGCTATTGGTAAAAGCACCCAGCGTTGCTGAAATCTGAACATTGCCATTAGAAGTTGCGGTTACAAAGCCCGTTTTTCCGGTGGCATTGCTTACCGATGCAAAAGCAGGTGCTGATGATGACCATGTTACAGATGTAGAGATATCCTGACTGCTTTGGTCAGAATAGATTCCGATTGCTTTTAATTTTAAATTAGAACCTGCACCGAGTGTGACATTATTGGGAATAAGCGTGATGCTCGTTAAAGTTTGCGCAGAGATAAAATTAATTGCAAAGCAAAAAATAGAGAGTAGCATTGTTTTCATAGCATTTTGTTTTAAAATTGATTTTCAAAATTGATTTAAAATAAAACACAAAAAAATCCCTAATTATAGGGATTTACAAAACATGGTTAAAATTTTCACCACCAGCTTTCTTACTCTTTAATATTTTTAAAATACCAGGAAACTGCTTCTCCCAAAGACGAAATATGCAGTTTGTTGTAAATATGTTTAATGTGTGTATTGACCGTTGAATAGCTTACACCCAATTTGTCGGCAATCATTTTATAGCTTAAACCTTCCGACAGGAATTTTAAAACCTCATTCTCCTTTAGAGTTAAAATTTTCCCTTCTTGAGAGGGCAAAAAGTGTTCTAATATTTTTTTAGCAATTGCAGGATTCATCGATGCACCGCCTTCATGTACTTCTTCTATCGCCTGCAATATCCTTCTGGGGTTGTCGCTTTTCAGAATATATCCACTTGCGCCACCCGAAATAGACCGGAATACTTTGTCACTGTCGTCAAAAGCAGTTTGTACCAAAACATTGATGTGAGGAAATTTTGATTTAATGATTTTTAAACCTTCTATACCATCTACAATAGGCATATTAATGTCCATCAATACGATGTCTGGCTGATATTTTATCATATCTTCTACAGCGTTTTCGCAGCATAGTGCTTCGCCAACATATTCCATGTTATCAGACAGCTCGATTAAAATCCTTAAGCTATGCAGGCGTTCTGGGCTATCGTCGTACGCGAAAATTTTCATCTTTTTCAAAGCTGTTATTTATTATCAAATGTACGTTAAAGTCGGTTTGTGCTCAATCCCTAATTTTAGGGATGCTAATTTTTATACACGTTCCGTTTTCAGAAATAATTTCAAAAAAACCGTTCATTTCTTGGGTTCTTCTTTTCATATTTCCAATGCCGTTTCCAATCATATTTTCTTGAGTAAAACCGTTTCCGTTATCTTTTATCTCGAGTTTATATTCATTTTTTATACTTTTAAATTGAATGGTAATTTCGTTTGCTTTACTGTATTTTAGCGCATTGTTAAGCGCTTCTTTAATAATGAGAATCAGATTTTTTTTGATGCTGAAATCAGTGATTTCGGTATTTACAATTTCATCTATTTCAATATGATAATCGATGTCGGAGCTTCCCAAAATATCGCTTACAATATTTCTTATTCTTGTGCTCAGCGTCATCAGCGCATCATTATTGGGCTTTAAACTCCAGACAATATCGCTCATGTTTTCGGATAATTTTTGAGATTGGTGTTCGATATTTTTTAGAACATTCTGTGCTTCTTTGATGTGGTCTTTTTCAATCATTTTCCCTGCCACCGCCGAGTTGATTTGAAGGCTGCTGAGTGTAGAACCAATGTCATCGTGCAGATCTGCAGTAATCTTATTCCGTTGTGCTTCCAGCGCCAATTGTTCTTTAAAATGATTTTGTTGCTGAATAAATTTCCATCGGCTAAACGCAAAAATTAATCCACCAAAAATAAGACCTCCGATAATTGCCCAAAATAAAAAGGTCTGATAAAAAGCTTTTCCAATGTGTATCGTCAATTCTTTCTGATGCGAAATACTGCCATTGAATCGGTCTTCTATTCCAAATTCAATAACATAGGTTCCGGGTGCCAAACTGTTGAGGTTGAGAGGTGTTTTTTTAGGGAGTTTCCGCCAAGTATTATCCTGGTTTTTAATTCGGTACAGTAATTTTCTTTGCGAGCCATTTTCTAAATCTTTGATAAGAACTTTTATGGCAATATTATTTTCGTTGTGACTGAGCTCTATTTGTTTTAAAAATTGAAGGCCGTTTGGCGCGATATATCTTTTATTATTAATTGAAATTTCATCGAAATAAATTTCAGGTTGATAAAAAGCATTGAATTTTAAAGGGGGTTTAAAGTAATTAAAACCATTAACGCCCCCAAAATACAACGTACCATCTTCGGCTTTCATAAAGCTTCTGTTATTGAAATCCCAATGTTGAATGCCATCTTCTTTATCAAAATTGGAAATAAAATGCGTTTGGGTATCAATGCTCGACAAACCACGTTGATGGCTGCACCACAATTTTCCAAAATCGTCTAACAAGATTCCGTAAATATAAGTGCCTGCCAAGCCGTTGTTGCTGTCGAAAATTTTGAGGGTTTTAAAATTTTTGTTCAAAAGATAAATTCCCTGGTTGGTTCCGACCCAATATTGCTGTTTTTTTTTGTCTTCCTGAATATAAAAGCCCTGTACATTTGGTAATATTTTCTGTATCACTTTGTACTTGTTTTCAGACTCTATTTTCACCAAAACCATTGCCTGATTCAGGTAGCTAATACCCACTCTGTTTTGACTGAGAATATTAATGAAAAATGGGTTTTTATCGGGCAGAGAATCAATTTTTTTAAACTTTTTCGAATTCAAATCCAAGAAATACAAACCATTAGAAAATGAAAATAAAGGATTTGAGTTAGGCAAAATTGCCATACTTTGATACTTTCCAAAAGCTACATCAAAAGAAAATTTTGTTTTTAAGTTGAGATTTTTATCAAAAAGTAAAACCTCTCCGTAAGCCTTGCCCTGATTTTCTTTTACCAGCCACAATTCGTTAGAATAAGGATAGCTGTAATTGGAACCTCTCGACACATATTCATTGCCAAACTGAGCTGGTTTAAAGATTTTGGCGGTATAGGTTTTTGGGTCAAAAATAACTGCAGAGTTGATTAAAATTTTCTGGTTGGCAAGCTTATTAAAACTAGAAACACCAAACTTTTTAAAAGACAATAATAAAGAATCTTCGGTATCTAGATTGTTTTTCAACATCGCTCCTCGGAAATCTAAAATAACCTGTCCTTGCCCGTCGTCACAAAGCCAGAGTCTTCCTATTTTGTCAAAATTAAATCCAAAAGCTCTTTCGTAGCCTTTGTCTAGTACTTTTTTTAAATTTAAGTTCTTATCAAATATTTTCAGATAAGGTCTCTTGTGCAAAACAACCCAATTTCGAGTCACCGCAATGTTTGAAATGTCTTGAAATGTTTTCAGATGATTAACAATGGTTTTGTAATGATGATTCACCACAAAAAGTCCATCGTTAAGGGTCCCAAGATAAAGTGCATCCTGCTGTTTATCGTAAGTTGATGATAAAAAAGTAATATCAGAATCTTCCCAATATTTCTTTAGTGGAAAATCTATTTTTCCGGAATCTAAATGATAAATGACCAATGATTTTTTGCCTACAAAACAGATATTCTGATTCTTATCTAAAAATGGGAGTCTGAAATAAAAAGGATTACTTTCACTATCATAAATGTGTACCGATTTTATGCGCTCCAGTGGAATTTTAGCTTCCATTTTTACAAACTTAGAAGTCACATCAAAACTTGCCAGTTGATAATCTTCATTAAAAATCCAGATTTTACCTTTCGCAAAACCAATCGGAATTGCTGTTTTAGTCTTGAACTTATTTTTGAAAATATCTATTAAAGTAAACTCGTCTAATTGGTAGTTATAAATATACAAACCCCTGGTACTGCCGATATACAGATGCTTTTCATCTTCTGCAAAACCATAGCCTTGTTGCAAAGTAGGGCAGTTTTTAAAGAAATAATTAAGGTTGTATGTTTTCACAGAAGAGCCATCGTATCGGTTGAGCGCATCATTACCCGTCAGCCAAACGAAACCCTTATCATCTTCATGCCAAAAATAGTTGGAACCTTGTGAAAGACCTTGATTTTGCGTGATTTTACTTACCGAATAATTCCCAATACCTTGCCCTTTCATCACTTTAGGATAAAATAATGCGACGAAAATGGATAAAACCAGAAAAGCTTTCATCATTTTGGTTTTTATAAAAAACTTCTTTAAACTTTTTATTTAACCACAAAAGGCACAAAATATTTAGATATTTCTATTAAAGCTTATTTTTAAAATGAAAAAAGAATACATCAATTTTAAAAATCTTTGATTTTTATTCTTTTGAGAGCTTTGAATATCTAATAATATACATTTCAAATATCCTTTGCCTTTTTTGTGGTTAAATAAAAATTAGTTTAAAGCACTTTAAAGTTAAACAATTATGGAGTATTATAATAGGTAATCTTATGATTTCGGTCGAAATAAAAATCTAGTTTTTTTAGAATACTATTTTGACGCTTTTTATTTTTGTTAAATATGCGAAAATTGCTTTGTAATGTGGTATAAACGCTAAAAGCCACTAATAAGAATTTAAAATCAGTATAAATACGTAGTTGTATATGTTCTGCAATTTTTAATTTTGACAACAGTTATTGGAAATAAAAATATATAAATAAAAATTATTTGATGTGTAATATTTGTAAATGTTAATTTTTAAATATTCATAGTTAATTATATTATTATATTGATAATAAATGTATATTTGTTAAGGATTGTTGATTTATGTACCACATTTGTTAACAATTGGAAAAATACTAAAGCCAACCGAAAAACTAAATTAACATGAAAAAATTCTTAAAAAAGATTCCTCTTTTGATTTAATAATCACTATTTCGTGAAGTTTAAACATCGTGTAGTAAGTCGTATTATTTATCTTTATAAATACATATGATAAATAAATGCTTAGTACACCGCACACATTTTCCCATGAATTATTCACTGGGGTTATAGCTCTATTAATTTAATTTGATAATCTCTAGAATCAAATCTATTTACTTAAAAAGATAAATTTTATCAGTTTCACTCTTTAAAAACAAATAACTATGGAAGGAACAATTGGAGAAATCCGCCTTTTTGCCGCAAACTTTGCGCCTCAATATTGGTCGTATTGTAATGGTGCTTTAATGGCTATTAGCTCAAACACAGCCTTATTTTCTATTTTAGGAACAACCTATGGCGGAGATGGAAGAGTCACTTTCGGTTTACCCAATCTTGCAGGAAGAGCTGCAGTAGGAGTAGGGCAGGGCCCAGGATTATCTTACTATGATTTAGGGGAAATGACGGGCGTAAATAGTACAACACTTGCTATATCAAATCTTCCACCGCATACTCATACTGCGGGAGGAAATATCGTTATTCCTGCATTTTCAGAAGAAGGAAATTCGGGAAGCCCTGCTAGTAATGTTTTGGCGGCAAATGGTGCAATGTACACCTCTCAGCCAAGTGATTCTAGTACAAAAGCAACTCCGCTGAATATTCAGGTGGGTGTTGCTGGTGGAAGTAATCCTGTAAATATTACTCAGCCTTCAATAGGGATGAATTATATTATTTGTATGTACGGAGTGTTTCCGTCAAGAAACTAATAGTAAATCATTTGTGAATTTTTTTAAACGATTAATAACAATAAAAAATTAAAAATACTATGGAAGGTTATATAGGAGAAATTCGATTATTTGCTGGAAATTTTGCTCCCAGAGGCTGGGTGCTTTGTGATGGAACAGAATATAGCATCTCAATGTATCAAACGGTTTTCTCAATTTTAGGAACTACATATGGTGGAAATGGGCAGACTACTTTCGGTGCGCCAGATTTACGAGGTCGTCTTGCTGTAGGAACAGGGCAGGGAGCGGGCTTGTCTAATATTGAGCTTGGCCAAGTGGGTGGCGTAGAATCTGTAGCAATGACTGCTGCACAAATGCCGGCGCATACACATACTGCAATGGCAACGATTGCATTTCCTGCTTTTTCTGAAGCTGGAGATACCGGTACGCCTTCAGGAACTATTTTGGGAGGTTTGCAAGGAGCTTATTCTAGCCAACCAGCCGATACCAATATTGCTCCTGCTACAGCTTCAGGAACTTTATCAACTGTAGGTGGTGGTATTCCTTTTGAGATTATACAGCCTGTTTTGGCGGCTAATTATATCATTTGCTTTGAAGGAATTTACCCAAGCAGAAGCTAATTCAGTAAATATTTAATTCTTAAAAAAAACTAATCATTATGGATGGAACAATATCAGAAATAAGAATGTTTGCCGGGAATTTTGCTCCAAGAAATTGGGCCTTCTGCCAAGGGCAAACGTTAGCAATCAATACAAACCAGGCACTTTTTGCTCTTCTAGGAACAATGTACGGCGGAAATGGAATTTCAACATTTATGTTGCCCAACTTTGCAGGTAGAACTCCTATGGGAACAGGAAGTGGAGTAGGAACCTCTAATTGGATACTTGGACAAATGAGTGGTACACCAACAGTGACATGTACAACTAATAATATGCCGATGCATAATCATGCTTCCGGTACAGAAACAGTTGCTATTAAAACATTTTCAGACGGAGGAGATACGGGTTCTCCCACAAATGGGACGCTTGCATCAGTAGCAGGGCTGTATTCAAATCAACCTGCGGATTCAACATTAAGACCGATTACAAGTGCATTCAGTTTAAGTGTTGCGGGAGGAAGTCAGCCCATTAATATTCAGCAACCGTTTTTAGGAATGAATTACATTGTTTGTTTATACGGAATTTTCCCTTCAAGATCATAATTAATAATACAAAAGCCTCTAATAGTTTATTCGATTAGAGGCTTTATCAAGAAAATATGAAAATAGCTTTACTTTTACCACGATCGGTTATTTATCCTTCAATATCTTTTGATTTGATGGATGGCTTTAAGCAAGCGTTAAAAAATATCGGCTTGGAAGGTCATCATGAAATTGTATCTGCTGGAGTAGGGGTTGCAGCAAAACATGAAGAAATTTATGACCGTTGCGAGCAATTTCTATTAGAAGGCGCAGATATTATTATAGGATATATCAATCCTCTTTCTGCAGAATTTGTTCACCCTCTTTTCGAATCTTCGGGAAAAACGTTACTTGTTTTAGATAGCGGATATCACTTTCCTGCTTTTCAGGGAAAACTTTCTAATGCCTATTTTATATCTCTTCAGGGAGGTTTGTGTACAAGGGTTATTGCGCACAAAGCAATTGAAGAAGGGCATAAGAATTTTGCATTTACGTGTTCTTTTTATGATGCAGGCTATCGCCCTTCTTATATTTATCCAGCTACAGTTGAAGAGAAAGGAGGTACCATAGGTTTTAATCATATTACCTCTTTGCGTCGTGAAGATTTTACTCTGGCGCCACTTACAGAATACCTTGAGCAACAAAAAGAAACGGCTGTTCTTACAACATTTTGTGGGGATATGGCAGATGATTTTTTCAGAGCAGGTAATGATTTGGTAAATAATCATTCGGTGTATGGAACAGGTTTTACATCTGATGAAACCTGGCTTTCAAAAATGCCTTATCCGGGAAGTGACTGGAGTTCTTCTGTAGCTTGGTCTAAAACTTTAAAAACACCAGAAAATGAAACATTTGTAAGTGTAATGAATAGTCTTAAAGATGGTAAGGCTAATCTTTTCTCTTTATTGGGATGGGAAGCTGCTCTCTTTATTACATTGGAAAACGAAAATTTCGATGGCGTTACAATCAATTCGCCACGTGGAAAAGTGTATATGAATCCTGAAAACCGATTTACAGAATCTCAGGTTTATTATGCCACGGTTTCAAAAGATGAAACTACAGGAAACTGTCTTCTGAAAGATGTTGAGGTTGCTACAGTTACAGAATCAGAGCGTGAAAGTTTAAAAAATAATATTAAATACATTCAGAGTATTGAGGCAAATTCTTGGCTCAATGCTTATGCATGTTTAGAATCATAATGACGACATCCAGAATAGCAGTTTTATGTAACAATCGCATGGCGATTCCGGCTTTGCAGGCTCTGTCTGCGCAAGGTCGACTTTGTGCTTTAGGAGTGCCAGAAGGAAATACAGATGTTATAGATTTCTGTATAATGCTTTCAAAACAGTCTAGCATACCATTATTTATCATTAAAAAAGAAATTCTCTCTGCTCAGTTAGAAGAATTAATGGTAAAAACTAATGCTCAGTTTATTTTTACCATGACGTTTCCTTGGAAGATACCCGGGGAATTTTTAAACCAAAATCCGGGTAAATTTTACAATTTTCATTATGGATTACTACCCGAAATGCGAGGTGCAGATCCTGTTTTTGAATCTATCAGAAGAGAAGCAAAGGAAACAGGAATTACTGTGCATGCTATTGAAGATAAAATTGATAAAGGGGCAATTATTTTGAAAAAGATTTTACCTCTTTCAATAAAAATGACCCATGGTGTACTTTGTACAAACTTATCATGGTTGGGAGCAAACTTGCTTAGTGAGCTTTTAATTTTATTAAAAAATAATTCTAAAGGCACACAGCAAGATGAGGGCAATGCTAAATATTTCACAAAACCTGCAGCCGCAGATGTTTGTATTTCTTGGCAAAGATACGATGCTAAAACCATCGAAGCTTTATCTAGAGCTTGCAACCCGTGGAATAAAGGAGCATACACACAATGGAATGGCTGGAATATAAGAGTGGTAGAAGCAACCGTAATTAATGAAGCTTCAAATCAATCTGATGTTCCTGGAACAATTCTGTCGTTGGACGAACACAATGGTCTTATTGTAAAATGTAATAATGAAACTCAACTTCGATTAGACATCATCTATACAGATGAAGGATTTATGAGTGGTCACAAACTGTTTGCTTTTGGTATGAAAAAAGGCAGTCGGTTTGTAAATCTTTAACCTAAAAATGAATTAAATATGAGAAATTTTTATTCAAAAATCAAAACGCTAACAAGAACGGCTCTTACAACGGGTGCGTTATTGCTGGGATTTGCGGCTAATGCTCAAACGATTCTCGCGGCAGGAGATATCGCTTTTACGAACTATGATTCTAGCCCTCCATCGGGTGTGGGAGATAAGTTTTCTTTTGTCTTGCTTACACCTATTTCGGGAGGAACAACGATTAGTTTTACCGACCGAGGGTATATTGGCTCAGGATGGCAGCCTGTCGGAGGAACAGAGTCTAGCATAACTTGGGTAAGCTCTACTGCAATTCCCATGGGAACAGAAATATCTATAGTAGGGCTTACAGCCTCTACCTATAATCCTGCAACAACAACGTCAACGCCTAATGGTACAGTTACACTTACAGAGGGCTCAACTACAAATGGACTTTCATTGTCTAATGTAGGAGATCAGATTATTGCATTTCAAGGAGGTGCTGGCAGCATTACAGGAAGCGGAGCGTATTGTATTGCGGGAATTAATTATTTTTATAGCCCAACTACAACAACTGCTGGATGGAATTTAGGAGCATCCTATCCAAATCCTAATGCATCATTAATGCCTCCTGGGCTTGTCGGAGGGACAAGTGCATTTTATACAGGTTCAGTATCGGGAAATACACTTGCGATTTCAGGAAAATTTAATTGTACAGGAACACCTACTACGACCGCAGCCTTGGTACGTACCGCAGTAATGACTATGGCAAACTGGTCGCTTAGTACTGCTGTAGGTTCGGCATATTCAGGATGTCAATTTATAGGAAATAATCCTGTAATTACAGGAAATCCACCAAACAGAACAATTTGTGCGAATGGAAATACTACATTTCCTATTTCTGCAACAGGGGCAACTTCTTATCAGTGGTATCAAGATTCAGGAAGTGGATTTGTTGCTTTGACTAATGGAGCTCCATTTTCGGGAGTTACAACAAGTACATTAACGATAACAGGAGCAACTGGTGCACTGAACGGATATCAATATCGTTGTGTTGCAACTAATTCTTCAGGCTCTGCAACGACAAATTTAGCTAATTTAACGGTTGTATCTGTTTCTGCAACGACTACTAAAACAAATGTTTCGTGTAATGGTGGCAATAATGGTACAGCAACAGTTACTGCATCAGGAGGTATTGCTCCTTATACGTATTCATGGTCTCCATCTGGGGGAACAGGTGCTACAGCAACTGGTTTAGGAGTTGGAACTTATACCGTAACCGTAACTGATAATATTGGATGTACAACAACTGCTACAGCTACGATTACCCAGCCATCCGCGATGAGTGCAACCTTATCTCAAACGAATGTTTCATGTAACGGCGGTACAAACGGATCAGCGGGTATTGTTGTATCTGGCGGAACAGCACCATATACGTATTCATGGTCTCCAACAGGCGGAGCAGCAGCAACAGCTACCGGTTTAGGAGTTGGAGTTTACACGGTAACCGTAACGGACGCTAATTCTTGTACTTTAACAAGAACGGTAACGATTACTCAGCCTACTGCGATGAGTGCAACGGTATCTCAAACGAATGTTTCATGTAACGGAGGTTCAAACGGAACAGCAGGTATTGTTGTATCTGGCGGAACAGCACCATATACTTATTCATGGTCTCCAACAGGCGGAGCGGCAGCAACAGCTACCGGTTTAGGAGTTGGAGTTTACACGGTAACCGTAACGGACGCTAATTCTTGTACTTTAACAAGAACAGTGACGATTACTCAACCTACTGCGATGAGTGCAACGGTATCTCAAACGAATGTTTCATGTAACGGCGGTACAAACGGATCAGCGGGTATTGTTGTATCTGGCGGAACAGCACCATATACTTATTCATGGTCTCCAACAGGCGGAGCAGCAGCAACAGCTACCGGTTTAGGAGTTGGCGTTTACACGGTAACCGTAACGGATGCTAATTCTTGTATTTTAACAAGAACAGTAACGATTACCCAGCCATCCGCGATGAGTGCAACACTTTCTCAAACGAACGTTTCATGTAACGGCGGTACAAACGGATCAGCAGGTATTGTTGTATCTGGCGGAACAGCACCATATACTTATTCATGGTCTCCTTCAGGTGGAACAGCAGCAACAGCTACTGGTTTAGGAGTTGGCGTTTACACGGTAACCGTAACGGATGCTAATTCTTGTATTTTAACAAGAACAGTGACGATTACTCAGCCTACAGCAATTGCAGGAACGACCGTAGTTACGAATATTGCATGTAACGGAAGTTCAACAGGAGCAATTAATTTAACTCCATCAGGAGGAATAACGCCTTACACCTTCAACTGGGGTGGTGGAATCACTACTGAAGACCGTACCGGTTTAGCAGCAGGAACTTACACGGTAACAATTACTGATGCTAACGGATGTACAAGAACAGTGAGTGCTACTGTAACTCAGCCTACGGCAATGAGTGCAACGCTTTCTCAAACGAATATTGCGTGTAACGGTGGAACCAATGGTTCAGCTAGTATCGTTGTAACAGGTGGAACAGCTCCATATACGTATTCATGGTCTCCTTCAGGCGGAACAGCAGCAACAGCTACTGGTTTAGCAGCAGGAACTTACACAGTGACAGTGACCGATGCTAATGCTTGTACAATTACAAGAACAGTAACGATTACTCAACCTACAGCGATGAGTGCAACCGTTTCACAAACAAATATTTCATGTAATAGTGGAACAAACGGATCTGCAGGTATTGTTGTAACAGGTGGAACAGCTCCATATACGTATTCATGGTCTCCTTCAGGCGGAACTGCAGCAACAGCTACTGGATTGTCTTCAGGAACTTATACAGTAACCGTAACAGATGCTAACGCTTGTACAATTACAAGAACAGTAACGATTACTCAACCTACAGCAATGAGTGCAACCGTATCTCAAACAAATGTTTCATGTAATAGTGGAACAAACGGATCTGCAGGTATTGTTGTAACAGGTGGAACAGCTCCATATACGTATTCATGGTCTCCTTCAGGCGGAACAGCAGCAACAGCTACTGGTTTAGCAGCAGGAACTTACACAGTGACAGTGACCGATGCTAATGCTTGTACAATTACAAGAACAGTAACGATTACTCAACCTACAGCGATGAGTGCAACCGTTTCACAAACAAATGTTTCATGTAATAGTGGAACAAACGGATCTGCAGGTATTGTTGTAACAGGTGGAACAGCACCTTATACGTATTCATGGTCACCAAGTGGTGGAACAGCAGCAACAGCTACCGGTTTAGCAGCAGGAATTTACATAGTGACAGTAACCGATGCTAATGCTTGTACAATTACAAGAACAGTAACGATTACTCAACCTACAGCAATGAGTGCAATCGTATCTCAAACAAATGTTTCATGTAATAGTGGAACAAACGGATCTGCAGGTATTGTTGTAACAGGTGGAACAGCTCCATATACTTACTCATGGTCTCCTTCCGGCGGAACAGCAGCAACAGCGACTGGATTGGCAGCAGGAACTTACACGGTAACGGTAACAGATGCTAACGCTTGTACTTTAACAAGAACAGTAACGATTACTCAGCCAACTGCAATGAGTGCAACCGTTTCACAAACGAACGTTTCATGTAATAGTGGTTCAAACGGCTCAGCAGGTATCGTTGTAACAGGAGGAACAGCTCCATATACGTATTCATGGTCTCCTTCAGGCGGAACAACAGCAACAGCTACTGGTTTATTAGCAGGAACTTATACAGTAACCGTAACAGATGCTAATGCTTGTACGTTAACAAGAACAGTAACGATTACGCAACCTACAGCAATGAGTGCAACCGTATCTCAAACAAATGTTTCATGTAACGGCGGTACAAACGGATCAGCGGGTATTGTTGTATCTGGCGGAACAGCGCCATATACGTATTCATGGTCTCCTTCAGGCGGAACAGCAGCAACAGCTACTGGATTGGCAGCAGGAACTTATACGGTAACGGTAACAGATGCTAATGCTTGTACGTTAACAAGAACAGTAACGATTACTCAGCCTACCGCGATGAGTGCAACGCTTTCTCAAACGAACGTTTCATGTAATAGTGGTTCAAATGGAACAGCAGGTATTGTTGTAACAGGTGGAACAGCACCATATACTTATTCATGGTCTCCTTCAGGCGGAACTGCAGCAACAGCTACTGGATTGTCTTCAGGAACTTATACAGTAACCGTAACAGATGCTAACGCTTGTACAATTACAAGAACAGTAACGATTACTCAACCTACAGTAATGAGTGCAACCGTATCTCAAACAAATGTTTCATGTAATAGTGGAACAAACGGATCTGCAGGTATTGTTGTAACAGGTGGAACAGCTCCATATACTTATTCATGGTCTCCTTCAGGTGGAACAGCAGCAACAGCTACCGGTTTAGCAGCAGGAACTTATACAGTAACCGTAACAGATGCTAATGCTTGTACAATTACAAGAACGGTAACGATTACTCAGCCTACCGCAATTTCAGGAACAACAGTAGTTACGAATATCGCATGTAACGGAAGTTCTACAGGAGCTATTAATTTAACTCCATCAGGAGGAACCGCGCCTTATACATTTAATTGGGGTGGAGGAATCACTACAGAAGATCGTACTGGTTTAGCAGCGGGAACTTACACGGTAACAATTACTGATGCTAATGGATGTACAAGAACAGTGAGTGCTACTATAACTCAGCCTACCGCAATGAGTGCAACGCTTTCTCAAACGAACGTTTCATGTAATAGTGGTTCAAATGGAACAGCAGGTATTGTTGTATCAGGTGGAACAGCACCTTATACGTATTCATGGTCTCCTTCAGGTGGAACAGCAGCAACAGCTACTGGATTGTCTTCAGGAACTTACACAGTGACAGTAACCGATGCTAATGCTTGTACAATTACAAGAACAGTAACGATTACTCAACCAGCTACAGCGGTTTCAGGAACAACAGTGGTTACCAATGTAGCATGTAATGGTGGAGCTACAGGAGCAATTAATTTAACTCCATCAGGTGGAACAGCACCTTACACTTTCAACTGGGGTGGTGGAATCACTACTGAAGACCGTACTAATTTAGCGGCAGGAACTTACACCGTAACCATTACTGATGCTAACGGATGTACAGGAACAGTGAGTGCGACAGTAACTCAATCGAGTGCAGTTGCGGCGCCAACTGGGGTAGCAACACAAAGCTTTAATTTAGGAGATACTTTAAGTGCTTTGGTAGTAACTGGACAGAACATCAAATGGTATGCTTCAGCTACGGATGCTGCAAACCATACGGGAAGCTTACCAATCACTACGGTAATTGTAAATAATACAACGTATTATGCAACTCAAACAGTAGGAGTTTGTGAGTCTACAGCTTCATTGGCTGTTCTTGCTTACAACGCTACTTTGGGTGTAGGTAACCTTACAAAATCATCATCAGATATGCAGATTTACCCTAATCCGGTAGTAGATATCCTTAACGTAAGCGGAGAGGAGAAAATTATAAGATTAGCTATTTACTCAGCAGATGGTAGAAAAGTTACTGAGAAAGTAATATCTAAAAATGAAAGAAGCATCAATGTACATTCATTAGTACAAGGTGTTTATTTACTTCAGGTATTTACTAAAGATGGTGTGAAATCATTCAAATTTATAAAAAGATAGAATATTTTAATAGTAATACCATAACTTAATAATCAACCAGTAGCAATTTATTGCTGCTGGTTTTTTATTGCTTAATGATTTGATAGAGGTATTCTTAAATTTGATTTTTAGATTATTGTATTTTTTTGTTTTCAATTTAAAAATTGAGTTAATTTAGATTTATAAAAGTTTTTAAACAGATGAAAAATTTTAAAATATTGGTTCTTGTTTTTATAATTTTTGCTTGCAGATATCATGCGCAGCCATTTAATTTAAAATCAGTTGGCGAGGCGAAAGAATTTGGTCTTAAAATTTATTACGGAACTCATGGTAAAGGAGCTTTTGTGCAATACAAAGGTCAGAAAGGAATTATTCCTTTAAAAATAAAAAGCGTTGCCATCGATGACAGCCAACGAGAATATAATCAGCCAAATTTTACCTCTTATATTTGGGACGAAGTAGTGAATGGAAAAATTAATGGAACTTATTATCTTACCGAAGGTCTGCGGGATGTTTTCGATATTCGATATATCAGAAAAAAGGATGGTAGGGTTTTTCAGTTAGCTCTTGATGAAAATAAAAGCAAAAAGTATGATGGAGTCAATCAATTTTTACTTTATGATGCACTTATTTCTTACAATACTTTTGCTGATAATTATTTAACGATAAAATATTCTGATACAAATCAGTTTAAAACTGAGTTACCAGATGTAGATAATCCAAATTATTCTAGACAAGCTATTATTGATGATTACAATTTTGACGGTTTTGATGATATCTCATTTTCAATTCCCGATGCTGGAATTGGAGTCTACAGAATGTTTACCGTTTTTCTATATAATGCTAAAACTAAAAAATTTGAAGAACTCGTCGAGCCAGATTTCAGCAAATCAAAATGTGAATGTTTGTGTAATCTTAAAATCGATAAAAATAAAAAAATGATTACCAGCGAATGTAGAGGAGGAGCAAGATGGTGGAAAGATTTTTATCAATACAAAAACGGAAAACTCGTTTGGGTTCGCTCTCAGGAAATGCACGAATAAAAAATACTAAAAGCATATTTAAGTTTTATTATTTTAAATTCTATCTGATTGGCTTTTGATTTTTTCTAATCAGATTGTATAAATTAATCATATTAAAAACAGAGAAATAAATCTGCCTAATTAGCAAAATCTGCGAGATAAATTATTTTCATTTTAATTTAAATAGGCTCTAAGGTTTTTGGATATTGAAGTTGGTGAGAATTAATATTTTAAGCTTTAATCTGTAATCAATCAATTATTGCACACAAAAAAAAAATTGTTAAAATGAAAGATGTTTTTTGTAAATTTAATCAAGGATTGTAGAGTTAAAAATCCAACATCTTGATAACTTAGGTCTGATATTTGTAAGCCTATATCAGACTCAGATGAACAATTATATTTATGAAAAAACTAACTTTGAAAAAATCAATATTTTACACTTTATTTTTTGCATTATGTCTCGTTTCTTGTAAAAAAGAGGAAGCAGTTGACCAAAATGAACAATCAGACTCACTTTCTGAAGAGATTGTAAAAAGTACCTCAAATCCAGATTCTATAAAAGTAAAACCTGTCGAAGAATCTGCTCCGCCAATGATGCAGGAAAACGGATTTTATAATGCTTTTGCCATACCAAAAGATAAAAAGCTGAGAGACTCTCTGTATGCTATTTTTAGTAAAAAATATTCTGAAAGAGAGCGATATGCAATTTTAGCATTAAACAGATTAGATTCCAAAAGCAAATGGAATTCTGATACCTTGGTCGTTCCCGCAAAAATAGATACAACTTTAATGGCATATTCACCTTTCCCGATGCAGCTTGATGTATTGAGTGATGTGAAGAAGTTTGTTATATTTTCATATCCTATTCAGGCTTACGGAGTGTATTCAAACGGAGCTTTAGTAAAATGGGGCCCCACAAGTATGGGTAAAAAAGCAGCTCAGACCGACAGAGGTTTAATGTTTGCTAATTGGAAAAAGAAATTGGCGATTTCCACGGTAAAAAGCGAATGGAAGCTTCCTTATAACTTCAATATTCACAATACGCATGGAATAGGATGGCATCAATATGACCTTCCGGGTTATCCTGCTTCTCATTCTTGCCTGAGATTATTATTGAATGATGCAATTTGGCTGTACAATTATGCAGATACATGGATTTTAAATCCGGGTGGAGCAACCACAAAAGCAAAAGGCACTCCCGTAATGGTTTTCGGAGATTATGGATGGGGAAAAAGAAAGCCTTGGAGAAATCTTTTGGATGACCCTAATGCCAATAATATTTCAGTTGAAGAAATGACCAAACTGATTCAGCCTAATGTTGAAAAAATGGTTTTCGAGCAAATCAACCGTGAGAAAGTAGCAGATTCTATAAAATCAGCTAAAGCTTCACAGGCAGCTATTCAGGAAACTGAAACTTCAGAAATTAAATAAGTTTCTCACAAAACAAACACATAAGTCACATTAGCTTTTAGTAAAGTTTTTGAAAACATTTAGAGCACAGTAGAGGAAATCAAAGATTTCCAAAAAACTACTGTGTTCTTTTTTGCATAATAACAATAAAACTCTTTGTGACTCATGTGTTAAAAGATTCATCGTTTTATAGTACTTAAGCCACATTAGCTTTTTAGTAAAGTTTTTGAAAATATTTAGAGCACAGTAGAGGAAATCAAAGATTTCCAAAAACTAATTTGTTCTTTTTTGTAGAATTAATAATAAAAACTCTCTGTGACTCATGTGTTAAAAAATTCATTGCTTTATAGTACGTAAGTCATATTAGCTTTTTACACCAACTTTAAGACTCAACTATTTTTTCAAATTTTAAAGTAGATTCCTCCGCAAATTTGCGGAGTTTTTTCATTTCACCTTTCGCCTTACTTTGTCCAAATCTTGCTGCAGCGTAAGTGATAGCAATTAAAATAAGCATTAAAAATGAAGCATGCAAAGCCCAAGGATATTCGTGGCTGTTGATTTGCTTTTCTACATAATACATGGTAAAAAACGTCATCCACGAAATAGTAAACAAGAAATAGAGAAACATAAAAAACGTCCATACTGCAGAACTTGGCCCAAAAACGCCTCTAATCACCGTAATTTCTTCATCAAGCTCAGTTCTGAGCGCTAAACAAGGTTTCCAGTAATTGTCGTCTTTGGTTAAAACAGAAATCGTTGCAACTTCGGTGTTTACATTTCCTATAAATTCATCTTTATGCTCAATTAAATATTTTTTTAGATTTTCGGCATACGTTTCCTTGGTGAGATGCGTGTACATTTTAAATCTCGGGCGGGTTCTTATTTTGTCTAAGGTCGTTTCTTTTGTTTCCATATTAATCTTGATAGGGAATTGGGTCTTCTAAGGTGAAAGAAAATTTAAGCTCCAGACCTTTTCTGTCTACAGTCATATTGATTGTTTTTCCTTCTTCAGATTTCATGATATCCATTATTTTATTGAGCGTCATATCTGAAGTTTTCTTTCCGTTGATGATGAGTAATTGGTCATCTTTTTTTAAACCTGCTTTATCTGCAGGAGAATCTTTTCTTATTCCAGAAAGAGAAAATATAGGTTTTAAAACAAATTTATATTGTAAATTACTATTAAAAGTTTGAACTTCTCCCGATGATGATTTTTCATTTTGAGTTTTAAAAGTCAGATAATCTTTTTCCCATTGTAGACCGTCTTGTTTAAAATCGAGTCCGCTCATATTAAAATGGAATGGATCATCATAATTTTTGTTTTTTCTAAGATATAATTTTTCGTTTTTGTAATCAAAAGCTACCGTAAATCTTCGCATAATCTCTCCTCCAATAGAGCCTTTTCTGTCTTTTGCTAAATTAATATGCTGAATAGAAAACTCGTCAGGCATTGCAGTAAGAGGTTTCTCAAACTTAAAATCGCCCAGATTAAGTTGATGAATTCGGCTTCTTTTGCCATAAATATCTCCATTAAAACCTCTTCCCAAATAATCTTCAATATTGGGTCTGTTGTAAACAAAATCTTTAATTAAAACAGGAAACAACCAGATTGGGTCGCTGTTCCCAATATCGATAAGCAGTTTTGAAGTTTTTTTTTCGTTGGTCATTTCTACATCAGCCATGATGTAAGGCTTGTTTTTTTCAACAGAAATGTGAAAAGCATCAAACTTTTTTATTTTCTTTTCAAAAAGTGCGCGGTCTTTAAAAACGGTAATTTTTTTTGAAGTGTAATCGATAATAATAGGGTAGTCCTTAAAAAAATGATAGCCTATAAACCCATTTACAGGAATTCCTATATGGGACGAAATGTTAAATTCTTCATCCTGAATAATATAAACCATCAAAGAATCGTTGATGAAATTTTTTCCTATTTTTCCGGTATTTAAATCAGATTTATATCCCTCAATACTTTTATTACCACCAAGTCCGGAAAATTTCATTTTTTCCATGGTACCTAGCTTTATTTCTTTGTTTTCGAGGCTGAAAATTGTGTTTTCTGTTACACCGGTATCCAGCATAAAGGTAAGGTCGGCTCCATTAATATTAATAGGAATGAAGATTAAATTATTAATGAGTTTAAAAGGAATGACGACTTTATTTTCATCTTTAATCTCAAAATTATTTTGAGCATTAATGAAAATGCTATACAATAAAATCAATATTAAAAATCGTATTTTCATTCATTGAATTTAGTGAAATATATGATATTATACAAAAAAAACATTCTTTTATAAGAATGTTTAGTATTTTGAAAATTGAAAATGATTTTTAAATATTATTTTGAGAAAAATTCCATCAAGTCGATGTAGTTTTTTTGATTAACCCCATGACCGCTCATATATTCTCTGAATGTAAAATAGCAGCTCAAATCATACAGCAAATCTGCAGCTTTTCTTCCCCATTCCATTGGGATAATTGCATCGTCGCTTCCGTGAGATACAAAAAAGCGGAGATTTTCCAGTTTCTTTTTATCTTTCACAATATCCGTCAATAATTTCTCTTCAGGATAAGCACTTAGACAAGCAACATAATTAAAAAGCTCAGGGTATTTTAAAGCTAAACTGTAGCACAAAATTCCCCCTTGGCTGAAGCCACAAAGATGAGTTTTATTTTTTGTAAGACCATATTTGTTGGTAATCGCCATGATGTTTGCTAAAATACTTTCTAATACTTCTTTAGCTTGGTCGATATCTATAAATTGTTCAGGATTATTAAAATCAATATCAAACCAAGAATATCCTTCAAATTGAGTGGCTTTTGGAGCTCTGAAACTCACAATAATCCAGTCTGCAGGAAGGCTTTCTCTGAAACTGAAAAGGTCTTGTTCATTGCTGCCATAGCCGTGAAGCATAAAAAGAATGGGAGTGATGGGACTAATATGTTCGGGTTCTCTTACGATGTAATCTAAATTCATAAAGCAAAGATAATAATATTGAGTTATTTTAAAATGATAATTTTTGAAGCTGATAATGAGTTTGAAATAATAATAAGGTACCAAAAAATCTGTTCCTAATGCGGTTCTCGTCTTTTATTGATTTGATAGTATTTAGAAATCTTTATTGGAAAATTTTCATAAAAGTTATTTTTATATTGATAAAAAACCTATATTTGAAACATTAAAAAATCTATTTGGAGAAATGAAGCAATTTTACAAATCAAAAAATTTACTTAGACTTTCATTTTTAGCAGCGATATTATTTTCGACAGCTACTGTTTCTAATTCTTGTAAAGACGATGACGAAGACGAGTTTCAAGACCACTTGGTACAGTTTGAGGCAAAAATAGTTAATGGCGGTACAGGTGCTAATCCTCCTCTAAGTACTTTCAAGACAATCATCAGCCAGGTAGGAATAAAGCAGGAACAATTATTTGACTCTCCTGGATTGGTTTGGACGAGCGGTGAGTTTTTTGTAAACTCTAGCCAGTCACAATTAAATCTAGCGGCAAATGCAAACCTTTTAAATACTGATTCTAAACTGATTGTTTCAATCTACATCGATGGAGAAGTTGCAAAAACAGATACTATTCAAGGTAGCGGGACTAAAAACGTTGCAGTAGCACATAGTTTCCTAGAATTATAATTAATATCAATTTATAATACAAAAAAGCACCTCTATACTGCAGAGGTGCTTTTTTTTGTGTTTTAGAATTTAATGTTTTATAAAAATATTAAATTCATTTCTGATAAGAGTTAGCAATTCTTTAAGTGAAAGTAATTCATCAACATTGGGATATATTTCTAAATAAGATTCAGGACTAAAATAGGTAAACTCATTTTCTACTTTACCATTTTTAATTTTCACATAAAAAGATGCCCCATCTACAATAGCAATTTTAGAATAAGATGAAAGCAATTCTCCGTCTTCAATCTGATATTCTTTTTTGACTGTTTTTAGTTTGTATTGAAACGCTTCCCATTGAGGAAGATGAATAACTTGAGTGTCGAGAATTTGCAACCAAATCATTTCCAGATTTTTCAAAGAATTTAATGTAGACTTCCTTGTCCTGATTGTTATTTCATCTTTATTATTTTTTGAAGCAACGGTGTTGTAAAATTCAGCTTTCCAGTTTTCATTGTCATCCTGATACAATCTAAAAAGTTCTAAACCGGTAGAAGTTTGGTAATCTTTATAAACCCGAATTTCCTGATTATTAAATTTTAGATTTTCAATTTTCAAAATTTTATCATATTTCAGGTTGTTTTGACTCAACAAAAAATTGAATGGGATAATCAGAAAGCAGAAAAATAAATATCGAGTCATAATTTTAATTATCTTAAATTTCTTACCGTCACTTCAGGTTTTTCACCTTGTGGAACAATAAAGATGGCATTATCATTAATAGTATCTCCGGAATCAAAATAATAACTTCCAATGACAGGAAGTATATTGGTAACCGATTTTCCAGACTTGTCGTATGCGGTGTAAGATACATTAATCAACTGGGTTTTCATTTTTAGTTGAATTTTTTTAGAGGTCAGTTTTGCTCCCGTAGCATTTACGCAATCGAGTTCTACAATTCCGGTATCCATTACAATTTGAGGATAAGAGGTGAGTCTTATATTGTAAGATTTGTCTGATGTATTTTTTACAGAAGCTGATACTTTGTAGCGGTCAAAGTTTTTTCCTCCGGCTTGTATACTTTCTTTGTTGAGAATGTTAAAGCTCACTTTCATTCCGTTGATATCTACAGTTTCTCCGTCAGATATTTTCTGGGCTTTAAAACTTCCGAAGCTTAAGAAGGTGAGAAAAAGAAACAGAGTAATTGAGTTTTTCATAGCTTATTTTTAAATTGGTTATTCGTTTAAATTTACAAAATAAAAAGCTTCTGAATTCTTAATGTTCTAAATTCTATATGATTGGCTTTAATTTTTTATAATCAGTTTTTATATAACTCTCGCAGATTACAGAGATTAAGCAGATGGAAAATAGAGATATTAATCTGCTTAATCAGCAAAATCTGCGAGAATTAAATAATTTTTCAATTAAACAAACTCTGAATTAAAATTATTTGATTTCCGCAATCCACTCTGCACCGCTGATATCAGTCAATTTAATCATTGAAACTTTTCCGGATAGAGAAGAATTATCTTTCAAATCAATCATTAAATCAGCTTTTGCACCTAGGGGAATAATTAAACTGTGCTTTCCAGGCTTTACTTTTGCCACATAATGATTGTGAATTTTTTCTTTAGAAAACTTTGAAAGCTCAACGCCATTCATTGATTGAATCACTTCCCCATTTTCATTTAATAACTCGATTCCGATAAGAAAAGAGCCGTACACATCGACACCTTCCGTTCTGTAAACCTCAAACTTTACCTGCGACGGATTGATTTTTATATTGGAAATTTCCACCTTTGGTTTTACAGATTTATTATGCAGCGTTCCAAAAACACCCCCATGAAAATACTGATTGGTGTATAAGGTAAGTCCAAAAATAAGCAGCGAACCTACAAGTACAAAACGTTTAATGTTTTTAAGAGGGAGTACACCAGAACCCAGATAAGTAAACCATTTTTTATGGGTGAAACGGTATCCTTTATTTTTAAAATAGTGGTCTAAAGAATAAGTTCCACTGCCTGTAAGAAAAAGGGTGAAACCGCAGGCGATTCCCAAAACTCCGATTTGCCATTCGTCTAAACAGGTTGTTCCTATCCAGCCAGAACCGAGTAAAATCCCCATTGCCAAGGCAAAAACTCCTGCAGCCATTAGTCTTGTGAACAAGCCTAGGATAATAAATAATCCTACAATAGCTTCAATGATGGTAAAGCTTACCATGGAAGTATGAAGAGCATCCGGATGAGTCACCAGATATTCAATAATGGGTTTTATTCCTAAAGCATTGGGTAAAAAATGATTGAATTTTTCGCCAATATATCCGGCTTCATCGGGAATGAGTTTGTTTTCAAGGATGAGTCTGCGCCAGAAAGCCGAAAAGTAGGTCCAGCCAATTACAAGGCGGATTGATAATGTATATAAACCAGCCATATCAGCAGGCTGATTGGTCATATTTTTTGTCATTAAAGTTTATTTTAAAAGATTGATTGTGAAAATTGATTTAGAACTAAGTCTAAACAAGATTCAATTTCAAACGTTTAAATAAAATATACTTTGGAGGACTGTTCCCGGAAGTGTTTCCAGAATACGATTTTTGAGAAAAAGTATGCTTCTCAGAATTTAAATTGACCGATTGTAAAAAACCAGAAAATGGAATTTGTTTAAACTTAAAATCAGATTTTGAAACTGAAACTTTTGTAGAAGAATGAAAACTCTGGCAACCAGAAAATGAGGATGCTGTAGTTTTTATTTTATTAAGAGCACTGATGTGCTGGATATCAAAAATGTCCAAAACCTCCCTCTTTAATGAACAGGGAGATAACGAAAACGCTACAGCAAGCATTATTACAATGGCTCTGTATATTTTCATATGGGATTTTAATTTTGACATCGTTACAAAACTACGGTTTTCAAAATTAAAAGTGCTACACTCAAAAAAATATTTGAAAACATGATATTGAAGCACGCCATCACAACTTCCATATTTCTTATCTTTGTCTCTCTTTAAAGCAATAAAATACCCTTACTTCAATTGAAGAATCTTAAATATTATTTAGCCGCCATTTTTGCATTTGCAACTTGGGGAACATTCAGTCTGGTTTTAAAACCACTGCATTCGTATGCTTCTTTAGATATTCTTTTTTACAGAGTGTTTAGTTGTGCCTTGATTATGTCGGTTGTTACCATTCTTTTCAGAAGAGCAAAGCTTAAAAATAATTTGAAATATTTTCAGAGTATTTCACAGAAAAGTAAATACAGAACAATAGGTTTAAATGTTTTAAGCAGTATTTTACTTACGGGAAATTGGTTTTCGTTTATTTATGTGATGAATCATATCAGTGTGAGAGCTACCTCTGTTGCTTATCTTGTATGCCCGATTATCACAACGATTCTTGCTTTTTTTATTCTTCGCGAAAAACTGACAAAACTACAATGGCTTTCGGTGATTTTAAGTGGGGTAGGATGTATTCTGCTGTCGTATTCCAATCTTCTTGATATGTTGTACAGTAGTTTGATTGGCGCTACTTACGCCTGTTATCTGATTGTTCAAAGTACCAATAAGAAATTTGATAAGTTTCTGGTTCTTAACTTCCACATGATTTTGTCAGCACTCATTCTTTTGCCGTTTTTTCCGAAATATTCGGGAACTATTCCTACCGATTTTACTTTCTATTTTTATATTGAAATCATCGCAATAATGTACACCATTGTTCCATTATTGTTGAATTTGTACGCATTATCGGGAATTGCCTCATCAAAAGTAGGCATGATTCTTAATATTAACCCGATTATTGCCTTTATTTTAGCAGGAGCAGTTTATCATGAAGCGCTTGGAGGTTTGCAAATCCTATCTTATGGAATCATATTTTTGGCGGTTATTATTTTTAATGCAAAAGAAATTTTTAGACTAAAAGCAACAACAGCAGGATAAATATTTAAAGTTAAATCAAAAAATATCTCGCTGATTTTACAGATTGAGCAGATTTATTTCTATGCTTTTAATCTGCGAGAATTATATCAAACTAATTGGACGAAAATCAATAATAAAGAAATCTTTTAAGATTTAAAGGCTTTTTTGTGTATAATTCCCCATTTTTCCAATTCTTCAATAACGGGTTTTAGTTGAGAACCGATTTCTGTTAATTCATATTCAACCCTGGGAGGAACTTCTGCAAAAACGGTTCTTGTGATAATTTTATCTTCTTCCAGTCTTCGCAGTTGCAGCGTAAGCATACGTTCTGTAATATTTCCTAAGCTTTTTCTGAGTTCTCCGAATCTGAGTTTCCCATTAATCAGATAACTGCAAATGGCCAAAGACCACTGCCCGCCAATTAATTTTGAAGCATACAGCTCGGGACATTCATCGATGAGAGCTTTCTTATTGGCAAAATTGGTTGAAGTTTCCTTTATTTTAGTCATTACTTACATTTTTTATAGTACCATACAATGGGTTGCTAATGTACAAAATGTAAGTTACACCTATTATTTTTGTAAAAGAAATTTAAAATATGAAAACATTAGTAATCGTTACTCACCCAAAAATGGAAGAGTCGTTAATCAACAAAAGATGGGTGGAAGAATTGAAAAAGTTTCCCGAAAAATATACAGTTCATCAACTATATGAAAATTATCCTGACGAAAATATCGATGTTAAGAAAGAACAGAAATTGGTTGAAGCGTATGACAAAATTATTTTCCAGTTTCCGTTTTATTGGTTTAGCAGTCCGCCATTATTGAAAAAATGGCTGGATGAAGTTCTTTTACACGGTTGGGCATATGGAAGTAAAAGTGGATTTAAAGTAGGGCAAAAAAAGATTGCTTTGGCAGTATCGGTAGGAGTGGATGATGAAGATTACAGCGCCGAAGGAAAATATAAATACACAATGATTGAATTGTTGAGACCTTTTGAACTGACTTTTGAATATATAAAAGCAGATTACAGAGAACCTTTTGTTTATTATGGAATGGAGCATACTCCTTCCCCAGAATGGATTGAGAAAAGTGTTCCTTTATATCTTGATTTTATCGATAAATTGTAAAAATAGCTCAATAAAACAAGCTGCTGACAGACAGTTGTCAGCAGTTTGTTTTATCTTAGCCTTTCCAACAGAAAAAACTATTCTCATGAGTTATTGTTCAGCAGTCGAAAGAATGCAGCCCGAAAGCAGAAAAGAGCTTCACAAAAAATATCACGACAATCATTACGGTTTTCCGATTCATGATGATAATGAATTGTTTGGAAGATTGATTATGGAAATCAATCAGGCAGGATTGAGCTGGGAAACTATTTTAAAAAAAGAAGAAAGTTTCAGGAAAGCGTATGATAATTTCAGCATACAAAAAATCGCTATTTACACAGAAGAAGACCGTGAAAGACTGCTCAGTGACCCAGGAATTATTAGAAATAAACTAAAGGTAAACGCTGCCATAGAAAATGCCAAAAGGATTATAGAACTTCAAAAAGAGTTCGGTTCTTTTGAAAAATGGCTGGAACATCATCATCCCAAAACGCTGCAGGAATGGATGAAAATTTTCAAAAAAACATTCAAATTTACCGGCGGAGAAATTGTAAATGAATTTTTAATGAGCATTGGTTATTTAAAAGGAGCTCATGCAGAAGATTGTACTGTGAATGAGGAAATTTTGAAGCATAATCCGATGTGGCTTGTAGATTGAGGTTAAGGTTAAGAATTTTTTTTGGATTTTATTCAATAGGAATGGGCTTCAGCCCATTTTTTAAAGTAACATTCAATTCGGCTTTAGCTTAAACTTATTTTAATGAATATTTTCTGCTAAAACATATACAGAACATTTCCCAACATCTTGTATGTATATTTTTTTGCTAATTATTTTTACAGATTTTTTGTTGGTTCCATATCCTCCACCCATTTTAAACGCTACAATGGTTTCAATAATTATTTTCTGATCCTTCTTATAAATTACACCGTAAAAACTAGAAGATGACGACCTATCTAATAATTGATAAGCTGAATGGATATTTTCTGCATAAAACTCATCAACTTTTCCATTGTCGTACAGGATGAGATAGTCTTCATATTTTTTAGGGTCAGAACCTCTGTGTATTTCAAGTTTGGGAAATATGGGCTCAAAATCTCTATGGGTAATGTATGTACCTTCCATTACATATAGTTTGTTATAAACCGTTCCTTCAATTGGATGATTACCAAATTTAGTCACTTTTTTTAAAAGCTTATTTTCTATATTCTGAACAGATTGGCAAGAAAGAAACGAAAAACAGAAAACACACCCTATTATATTTAAGAATTTTATCATTTTATAAAAGTATTTATTTGTTAATCGTTATTTAAAACCTGTAATTAATTTAAAATTAAAGTAATAAACTAGAATTTATCTGACTTTGTATTCTTTTAATTATCATCGTAATAATTCTTTTATTAAAAACTTTACTATCAGATTGATACTCTTTCAATTCCTCTAAAGTAAACATTCCTATGGTCATCCCAATAAAAATGTTTTTTAACCCGTTGTCTTTCTGAATGCTTTGCTCTATCATTACATTTTTTTTAGGAGTAGATAAAGATTTAAAATCTGCATTTTGACGAATAGCATAATTAATAAAAAGTGACAGATACAAATCATTTTGCAGCTTTAAAATAGGTCGCAAAGTTTGGTTCTGAAAAACTTCTGTAGAAGTTGCATTTTCTGAAATGGGAATATTTAAAGACTGTCTTAAATCAATTTTAGTTGCCATGATTTATATTGATTTCGATTATTTATAGTGTAGATAAAATTTATTCTCAAAAATCTCTTGTGGGTCATATTTTCTTTTCAGTTCAAAAAAAGAATCAGCCTGAGGATAGACTTTTCTCATTTTTGCTTTGTTGATATGAAGACGGTAGGGAAGATAAAAAGTTCCTTCATTTTTTATGGTCATGTCGACTAATTTATTTGTCAATATTTTCATTGCATTTTCCTGTTGTGTCGTTTTTTTCTGGTTGAATAGTAAAACAAAACCGAAAACATGTTCTCTTGCATAATTCATGTAGCTGTCTTCATCTTTATCTACGGCTCGAATGGTAATGTTGAGAAGGTCAACTTCAGAATCTTTTAAAATAGGCCTTATATCTTTTATAAACTGGTTGAATTTTCTTTCAGGAATAAAATATTCATGTAATAAATCTGTCGAATTGGGGTCTTTATTTTCTATCAGCGAAACATGACCATTTAATAATTCGTTGCGGGTGAAAACTGAGTTGTTTAAAATAGTATTCATTCCGGTTTCCAAATCCCAGCGAAGTCTTTTACCATATTCACTGTCTACGCTACTTCTGAAAATAACTCGCCTTATTTCTTTATTTTTTGTGTGTTGTTGGTCAAGAGAAAGGGCTTTAGTATTAGATTTTTCAAAATAGATGATGGTCGCTTCATCCAGAAATTTCTTGTCTGAAATTCTCAGTCTTCCGAAAACCAAATTTACATTTTCATTCTCTGTGATGTATTTTTTATAATAAGAAACATATTCGTCAGAGTTCATGGCGACCGATTTATATTTCAAAGCAACATTATCTACTACTTTCAGTTTTACATCCAAAATAATCCCGAAAAGCCCATAACCACCGATAACCAGTTTAAATAATTCAGGGTTTTCTTCGCGGCTGCAATTGATGATTTCTCCTTTGTCATTCATTAAAGTAAAAGAAACCACACTTGAAGAAATCGGCGGAAGGTTTTTTTGCCATCCATGTCCGTTTACACTCATCGAACCGCCAATAGAGAACGAACTAAAAGCCTGCATTACTGCCACAGATTTTCCATATTTGTCTAAATAATTAATCGCATCTTCCCACAAAGCTCCCGAACCAATCGTTAAAATATTATGTTTCTGGTCGAGTTCCATGTGTTTGTAAGGAAGCATATTGAGAAGAATCCCTTTGGGATAAATGGAATGTCCGCCCATGCTGTGTTGAGCTCCTGCAATCGAAATTTTCAGATTTTTTTCTCTAGCATATTGTATAACCTGTTTCAGTTGACTGATAATCTCGCTTTTGGCTTTGGGAACTGCAATTAAAGTATCAATTTCGGTAAGATTGAGCTGACTTGCATCATTGGTAAAACCTTTTGGAGTTTCGGTTTTAATATCTTGTTCTTTCCATTTTGTTTTTAAAATGTGAATAACCGGAACCGCAAGAAATATAAGAACGGTTACAATTCCAATAATAAAAAGATACTTTTTTTTCATCTTCGGTAGAATAATAAGGAACGAAAATAGGGAAAATATTTTTGCTAAAAATATAAAGTGAATGTCCGTCTTTAAGCATAACGCTAAAATCAGCAGTCGTTTTGTCATTCCGTAGGAATCTCAACACACTGAAAATGGATTAGTTTAGATTGACTTCGTTGAACCACTACGTTAGGTTTCCTGCGGAATGACAAACAAACTGTTAAAAATTAAGTTATTATTAATTACGGACAGACATAAAATATAATATCCTCATTTTCATATTCAAAAAATCACTACTTTAGTTTAACCTAAAACACACAATAAGGATTATTAAATACATTAACATTTAAAATCATAAATGATGTGAATTACAAATTTAAACAATGTGCATTTAAACAATGCAAAACTGATATCTATTCTTGATGCAATTACCGTTCTTGAAACAGAACTGGCAAATTTCAACTTCAATCTTTCACCGAATCACTCCTCAAAACAACCGAATCGTTTTGGTCCCGAACCGGAAATTTGTGGTTTTTAATTGAAATGATACGATTTGAAGCCAAATGGTTTTTGTAATCAACCTGAGTTCTTGGATAAAGAAGGTTCTATAATTCAATAGGAATGGGCTTTAGCCCATTTATGTGAAGTGATATACATTTGGCTTTAGCCGAAATCTAATTCTAAGTTTCGGCTAAAGCCTTTGTATGCTCATTATTTGAAACATCGGGCTAAAGCCCGCCGCTATTGATACTTAAAACGAGCGAAAGTTTCAAGTTCGTGTCTGCATTGAAAGCACAAGCGTGACGCTTGCGGGTACGATTTTAAATCAGATGTTTTCTGTAATTAACCTGAGTTCTTGGATAAAAAAGGTTCTATAATTCAATAGGAATGGGCTTTAGCCCATTTATGTGAAGTGGTATACATTGGGCTTTAGCCGAAATCTAATTCTAAGTTTCGGCTAAAGCCTTTGTATGCTCATTATTTGAAACATCGGGCTAAAGCCCGCCGCTATTGATATTTAAAGCTGGAGTGAGCTTCAAGCTCGTGTCTATTTTGAAAGCACAAGCGTGATACTTGCGCTAGTGGGGGTGGATTTAATGTTAAAAAAACTCAAACCCTAAAACACTCATACTCTCCAACCCAAAAACTCACCCCACCGTCGGCGTATTCTCCTCCTTCAAAATCTTTTTCTCTTTCATGGCGACCATCATTCTTTCGTATTTGTATTTTTTCCAGTCAAATTGGTTGAGGAAATCGAGGGCTGCAACAAATCCGGCATTGAAGAGCTGTTCTTTTTCTTCTCTTTTCATAAAGAAATTGAGCCAGTTGCTGGTTCCGCAGTTGACGGTTTTTATGCTGTAGAGATTGTAAAATGAATATTTGGTAAGGAAAGATTTATCATTAAAACCTTTTAATGTTTCAATGATATTTCCGGCGTAGGAGAGCGGCGTTTTAAGGATTTGTTCGCTTGTTTTTCCTTTCTCCTCTAAAATTGCTGAATCGCTGGTTAACTGCACCCCAAAAAGAGGGAGCCTGGTATAGAAAATATCCGACATATGAAAAAGGTCGATTGGAAAATTGGAAATACTTCCACCATCGATAAAAATTCCGACTGGGTAAATGTCTTCTTTGGAGGTATTCATCCAGAATTTCCAGGCATATTTTACAGAATCGTCGTCTTTGTTGATAAGTTTTTGCATGGGTTCAAAAAAGAAAGGAACAGACATCGAGGCACGCACAAATTCTGCCGGACTAATGTGTTTAAGCTCTTCTTCAGACCAATACAGATTAGCCATCGTGGGAAGTTGTACCTTTATTTTAGCATTGATATCGGTGGTGATGACAATATATTCAGATTTTAGCTGATAAAACGGATTGTTTTTATAGTAGTCATTGTTTTCGATGCTTTCAAAATAAATTCTGTATCGTGTTTCATCAATGTGTTCCAGATTATTCATTTTAATTTCTTCAATTCCGTTGAGCGCATTGGTGTAAAACTCCATTCCGTTGCCGTAACGGTAATTGAGGTTGAGTTCGTGCTCTTTTTGAATAAACTTTTTGTTGAGCTCGGCGACCGTTTTAATTTCAAATTGGTCGAGCACATTTTTCATGGTGTCTTCAAAAGCATTTCCAGGATTCAGTCCGCTGTTGCTTTTCGTGAAATTATAATATAGCTTTTTGAAAATTAAAAGGATTATAATCAAAGGAATCAGAGGAATTAGAAAATACAGTTTGGCTTGAAGCGTTGTTTCTGAAGATAAAATAAAGGGTAAACTGATTAATCCAACGGTAAGAACGACGGCGATGATCAAATTAATTTTAAAGAAATTCTTATTGTTGAGCATTGCATGAATGATGCTTTTGATATAGCTTTTTCCATCCATAAAATCAGCAAAATTCCAGTTGAAAAGTATTTCTTTAATGACTTCGCTTTTGGCTTCTTCTTTGGTTTTGCAGGCAGCAATCAGCATTGTATTAATTGCTCCAGCGCTGGTTCCCGCAACTTTCAAAAAACGGATTCCGAAAATTTCAAGTCCGTACAGATAACCCACCAAAGCGCTTCCCCAAACACCGCCGCCTTCCTGTACAAATTCTACATATTGGTTTCCTTCGGCATCAAGAAGGTCTGAGAATTCTCTTTTCGAAATGTTTTCGTGCAGTGCTTTCAGTTTTTCTTTGGATTCAGTAGAGAGTGTTTCATCTTCGAGGATTTGGTTTAATGTTTCTGTATTCATGATTTTGGTGTGGTGTTTTGATGGTTAATCGCAAAGGCGCAAAGGTTTTTGATAAAATTATAGTGTTTTTAAGGCGCAAGAAAATCAAAGATTTTCAAAATATTCTCTATTAATTTGTGAATATCCGTCTTTAAGCATAACGCTAAAATCAGCAGTCGTTTTGTCATCCTATGTTTGCAAAACAATAAATTTAAGGAATAATAGAGAGGTAAGGGTAAAGAATAAAACTACAAATTGTCATTAGTCTTGAAGACAGTCCGGAATGTAAGTTCCTTTACCCTTTACTACAAAAGCTTGAACAGATCATTAGGTTATAAAGCCTGCATTCAGGATAGATAAGCAAGTATAGTATTTCTTCTCGGTAAAAAGTATTGTATGTGTAAATTTATAGGAATTGACATTAGTAAGCAAACATTTGATGTTAGTTTTTCTGAGAACAAAAACTGGCGACATCAGATTTTTGAGAACAAGGTTTCAGGATTTAAGAAATTGCTAAAACTGATAGATACGGAAGATTGGATTGTAATGGAAGCTTCAGGAAGTTATTATCTTCCTTTGGCAGAGTTTTTAAACAAGCTGGGGATGCAGGTTTGCGTTGTGAATCCTTTGGTAATAAAGCGATTCTCACAAACCAACCTGTACCGCGCAAAAACGGACAAGAAAGATGCCCAAACGATTGCAGAATATGCTGAAAAATATGAATTGAGGAAGTGGAATCCTGCGAGTGAAAATGCCAACAAACTCCGCCAACTGTATAGTCGGAAAGAAATGTTATTGAAACAGGTTCATCAGAATGCAAGGCAATTGGAAGCCTTTACATCCAGTGGTGTTTTGGATAAATTTTTGAAAATGGAGATCAGTAATTCCATCAAATATTTAGAAAATAAAGTATTGAAGCTGGAGAAGGAAATGGACAGGCTTTCGTTGGAGGAATATTCGGAAACTATGGAGAACCTGCAAAGCATTCCTGGAGTAGGAAAACAAACGGCGATGATGATGTGCTTGATAACGGATAATTTTGAGAAGTTCGACCATTACAAGCAACTGATTGCCTTCGTCGGATTCAGTCCGAGGGTTTATCAAAGCGGAACGAGTGTTCGGGGAAGGGGACATATTTGCAAAATGGGCAAGGCTCAAATCAGGAAACTGCTTTACCTGTGGAGCTGGAGTGCAAAAAGATGGAATTCTAAATGTAAAGAAATGTACGAACGGCTAAAAGCAAAAGGCAAACCGGAGCGTGTCATCAAAATTGCGATTGCAAACAAGCTGATAAAACAAATATTTGCCATTGGCAAAAGCAAGGAAAAATATCAGGCAGATTTTTGTTAAATAATTTGCATATTAACACAGATCATTCCGGAGGAATCTCAACACACTGAAAATAAATTAGTTTAGATTCCTGCGGAATGACAAACAAACTGTTAAAAATTAAGTTATTATTAATTACGGACATTCATAATTAATTTTATCTTGATAAAATCTTTGCGCCTTCATAGTTTTAAGTTTTAAAATTTCCTTGCGCCTTAGCGTTTAACCAACAATGTTACAATTACCATTGCTTTCTTCTAGCATAAATAAAAGTGCAGATTACAATCACCCCCATTACGCCGAGAGTATAAAAGTATCCGTGTTTGGTATGCAGTTCAGGCATATTTTCGAAATTCATTCCATACAAACCTGCAATAAAAGTAATCGGTAAAAAATAGACGGAATAAATCGCTAAAACTTTCATGACCTGATTGGCTTTCTGGTCAGACAACGCCAAAAACATCGAAATTAAGTTGGTGATCTGAATGTTGAGGTGGTCAAAATCGGCAACCACATCTTTGTGTTTATCTTTTAAATCAACGACTTCAGAATCCTCTAAATTAAGCAGTTTAAATTTATCAATTGCATCAGTAGAAATCGTTAAAACTCTTGAATTTAAACCTGATTTTCTTTTCAGTTTATACAGCCTTCGGATTTGATTGGTGTGATTGGTATTTTTAAGGAAGATTTCGTTTTCTATGTTATCCATTGTTTCAAATAAACTCAGCGATTCATCATCGAAACTTTTCATAATGACCACAGCAATTTTTAAAGCAATTTTTTCAGGAGAACAAATTTCCTGACGGGAAGAAAGTTCTTTTTTGGTTTCAGAAATACTTCTGGTTTTCATTCTGTGAACTGTGATAATCGTATTATCTAAAAGGAAAATTCCAATTTTGGTACTGATGTCACTAATGGTGTTGAGGTTTTTTCTTTCAAGCTCGGTGCTTTCACGCAAAAGGAAAAATTTTACGTTTCCGTCGGCTTCATATTTTGGTAAGTGATTGGGGTCTAAAGTATCTTCAAGAAGGAGGTTGTTGATTTCGTATCGCTCATGAAGGTACTTCATATCTTCTTCTGTAGGTGCTTCTACATCTATCCATTCGCATCCCGAATCTCTGTAAATTGTATCTATAGGCATAAAGTAAATTTACTGTTATATTTGAAATTCTATGTATGAAATAAATTTTATCTTTACTAAAATTAGAAAAAAAAGAGATGATTAAAAGTACAATAAAAGGAATTGGATTTCACGTTCCGGATCATGTTGTCACCAATGATGATTTATCGAAACTGATGACCACCAATGATGAGTGGATTACGGAGCGAACGGGAATTAAAGAAAGAAGACACAGAATAAACAGAAACGATGCTCAGGAAACGACGGCCTATCTTGGTTTTAAAGCCTCAGAAAAAGCTTTAGAAAAAGCTGGTTTAACGGCAAAGGATATTGACTATATTGTTTTTGCAACGCTTTCACCTGATTATTATTTTCCGGGATGTGGCGTTTTGCTTCAGGATATGTTGGGTTGCGATACCATAGGAGCTTTGGATGTGAGAAATCAGTGTTCAGGTTTTGTGTATGCAATGAGTGTTGCGAATGCTTTTATTAAATCTGGAACCTATAAAAATATCTTGGTGGTTGGAGCTGAAATTCATTCTTTCGGACTTGATTTTTCTGATGAAGGAAGAGGTGTTTCAGTCATTTTTGGAGATGGAGCAGGAGCAATTGTACTTTCTGCAACAGAAAATGAAAATGCAGGTGATATTTTAGCGATGAATATGCATTCTGAAGGAAAATATGCCGATGAATTGTGCACGCAGTTTCCAGGTTCTAAATACGGTTGGAGCGACAGGATGAGAAAAGAGCCCGAAAATGTGACCAATAAAGAAGTATACCCGATTATGAATGGGAATTTTGTTTTCAAACACGCGGTAACAAGATTCCCTGAAACGATGCAGGAAGCTTTAGATAAAGCAGGAAAAACCATTGAAGATTTGGATATGTTTATTCCGCATCAGGCGAATTTGAGAATTGCACAGTTTGTACAACAAAAATTTGGCTTGCCAGACGAAAAAATTCACAATAATATTCAAAAATACGGTAATACAACGGCGGCTTCTATTCCGATTGCTTTAAGTGAAGCGATAGAATTAGGAAAAATAAAAAGAGGAGATTTAGTGCTTCTTTCTGCTTTTGGAAGCGGTTTTACTTGGGGAAGTATTTTGTTTGAGTATTAATCTACTACAAAATAAGGATTTGAAGTTCGTCATTTCGAGTAGGTTTTGAAGAAAACCGCATCAAGAAATTTTATATTATCGAGGTTCTCGACACGCTTCGCTACTCGAACTGACGTGACACATAAAAAATGCCACGAATTCACGAATTTAATTATTAAATATTTATTCGTGCATTCGTGGCAAAAAACAAAAATCCGAAAAACTTATGTGTTCTTCGGATTTTCTATGTTTTAAAATTAAAGATTACAAAGTCTTCAATAATTTTTCTGTGTCTGCAGTATCTTCACCTGCTGCTTTTCCTAGGTCAACTGATTTTTGCGCCCAGATTTTAGCATTTTTCTTATCTCCAATCTTGTTGTAAAGGTTAGCTAAAGTATCAGTATTTGCATAGCTTTCTTCTTTTTTTACCGATTCTTGAGCCCATTTTACAGCAGTCTCCAAAGAAGCTTTCGTTGTCACATTTTCAAAGAAATTCCAAGCTAATGAATTAAGTTGATCTGCACTAAGAGCTGAAGTATCTTTATTCAGTTCAATAGTTATTTTTTCATAAGTTGCAAAATCTTTATCTTTCAATGCTCTGCTTGCTTTTACTCTTTTCAAAAGGTTTTCTGCTTCATCTTTAGTCATGAATTTCTGAGTTTCTGCAAGGAAATAAGCTTCATCCAATTTTTTAGTGGTAGCATTATAAGCTTTCGCCATTACCGTGTTTACTTTCACATTTTTATCCATTGAAGCATATTGCTGCTCAGGAAGCATTTTCAAAATGTCAGCTTTTCTTTCAGTGAAAATTCTGTAAGGTGCACCTTCAGTACTTTTCATTGCCTGAAAAAGAAGACCTAGATTATCTCTTGTCAACTCAGGCTTTCCTGCAAAATAACGCTCAATTACTTTGTTTGAGAAATCTGTATCGCTATAAATTGTAAGATTAGCAAGGTTTAAAAGAAACTCAGCGTCTTTTTCTCCTTTTTCAAATTTTTGCTTTAAAGCAGTTAATCTTTTATTAGGATCACCTGCATCCATAGCAAACTGAATGAAATCTTTCTCTTCAACGTATCCAATGGTTCTGTGCACTTCCTCACCGTCACCGTTGATGAAAAGATAAGTAGGGAAAACTTTTACATTGAATTTTTTTGCCAACTCAATACCTTCACCTTTTTCCATGTCGATTTTAGCATTTACAAAATTTGCGTTGTAATAATCACCAACAGGTTTTAGCGGGAAAATATTTTTCACCATCAACTTACATGGGCCACACCAAACTGCATAAGCATCAATAAAAACAAGTTTGTTTTCTTTTTTTGCTTTCGCTAAAATGGTTTTGAAGTTACTGCCTTCTTCAAACTTAATTCCTTGTGCAAATGCAAGTACTGCAAAGAAAAGGAATGATAATATTGCTGTTTTTTTCATGAATTTTTTTTGTTGGATACAAATGTAATAATTAAGTTAAATAATTATTCTCTTTTTAATAAAAATAAGAAGGCCATCTTAAAAATAATTTAAATATAAAATCCGTAGAATTTTTTCTACGGATTTTATGCTTATCTAGAACCTCCTACAGAGGTGTTGGGTTTTGTTTTTTTACTTCCATAATCGGTGGGTGATGCGGCAGTATCTCGTAATGCTTTCGGGGTATCTGTTTCCGCTTTCGTAGGCTCAGAATGCTCTGCAGCTGAGGTTGCCGATATGTTAAGCAAAGAATCTTTATTATGATTTTCTTTATACGCTTCTCTGTTTTCTTTTTTATCTGCGCAGCTTCCTAAAGTTACTAAACCTAAAAGCATTGCGAGTCCTAGTTTCTTCATAATATTTTATTTTTATAGTGTTTACAAAGATTGTCAATTATCATTCCGAAAACTGTGAATATTATATTAAAATTCAATATTTTTTATTGAAAAGCAGTTGATGGTATTAAAAGTCGTAGTTCTACTACAAGAAATCGTAGAATTACTACAATTTTCGAAATAATAGTTTAAAAGTTTTAAAAATATTTTTAGGGTATCTATCTTTGGGTTATAGAAATCACAAAAATACTAACGATTTAAAATTTACTTATTATGGCAGCAAATTCAAGAGGAATCTTAAAATTCAACGGCAGCGAAGGTCAAAAATTATTAAAACTGAACTACAGCGTTTCAAGATCTACGGATGTTTCGGGTAGAGTAGCATCAGACCCATCCAATGCATTAATTAAATTAACGATTGAGGCAACAGAAAAATCTGACATCCTTGAATCATTATTAAATGGAAAATACAAGCCTACGTCAGGCGAAATTACATTCAACAAATCTCACGAAGAAGGAACTTTAATTACTTTAAATTGGGAAAACGGTTACGTGATTCAACACGAAGTAGATTTTGATGCGGTCGACCAAAACTCAATGTTAATAAGCTTTGTCGTAAGTGCAGAAAAAATTAATTATGGTAATTCTGCGTACGAAGGAATTTGGCCAACATCATAAAAAGCGTCAAAAATTATATAGACTCAACTAAAGACTGTCCCCAAAAGACGGTCTTTTTCGACTCATGAGGGTTTAAACTGAATCGTTTTTAGGGCAGCTTATCCTTCTTCCACTCCCGCTTTTTATTTTGTTGGCTTCGGCTTGGCTCAGCCAACAAAATAAAAGAGCTCCGTTCAAGCAGGGCTGCAATTGAGTCTGTTCTTAAAAAAGTCAGCACAAAGACAATTTCTTTTCACAATAGCAATCATTTAAAAGCCTGAATATGAATTTTATCCCTTAAAATTTAAATGAATAAATAAAATTTGGTATTGTTAAACTAAAATATTTAATTGATTGTTAAGTTTTAAAAATAATAATTTCAATGAGTTTTCTATCATAAATTGTTTTTTAGAATAGCACTTTGTTTTTCTTTTAAATCTTGCTAGATAATGCCTGATTCTGGAATTATAACCTTCAACGGTGAATGTTTCTGCTTTTGATTCACAATGCTTTTCTTCTGGAATTAATTCCGAATAGCTTTTCCAATAATCACTGCAAAAACCATTAATATCTCTATCTTTTAATCTGTCCCAGATCTCCTTGAAGGTTTTTGCATTTCTTTTCCCACAAACAAAATCGATGAAGCGTTTTCCCAATCTATCAATAGCAATCCACGTCCAGCAGTAGTTTTTTTATTTTGTACATAGCTGTGAATTTCATCCAATTCAACGATTTCTATAAACTCTTGGGATTGAGGTAAATAAGCCGATTCTCCCCATTTTTTCACCCATTGATAAACTGTTCCGTAACTTATATTTAACACTCTCCCAATCGCTCTAAAACCCTTCCCCTCCAAATACATCTCCAAGGCTAATCTCCTTTGCTCTAAACTTTTTACATCTGATTTACTTTCAACACTAAAAAAAACCACAAGATTTGCATTTATATCTCTGTAAACCTCGCGTAAAACCAGCTTTTACTTTATCTTCTGATTGGCATTTGTAACACTTCATAAAACTAAAATATAAAATGTAAGTATTCCCTCAGAAATAGTTTAGAGAATTTTGTATTTTAGCGAAATGGGAAGAAGTAATCGACTCTGCCATTACAGCTACATTTTGCTTGCCTGCCGCACCTCTTCCACGAACGCCTTTTTCTTGCTCTATCTCGCTAGATTCTACTGTAAAATAGGCTTCATCAAACTCAATCATACCCTCCAAAGTGTATTTTTCATCGCGCGCTCCCATTGCTTTTCGAAGTTTATGAACCATTGCCCAAACAAGCTCATAACGCTTCAAACCCAATTGTTTCTGAATCTCTTTAGAAGAAAACCCTTTCTTGGTAACACTCATCAGAAACATTGTTTTGTAACAAATTAAAAATGAGAGATTTGAGTTCTGCATAATGGTACCGCTCTTCAAAGAGGTTCTGCTGCGACACTTTTTGCACTCATAGCTCCAAATACTTTTAATCCAAAAATGTGCGTTGTGACCACATTTACAGATAACTCCGATTTCATCTCTTTGAATCTTAAAATGAATTCTACAATCTTCCTCTCTACCAAAATATGCCGTAAAACTAAATATATTTATATAAACACCTGAAGGTCAAGTAAATACGCTAAATTATGACTAATTACGGATATACATGAAAATTTTAAATTAAAATATAATAGATATAAAAACGGAAGAATTGAAAAATCTATTCAAAACCCAAAGAATGATGATGGGAATTATGCTGGTTAGTTTGCTTTTAGTTTTGGGGATCATGATTGTTTTTTAGACCGGTTAAAAGATTTATTTTAAAAATTGAACCTATAGAACACATTCATTGCAGTAAAGGTTTTGGCTTTATTAAAGTTGTTAGAGACCTTTAATCCTACAACCGATTTTTTCTCAATTCTATATCCCGCATTCAAACCTAATTGATAATTAAAATGACTCTTATCTTCTATGAAAGCAATTCCAAATCCAGTAAATCCTGATAATAGAATTTTCTTTTCTATATTATTTTCAAGACCAAAAACTAAATTGGCAAGATTTACATCTTTTGAATTAATATAATTGGTTTCCAAAGAATGTTTATTTTTAAAATGATATCCGACTGCAACATCGAAATCAAAAGCTGAAGTTTTTTTGTGCGCTAAAACTCCTGCTCCCGCAGATACATAAACTCCATTTTGTGCGAAAGCAAAAGAAGAAAGTATTAAAAATGATAGGACTAATTTTTTCATGTGTATTTAATTTGATTATTCTAATTATTTTTTTAAGTGAAAAATCTGAAACTTATATAGGTTATTTTCTCTTATGTTTATCTTCTATCCAATGAATCTAAAATTTTCTTTATGCCTTCATAATGTCCTGCTCCATAAATTAATGCTATTTTTTGCCTTGAATCATTTTTTATAGCATTCGCTATAAGATTATTTCGATAATTCAATACTAAAGTCTCATATGCTCCAGTATGTTTATTTTTTCTACATTTTGTATTATTTGAAACATCAGTCACTGCAAGATCGCATTCTTCTAGTTTAATCTCTCCATATTTAGACTCATAATAGTTAATTAGTTCATGAACTGTTGCATCCGTATTTGTACTATTATTATCGTTTAGTTTCCATTCAGAATAGTCAGGTTGAAAAACAATTTTAGTTTTTAATACTATTTTTTTTTCAGTGAGGATTGAATCTAATATTTTTTTATATCCTTCCTTTGGTAAAGCAAAACCAACAATTTTTCTAAATTTCATCAATTCTAATTTGTCAGAATTATTCATAATTACTTTTTCTGTGAAGAAAAAATAATTTAACTCAATTAATGAGTCTATCTTATTGTTAATATTTGTATAGAATTTTTCAGTTCCTGCATGGTGTATTGGTAAAAAGAGTATCTCTTTTTCCTTATATTTCATTTTTTTCACAGAAATATTATCATTATATATTCCTTGTTTTTGAAGTACATAATTAAATATTTGACTGCTACAGCTTAATATTGTAAAGTACAGAATTGAAAATAAGATAATCTTTTTCATTATAGGTGTTTTTAAATAGGATTTGTGCAAAGAAAAAACTTGAACTAAAGATTCGGACAAAAGCGAATTTCATCACTTGCTATTTTTAGTTGTTAAATACATGATAACAAAGAATATTACACTAGACAATACACATTGAAACGCAGCTCGTTTTATCGAAATATCATGTTCTTCATTGAACAAAAAAATAGTTGGAACAGAAAAGAAGAATCATAAAGATTAAAGTTTCAATGAGTAGTTTTAATATTTTCATTGTTTATTTTTTTTAATTTTAGAAGCTAAAAAAGTTAGTTTTCCTGATTATTTTTATTCCTTTTATTGAATAAAGCAAATATCATAGAGAATACAGCTCCAATTAAAAAGCCTTGTGAGACAATTTTGACCAAAGAATCTTCTCCATCAGCAAAAAAGAAATATCTCGAAATAACAAAAAGAGCTAAGCAAACTACTGTAATAATAATGGGTACAAGAGTTTTCATTGCTTACTGTTTTTTTAAGTTTTTAAAATAATTTCTAACCACTTTTATCATAGTAAAAGTCACAGCAATATTGAGAAACAATAGCACCATATTGACTTTCAAATCTATTAGGGTGGTAAAGAAATCTGTCATAGCGGCAAACATAATGACAACACTGTTTAAGTAGACCATCAAACTTATGATAAATTGTGTTTTAGTAGGGTTTTGTACCCAATTGTTTTTTTGATTCATGATCGTTTTTATTTTTAAATTTTCAAATCGTTTTTGATTTCTGATGCAAATATATTGTGGCAAAAATTCATTTTCCAAATTCAGAGAATTGGGCATCTGAATGAAAAGAAAATTTCTATTTGATGGCAGGAAAAAATTCTTCTTTAAAAGGAAAACAACCTTTCTAAAAAGAAAAATTTAAGAAAATTAACGTTGATTTTCAACACATTGAAACAAACTTGCATGTAATCGAAATATTTCCGTTATTTGACAGATAATTCATAAGCGCAATGACCAAACTTTATCGGTTTTTATTTTTCATATTACTTTTATTTGTAAATTTCATCAAAGCGCAAGATGATACTTCATCTAAATTTTCTCTTAAATTTGAAAAATTAGTAACTCAAATTAAAAAAAATCAAACCAGGGAAGAATCTTATAATCTTTCGAAAAAACTGATTGCGGAGACAAAGAGAGAGGGAGAAGACAGTGATTTACTTCAAGCGTACATAATTACATCCGGCATTGCTCCAGATAGCTTATCTATAAAATATTGTGACAGTACTTTAAATATTGCCATCAAATTAAAAGATCAATCCGCTATTGGAGCTTCATATTTTTCAATTGCGGGCAGAAGCATGAGGGTTTTTGATTACAAAAAAGCTGCAGAATACTTTGTAGTTTCTTACGATTACTATTTGTCACAAAAAAACACTTACTGGGAAAAAACGAATTTACTATCCATAGGAAGACTCAAATCACTTATAGGCGAAGATAGCACTGCTTCGAATCTTGTTCTAGAAAACTATAACTATTTTAAAAATAATCAAATCACTCCCGACCATGAGTTTTCTTTGAACTTTGCGAAAATTTACTTGATATATATAAATTCAAAACTTAAAAAATACAAAGAGAACGACATTTTAATTAAAGAAGTTTACCAGTTTTTTGAGCAATATAAAGAATACAGCTTCTTTAAATTTCATATTTTCCTTGCAGATGGACGAAATGATTTTTCTTTAGGGAAATATAGTTCCGCTTTGACAAAACTTGAAAACTCAAAAAAAGCAATAGATCTTGTTGACAGTCAAAACCTCGACAATATCGATTTTTACATTGCAATGTGTTACTGGAAAATGGGAAATATAGAGAAAGCCTTTCCCATATTTGAGAACATAAAAAAGAACTTTCTTAAAACCAAAAGAACATCCTTAGAATTTCGCCCCGCATTTGACTTCTTCACTGAATATTACAAAAAACACGGAACTACAGAACAGCAATTGGCATCGCTAAATGATTTGCTGGAGTTTGACAAGTTTGAAAAAGATATTAAAAACTACGTTCAATTAAAGCTTAAAGACTTTGACGAAAAACATAAGAGTGAAGAACAGGCAATTTCCGAGAATGAGCAAAAGTTTAGCGATTGGCTTAGTATTGCAATTATTACCCTAAGTTCTATCGGTATCATTTATTTTGGATATCGAAAAATTAAAGCCCGTAAAAAGAAAGAAATTCCTGCGGTTGTGCAAATCGAAAAAACGACCACTGAGATTCCTCAACCAAAGAATAACCAAGCGGAAATACACGAAACTTCTAATAGTGCGGCAATAGATTATAGTTTGTACCGACCGATTAACAAATTTACGTTAGACCAGATTCTCGCTTCCATGAAAAATTTTGAAACGTCTTTTGGTTTTTTAGAACAAGATCTTAAGCTCACCACTTTAGCACAGAAATTTAGCACCAACGAGAAGTATTTGAGCAAAGTAATTAAAATAAATTTGGGAAAAACTTTTAATTCCTATATTACAGACTTAAGATTTGAATACTTGGATAAAAAATTGAAAAATGACTCTCATTTTAAAAATCAAAAGATTAAAGAAATTTCTTCCAAATTAGGTTTCGGGAGCCCTGAATTTTTTGCAACAGCATTTAAAGAAAAATACGGAAAATCTCCGAAGGAATATTTTGAGTCCTAAAATATTGATTATCAACCAAAATCCATTTGAATGATAATCAGTATTTTATTGTCTTGGATTCCTATATAAGATTTAATCCATTTAATAACAAATTGCGGTATACCCTAAATAAGAAAAATTAGAAATTTTCACTTAAAAAAATATTTTTTGAGATTTACCTCATTATTTTTTGTAGCTCTTTAAGCAATAACTGTTTTTCTACATCTGTAAGATCATTCTTGCTTCCATCCGATGCATATTCTATTTGATGTACATCTTGTTTATCCTTCTTCCACTCCCGCTTTTTATTTTGTTGGCTTCGGCTTGGCTCAGCCAACAAAATAGAAGAGCTCCGTTCAAGCAGGGCTGCAATTGAGTCTGTTCTTAAAAAAGTCAGCACAAAGACAATTTCTTTTCACAATAGTAATTATTTAAAAGTCTGAATATGAATTTTATCCCTTAAAATTTAAATGAATACATAAAATTTAATATCTTTAAACCACCACATAATCACAACAATATGAATACCTCAGAAAAAAACGGAGGTTCATCTTTTCGCCCATCCCAAAATGCGGCAGGAATCTCAGAAAACCATCATGTCGGCATCAACCGACTGGTAAAATTATCTTTGGTCATTGAAGGTAAAGTAATCAAATATTACAAACATTTCAAACTGACTCAAAGTACCCAAAAACATCACGAATTTACACTGACTTTAGCCCACGATACTTTAGGCGATCGCCAAACCCATACTTTAGAAGAAGCGAATAAATTTTTAGGGAAAAGATTAACAGCTGTCATTTCTTATAAAGATATCGAAAACAGTCCCGAACGAACTTTTGTAGGTGTCATTACTGGTGTAGGTTTTAGTCAGGAGAGAATGAGTTTAGGAAATATCGTTTTGTCAGGTTACAGTCCAACTATTTTATTGGATGGTGCACCCCATATTCAAAGTTTTGGTGGAAATCAAGCGGTCAATATGGGAATCATTGCTGAAGAAGTTATTAAACAGGGTTTAGATAAAAGCCGTTTTGATATAAGGATTGACACCAATGATTATTCTCAAATTATGTACAGCAGCCAATATGACGAAACACACTATAATTATCTGGCGAGAATGGCAGAAGCGTATGGCGAACAATTTTATTATGATGGTGAAGTTCTGCACTTCGGAAAACTTCCTCCTCAAAATCAACCGATAAAATTAACGTACGGAAGCAGTGTCAACGACATTAAAGTTGAATTGAAAGCTGTTCATACAAAACCCCAATTTTACGGTTACAACAGCAATAAAAATGAAGTGTTAAAATCGGGTTCCACACCCATTCAGCATGTAGGAGATTTAGCAAAAACAGCTTATCAACATAACGATGCTATTTACAAAACACCATCATTACGAGTTGCTCCAATCAAAGCGACGACCCATTTAGATGTTGAATATTCACAAAAAAGTACTTCAGGAAGTGAGGCGGTGAATGTTTTCAATCTTTCAGGTTCTACAACAGTTCCTTTCTTGCATCCGGGATGCAGTGTTGATATCGAAATGCGAAAACCGGACACGAATGAAACTTCATATTTCACAAGAATCATGGTTACAGAAACGACTCATGAAATTGATACGATTGGCCATTACACCGGAAGTTTTGCAGGAATTGCATCCGACACCGGTTTTTTACCCAAACCTGAATTTACAGTTCCTGTTGCGCAACCACAAATTGCCACTGTCATTTCGAATACCGATCCAGAAGGACAGGGAAGAGTTCAGGTAAGATTTGACTGGCAAACGAATGACACAACCCATTTCATCAGAATGATGAGCCCTGATGCAGGAGGAACCGATCAGATTACTCAGAATAGAGGTTATGTTGCAATCCCCGAAGTGGGTGATCAGGTCATGGTAAATTTTGTACACAATCATCCTGACAGACCTTTTGTAATGGGTGGGATGTTTCATGGGGGAACGGCTTTGGGTGGATTTGCAGACAACCGTGTAAAATCGATTATGACGAGAAGCGGACATAAAGTGGTTTTCACGGAAGATGAAAGTATTATTATTACAGATAAATCGGGTAATGAAATTCATCTGGACACGACGGGAAGTAATATTAATATCACGGCTCCGGAGACGATGACGCTGAATTGCAAAAATATGAATATTAATGTGACGGAAAATATGACAACGAGTGTGGGTATGAATCAGTCTGATACGATAGGCATGAACAGAACCCAAAACATAGGACTGAATGCCACGCAAAGTGTAGGCGCTATGAAAATGACTTCTGTAATTGGAGATACAAGTATGTTTATTACAGGAAAATTGACGGAAATGATTGACGGAGATGTGCATAGTGAAACAAAACAGGGTAAAACTATTGTAAATAATGAGGGTGGAATAGAAACATTTACTGTTGGACAGATAAAAAAAGATGCACAAGGTAATATAGATAACAGAAGTGGAGAGATAGGTAAGGCGCATTAAAATAATAATATATGAGCAGAACGAGATTTGTAAAGGGAAAGATTTTCGAAACAGTAGGTGGTAATCTGCAATATTATTCTGAAGCCAATATTACAGAAAGTGCCTCCGAAACATATGCCGAAAAAAGTTCTGAGAAGATTTTGCAGGCCGGAAATCCGGAAAGGTATCAGAATAAATTGGAAAATTCTATAAAGGGTTTAGCTATTTTTCGAAGAAAAAATAATTATAGTAGCAAACCAGATTTTGGATTTGATTGGTATGCAGGAAATAATTACGGAACAACTTATAATGAACCTTTCAATTATGATGACGATAAAACATTAGTAAGCGGGAGAGATAAGTTAAAAAAAGAGTATGCGTCTGTAATACAATATATGTCAATCCGTAAATTCGGATATATCGAGGCTGGTAAAAATAAAGGAAGATCTATAATAAGTATTATGGATAAAAATTATTTTGTGCCATGGTTCTCTGGATTTGCAAAAGATGAAGGAGGTAATTCAAAAAGCTACGAGTTGGATGTTTTTTTCAATATCGAGGAACCAGCAGAAGGTAGTATTAAAATAAGTTCTAAAAACGAGAGTATTGAAGTAGTTTTTACAGATGATAATGATATATCTTTTAATATCAACGAAAGCCATCCAAAGCAGTTTAGCAAAACTGTAAAAATATCTTTTTTGGACTACATAACTGAAGATAGCACGATTATAATAAGTTTTCATAAAAAAAGTGAAGAGGAAAAAGTTGAAGAACAAAAACAGAAAGAAAGCCAGGCAGAAGATCAAACCTCAAATTCCATATCAACAGTTTTTGTAACTGCGGGTGAGTTAATGGGAATATTAAATATTTATAAAAATTCAATAGAATATAATGTAGTTTTCAGATATGTAAAGGTTTTTTTCAAAGGATGGGTCTATGTTGAAAATATCAAAGACAAAGTTTATGTTTCTGGTGCTTCTAATGGCTATCAGGAAGATGAAAACCTCATCGAAAAAGAAAGAAATCTAACAAGAGGAATTGCTAACCTAAAAACTCTTCGAACATCTATCATAGTCGGTGGAAATGCTGAAAGAATAAGACAAAATCAAGATTTAATTAGAAAACAGGAAAGTGAACTTCTTAGCCTTAAAAGCGTAATGGCTCAAAGAAAATTGATTTCTACAGCATTGTATAATGAACAGTTGGGAGTTATGAATAACAAAGAAATATTCATTAGTAATAATAAGTCGGATTTAATCAATATGTTTTCTCAACCACTCATTAGATATAAAGAAAAGGCTGCTACTAATTATGAGCAATTAGAAATAGATGTGAAAGAAATGGACTCTTTCTTTGATGATTTAAAACTGAAAAAAAGTGGTGCTTCACATTTTATAGTTGATGATGATGACGAGGAAGCAAATTCTGGAAGAATAAGAAATAAAATCAACAAGGCATTTAAATCAAGAGAAACAAAGGATAAAAAAGAACTCATCGTCTTTTTGTTGCCTTTTGGCATTATCAGTAATGTAAAAAATGGCCTTATATTGCTGGGACAGGCAGAAGATGTTTCTTATAATGCTGACAGCGCAATGCTTACCCCGCAAGCAGATGCTTCAACATTTATTCATGAAGCGGGACATACATTTAATCTTCCCCATACTTTTTTGAAAAGAGATGGAGGCTGGTTCAGCGAAGGTATAAAAATTGAACAGGGTACTACAGATAATATCATGGATTATAGTTATAATCTGAAAAACAAGGATAGTAATCCTTCGAATAATGTAAATGTACTTGCCGATAAATTTGCCTTATGGAAATTTCAATGGGACATAATGAGAAAAGACCCTAACTTAGTTGAAATAGTAAAAAAGTAAATAATGAGAAAACATATTCTGACTTATAGTATTTTATTTTCTATTAATTCTGTAATGGTCTCATGCCAATCGAAAACGCAAAACAACGAAACCAATACCTCTGTTAATTTATTAAAAATGAAAGAACAATTCCCGAATCAAAACACAGCTTTTGAAAAAACAAACGATAAAGTGACTTTTTATAAACCTTCCGGAAGTAGGATCTTAACAATAGATGTAAAAAAACATTTCTATTATGTGTATTCTTCGGAGATTTATCATGAAGGATTCATTAAAGTAAATGATATGCTTTACTTTTTCCCGGGAAAAATAGAAAAATATCAAACATTTTCTACTGGCGAAACTGGGACTGGAAACGGAACTTTTAAAACACAAAATGTTACAAATGATTTAGGTTTGCCATTAAAAGAAACAATAGAATACCCCGATGAGAATAAGGTCAAAACATTTGATGTTTCCTATGGGTATAATAAATTTGGGCAGTTACTGAAAGTTCAGCAGGATAATAAAACGATTGTTGATAAGACATATGATAATAACGGTAATTTGATAGAATCCAAAACACCTGATGAACATATCAAATACAATTATAATAAAGAAGGAAATGTTGTCTCAGAAGAAGTTGAAAAAAAAGGACAGAAGAAAATATTCAATTATCAGTACAATTCTTCTAAACAGCTTTTGAAAAAATATACAGATGATCAGAACCAAGTGCAGAAATTTACATATGATTCTGAAGGTAAAATTCTGAGCATTATTGAATATTATGGCGAAATAGATAAAAGTGATGCTAATAAATTAATCAATCATTTTTTAATAAAAACTTATTCTTATACGAAAAATCAGCCTACAGAAGAAAATCACAGAGAATTTAAGATTGCAAATGCATCTGTATTGGTGAATAAAAAATGGGAAGCGATTAATCTTGAGAAACAAAGGAAGTTAGCATGGGATAATATTAATAATTCTTCCGAAATTCCAATTGCTGAAAATGATAAGAAATATGTTTATCTCTCAAACGAGATCAATGTTTCAATAAATTATTTTAGTTTTTCTAATAGAGTTAAAAATGGAAAAGCATCTCAGGAAAAAGAGATACTCCGTACAGAATCGATTAAATTTTCTCTTGACAAACAAGGGCGGATTATAAAAAAAGAAACTGTTAGCAAAGAAGATCAAAAAAGTAACATAGAAAAGTATTTTTATTAGTATCTAATATAATCATGGGAAAAATAACTAATTTTTCATTGATATACATGGTTTCTGTATTTGTTAATTTATACCAAATTTTTCTTAAAAATTCCTTAAAATTAATCATGTTAAAGTGATAATCTTATTTAATAATATTTAAAAACCCTTTATTATAAGGGTTTTTTCTTTATTTAATCCTAAAGTCGTAGAACTACTACATCAAATCGTAGTATTACTACAAAAACTGAGATTTATCAAATTTATGACTCTAAAAGAAATCAATGGCTCTATCTTTGAATCAACCAAATCACAAAATATTAACTGTTTAAAATTTACAAAATGGCAGACAATTCAAGAGGAATCTTAAAATTCAACGGAAGCGAAGGACAAAAATTACTGAAGCTTAATTACAGCGTATCGAGATCTACAGACGTTTCAGGGCGTGTAGCATCAGATCCTTCCAACGCAATCATCAAATTAACAATCGAAGCAACAGAAAAATCTGAAATTCTTGAAAGTTTGCTTAATGGTAAGTACAAACCAACTTCAGGTGAAATTACTTTCAACAAATCTCACGAAGAAGGTACTTTGATTACCTTAAACTGGGAAAACGGATATGTTATTCAGCATGAAGTAGATTTTGATGCAATAGATCAAAATTCTATGTTAATCAGCTTTGTAGTAAGTGCAGAAAAAATCAACTACGGTGGAGCTGCTTACGAAGGCGTTTGGCCGGGAGCATAATTCTAGCTTATGAAATGATAATGTGTATGAGTAGTTTTTATTCATACACATTTTCGATATAATATCATTTTTTGTTGTAAAATCAGCCTTAATTCTCAAAACTTCTCGGTTATGAATGAAAGTGAAGTAAACGAAATTCAAGAAGTAAATTCATTTAAATATGCTTGGTACAGAAACGGAAAGTATTCTGTAAACGTAAAGTCATATCTCACTTTAGGCAACGGAAAAGCAAACGAAACAGAAACGGAAGAAATCTGGGAAATCATTCCTGGAGAATATAAGCATATCGAAATTCTTATTTCAGATAAAAAATATATTCATTTTGATGCGCAGATGAAGCCTTTTTATGAAATTTTAAATCAGGTCAATAAAGCAACCGAAAATCTGGCGCTACTTCTAGATGAAGACAAGACAATTGATAAGATTGAAAACGATGAGGTAATCATTGAAAAATGGGAAGAAATTAAGCGGAAAGAACTTCGTTTTCTTCAATTGGTAAAAGATTCTTACAACGAAATCATTACAATTTATGATAAAGAATTTCAGAGAATTGATGATAATATTAAAGCGAATCTACTTTATCAAATACTTTTTTATCCGTTTCCAAATACGGGGGTGAACTTTACCAACGAAGGACAATTCAAAGAAAGAGAATTTCTTTCAACTCTTTTTCCGGGAGAAAAAATAGTGTACGATACAAACTATGAGTTTATAGATAATAAAGATCAATTTCAGATGAATATTGTAGGAAAGCTTAAAAGCCATACCGGAGATTTTGATGAAATTTATGCTCAAAATTATCAGAAAGCGTTAAATATTCCTTTAGAATATGATTTAATAATGGAAGGAGAGTATTTGTATAACCTCGATTCAGTTTTATCAGAAATTATATTCCATGTCAAGGAAAAGCTGAATGAAAAAATGCTGTATGTCTGCAGATATCATATTCAACTAATACCATCAACAATATGAGCCAACTGTATATTGCACAAGAAACTCCGCTTATGTGTACCAGCGGAAGGCGGCTAATTGGGATAGGAGTCAGTTCTCAGTCTAGTGTTTATTTAAAAAATGGCTTGAAACTGATGGCTACAGAAGATGATCGTTTTAAAGACAATTTTATTTGTCCGCAAATGATGATTGCCGGAGCTGTTGCCGGAGTCGGAATTGCCGCTGCATTTGGTGGCGGATTGTTTGTTTTGGCTGCTGCAGCTTGGGCTGGAAGCGCACTTATTGACGATTGTTTGAATATTTGCTCATTTCTTACGAAAGGAAGCGATTGGACGAATACCCACCAAAAAGTGAGAGTTGAGGGTAAAAAACCGCTTCTTCAAAATTCTACATTAAATTGTTTTCTGGGGGGAACAGTGAAGTTTCATCTTCCTACACCAGCTCAAATTACAGAATTGAGCAACGCTGCATCGATGGCGCAGGATTCTTATAATGATAATTCTGACGAAGCTGCACAGATTGGTGATTATACAAGAATAAATACTGATGATCAAGCAGTGCTTGACGAAATGTTTGGTCCCGGAACTTTCAAACCTGAAGATTTTAATACGAATCGTGATAATGGTTTTTATGCTTCTTTATACAAAAATAATACAGGACAATATTTTGTAGCTTTCCGAGGATCTGAACCTAAAGGGATGCAGTTTTATCACGACTGGTTTATAGAAGATGGGGGGCAGGCTTTTGGAGCTCAGACTCCTCAAATAGAAAAAACAATGCGTCTGGCAAAGAAAATGAATGAGTCAACCAATGGAAATGTTTCTTTCACAGGACATTCTTTGGGAGGAGGAAATAGCGCAATGGCATCTTACTATACCGGATTACCTGCTTATACTTTCAATACAAGAGGAGTTCATGATAACACTCTTGAATATTTAGATGAAAACGGTGCGATAGGTTCTACTTCCAATATCACCAATTACAGCACAAGTAATGATATTCTTAATGCTCTTCAGAATAACAGAGAGGGTCTGCTTTCTACCCTTGCCATTTCAAGAATTCCGGGTCTCAACAAGCTGGGAATTTTTGGAAACCTTACAGGTGCTGTTCCGAGAGCATTAGGCGAACAAAACGAAATCTTCGGATATATCCCGGATAATGAAGGAATGAATCTGAAAACATTCGGAAGCGGTCACAGTGCCTATGCAGATGCTGTAGAAGCGATGATTGCAACCATTAATACCAATGTAATTGCAGTAAACCCATAAATTATGAAAAAAATAATTTTTTTAATCTTTTTTACCATGACCTTATTTTCCTGTCAGGATACCAGATCCAGAAAAGCTCAAAATAAAGAACAATATCCTCCTCAAAAATTATTTGAAGGAGAACAGCTTAAAGCTGCACAGAAAATTTTTGATGAAGATAATTCAGGATTAGAGGATGTTTTAAAAAATGACCCACAAATCATCAATCAGTTGAGTGACACTAAAGGATATACTTTACTAATGTATGCTTCTATTGTTGAAAATCTTCCTGCAATGGAAATTCTCCTTAAAAACGGAGCAGATCCCAATCTTGTAGTTCCTAATGAAGGGCTGGGTTTACCACTTTCTCATGCAGTAGCTATAAATAATTATGAAATGGCAAAGCTTTTATTCAAGTATAAAGCCAATCCAAATCCTACAGTAGGAAGTAGTCCACTTTGTAGTGCGCTACTTTTGGGAAATGAACAAACTGAGAAAAAAATGATTGATTTTTTGTTGGATAATGGTGCAGATATCAATCATACTTCTTATTTGGGAGACAATATTATGGAAGATGCAGCACGAAGCAATTTGGCCACTGCACAATATTTTTTAGAAAAAGGAGGAAATCCGAAAATAAAAGGAACTGAGCTTTCTCCTATGGCTTCTTATATTGAGTTTGAAGAAAAGAGAAAAGCTAAAAATCAAAACTCTAAAAACGCTGCATACTTTGAAAGGGTATCTGCAATGAAAAAACAGCTTCAGGAAAAAAATGACATCAATTTTCCTGTAATAAAAGATCCAAAAGCAGAAGCGAAACTGAGAATTGATTTATATGAAAAATTGAATGAGAGAGATAAAAAATCTCTGAATTTTAATAAGAATTATGGTGAAAACAGATATAAAGAAGATCAGAAATTATTATCTCAATAAAATAATTCGTTCAAAAACGAATCGTAGTATTACTACAAAAATTGAAATTTTAAGTTTAAATTTTTTCTTAAAGTAGTAATATGATTAAATTTAAAATAGTTAGAATCAACAAAAATTTTCATTATTAATAAAAGTGAAAATTTTGTCATCTCAGACGAGATCAGATAAAATAAAAAAAACAATTCACAAGTTTAAAGAAAAATATTATGTTTCAGGATAATACCACCAAACCTCAGCTTTCAGATCAAATAAAGACTGATGCTGCTCAAAATTTAAAAGAAAAGGTTGCAACAAACATAGAAAATACAGCGAGCGAAAATATTAAAAATATAAGCTCACAGTTTAATCAGCCCATTAACGGAGCAGTACAAAATTCTTCGGGGATGTTTATGAATCAGATCGCTCAGACCAATAATTCGACATTAGTAGAAGATAAAGTTTGGGACAATCAGCCTACTTCAAAAATACATAATGCTTTGGCAATTCCTACAAGCCAGATTTTAGGAATCAACAGAGTGGTAAAGCTCGATTTGATTATTGAAGGACAAGTAATCAAGCATTTTAAGCATTTTAAATTAAACCAAAGTGCAATAAAACATCATGAATTCAGCATTACGCTTGCTCATGATACGCTTGGTTCTGTAGAAAATCATAATCTTGAAGAAGCTCAGAATTTTTTAGGAAAAAGGCTGACCGTTATTTTTAAATATAAAGATGTCATCGACGGTCCCGAACGAAATTTTGTCGGAGTCATCACAGAAGTAGGTTTCAGCCAGGAAAAAGGAAGTTTAGGAAATATTGTATTGAGTGGATTTAGCCCGACGGTACTTTTAGATGCCGCTCCGCATATTCAGAGTTTCGGGGGAGCTCAACCGATTAGTCTTAACAGTATCGCAGATCACGTCATCAAAGAAGGATTGGGCGGAAATAAATTCGATTTTCGGGTGGATGCTCAATATGGAAATGTTTCTTACAGTTCGCAATACGAAGAAACCCATTACAATTATCTGGCAAGAATGGCAGAAGCTTATGGCGAACAGTTTTTTTATGACGGGGAAGTTCTTCATTTCGGAAAGCTTCCACCTGCAGAACAACCTGTAAAACTCACTTATGGAAGCAATGTGAATGACGTAAAAGTGAGAATGAAAGCACAGCATGTAAATCCTTCTTTTTATGGATACAACAGCAGTAAAAATGAAAAGCTGACAACAGGAAGTTCTAAAATTAACCATGCTTCGGATATTGCAAAACGTGCCTACGAAATTTCAGAAAAAACATTTACAACACCTTCTCTAAGAGTAGCACCGATAAAAGCAGCCTCTTTCATGGATATTGATGCCTCGCAAAAAGGAACAGCCGGAAGTAAAGCTTCACAGGTATTTATTACTTCGGGAGAAACTACAGTTCCGTTTTTATATCCGGGTTGTACGGCAGATGTGGAGATGAGAAAAGCAGATACCAATCAGACTTCTTATTTCACAAAACTAATGATGGTAGAAGTAACTCATGAAGTAGATGCAATAGGATATTATACCGGAAACTTTGAAGCTATTGCTGCAGACAGCGGTTATATTCCCCGTCCAGAGTTTGAAAGTCCCAGAGCGGAAGCTCAGTTTGCAAAAGTGACCGCCAATGCAGATCCACTTAATCAAGGAAGAGTAAAAATTCAGTTTGATTGGCAAAGTGGACAAGATACGTCAGAATTTATTAGAGTAATGACTCCGGATGCAGGAAGTAGTGATAAAGTAAATAAAAACCGCGGATTCATGGCCATTCCGGAAGTGGGTGATCAGGTGATTATTAATTTCGTTCATCAACATCCAGACCGACCGTTTGTAATGGGCGGAATGTTTCATGGCGGAATTGGCGGCGGTGGTGGAGCCGGAAATAATGTGAAAAGTTTATCGAGTAAAAGCGGAAATATTATTTGTTTAAATGACGGCGCTGGAATTGAAATCAAAGACAGAAATGGAAATCATGTAACTCTAAGCGGAACAGGTGATGTTACCACTTTTGTAAGCAATGATAATAACGAAGATATCGGAAATAATCATACAACAAACATCGCTACGAAAACTACGATAAATGTTGGAAAAGACCAAAGTGTTTTGACGATGGATAATGCCGGAAATATTTCTTTGGAAGGAAAAACACAGATTGAACTTAAAGTTGGAGAAAACAAAATCACTATAAAACAAGACTCCATTACAATCTCGGTAGGAAACGGGATGCTTGATATGAACTCTAAAGATAACGCATTGCTCGTGACACAAAATAATTTGAGTCTGCATAGTAAATCTAATACATCAATTAACGCAACAGGTAACACTTACGTTACAGGTAAACAGGTGGATATTAATTAAATATGAGGTTTTTAGAATACGAAATTAAAGATGTAGACACTTTAGAATCTATATCAAAACAATATAATCAGAGTGTTGAAGAAATTGTGAATTTTCACAATCAGAATTGTGGTATTACACAACAGATTATAGGGGATAAATTTCCCGTGTATCTGAAGTTTTTATATTTAAATACAAGTCCTTCAAGTAAACCAAATAAGGAAGAGCAAATTTTTATAAGTGAAAGCTCTGCAAGATATCGTTGTGAACAATCTGTAATGACTTACATTGGAGGAATGTTAATCAACCATATCGATACAAAGAGAGAGTTTCTGGTAGATAAGTTTCAGAAGAATGGCGACAGTTTTGTGAATACAAAGTTGGTAGAAAATATTATGAATTCTTATCCGGAAGAAATGAAAGAGGCGGTTGATTTGATTTCAGATATAGATTTACTTGCTTGTAATTTGCAGGTTTCTTTAAATAAGGAAAGCGGGAAAATTGATAAGATAATTAATCATAATACTATTGTTGAAAACTGGAAAATGCATAAGCAACATCTGAAAACCAAATATGGTTTTTTAAGAAACTCCGAGACAAAAGATAACTTAGAATTGTTTCTACAAACTAATGATGAAATCTTTTTGAATGAAGGAAAATTAAAAGAATGGGTAAACAACAAGATGTTTTTCGATTTGTTCTTTGATAAATATTTGGTGAGCAATCAAAATGTATTCAGTCCTTTTAAAAAAGATTTATACTCTCAGCTGTTCGAAGGAAAACCAATTTCATTTGAGTTCAGACAAGATATTATTACAGAAACTCAGAGTGCAATTAATGTAAGGAAGGTAGGGGATATGATAAAAAACAGAGTGAATACCACTTCATTGGAAGAGATATATGATGTTAAGTTTAAGCCTCTGGTTAATTATAAGTTTTCAGAATTTAAATTCAGCTATAGAGAAAATTCTACTTATGATTTAGAAAATACTTGGATTACAGCTTCAGATGTTACAATTATTGAAGAAATAAAAAATAATGTAAAACTGATGATTAGTTATAAATTGACAAAAATAGAAGTATAATGGCAGAGTCATACGTTCCACAAGATACAACGGCTGTATGTACGATGATGACAAACGGTGCTCCACAAATGATCAAGATTACGAGCCCGAGTAATGTGATGTACAGCACCAAAACACAGCCTTATTTGACAATAATCGATACCAAACTATCTGGTTCATTTCAATGTAAAGCTCCGGCAAAATTTTGGGGCGGTCTTCAGGCATTAGCTTTAGGAATTGCTATTGGAGCTGCTATTGTTCTTACAGGGGGAGCTGCTGCTGTAGTTATTGTTGCCGCATGTGCAATAAGTGTTGCGGCAGGAGGTATTGCACTCTATAAAATGGCGCACGATTGTGATGCTACTTTAGAGAAAAAATGGTCTTTACCACATAATAAAGTTCGTTTTAATCAGGAAAAAGCTATTTTAAATCGTTCCTATTTAGATTGTCCGAAAAAAGGTAAGATTACCATTATTATGGATCCTGTCATTGCTCAGAGAGCAGCAGATTTTATAAGTAACAACAATAATAAAGAAGTAATGATGCAGATGGGAAGTCAGTTGGTGATGGGAGTAATTACGGGTGTTACGGCAGGTGCTTCTGTTGTTGCTGTTGGAGTTACTGGTGCAATTACGTTAGGTCTTTATTGGCCAAGTGAAACATTTGGAGATACAGACTTCGGATCGACTAATGAAGGAACTGCAAGTACAATTTCTGCTGTTGGAAGTGATGCTATAACAACCGGTGTTGGTGCAGGTCTTTCGGCTACACATATAACCAGCGAAATTGGAGGAACAATTATCAACTCAAACGTAGGAAATGCAGTTGGAGGTTTAGTGCAATATGGTGCAGGATCAGCTACCGGTAATGTTACCAGAAGTTTTGAAGGTGCTATCCGTAATTTTATTGGTCATCGAGGTTTAAAAGCTAATAATTATGCAGGTTACAAAGGAATTGCTGGTTTTGTAGCAAATATAGCCATAGGCACTTTTGCGGATAAATATGAAAATGGTTTGGCTGCAGAAACTGCATTTAAGGCTCAGAAACTTGATGAATTAGATATGAATAAAGGTATTAACGTTATAGCCACAGAAGCTTAAATTATGAAAATTGTATATAGAATATTAGGATTAGTATGTATTATTTTAATACTTAATCTATTAGCCACATGGATCTTTGTAAATAAAAATAATGGAAAAGATTTTGTTGAAAAGTATATAAGCTCATCTAAAGAGATTAAAATTAAAGTGAAAAAAGAAAGTTTTGATGATATGTTTGATGGTTATAGTTACCTTAAGCAAATCATTATTTTTAAAGGAATTTTTGGAAATAGTTCTAATTATACTTTTAGAGATGAATATTCAGGTAAATTTTATAAAATTGTAAGGTTTGATAAATATGGCAACAAATTTAGTCATCCACAAACTTATTTAATAGACAATAAAGAACTCAATGTAAAAATTGATCCTTTCCAAATTAATAATCCTTCATTTGGTACAAAAGAAAATCCAATTCTTGTATTTTCATATAAAGGTGTTAATAATGATTTTATTATGGATATGGATATAGATGAAAAAGACGAGAATGGCGTTTATAAACAAGCTCCAATTTCTATTGCACCTACAGAAGAAGAATACCATTACAACGTAGAAAAGTATTTGACTTACATAATACCTAAAGAAGAGTTTAAAAAGCGTTTTAAGTAGTGAAAATAGTATATCAGGTTTTAACCTATCTTGGAACAATAATGATTTTAAACTTATTAGCCAATTGGTTTTTTGTAAGCAAAAACAATGGTGAAAAATATATTGACAATTATATTTCTTGTTCAAGAGAAGTTAAGATTAAAGTAAACCCCGATTTTTTTGAAGGACAAAACTCTCATACAAGCTTTTTTAAATATACAATATTGTTTAAAGGTATATATGGTAACAGTGGTGACTTTATTTTTAAAGATGATTTAAATAACAAATTTTTTAAAATAATGAGATTTGATTATTATGATGATAAATTTGGCTTACCTCAAAGCACAAGCTTAGATAATGAAGAGCTTTACGTTAAAGTAGATCCCTTACAATATAATAATCCTGCATTTGGGACAAAAGAAAATCCTATACCTATATTTTCTTACAAAGGTGTGAATAAACAATTGATGACAGAAATCAGAACTGATGAAAAAGGAGAAGATGGCAGATATATTAATAAATCAATTCCTCTCTCTCCCACAGAAGAAGAATACCATTACAACGTAGAACAGTATTTGACTTACGTAATGCCTAAAGAAGAGTTTAAAAAACGTTTTAAATAATAAATAAAATATAAGGATTCTTTTTAATAGGAGAATATCAAAAATAATTTTTCAAAACCTCATATCTCTACCAACTCACAATTTTGTAAGTTCTTTCTTATTGCTAAAACAAAAAATATATTTGCGAAAAATATTTACAAATGAATTTAGCCGAAAATATTCTAGATTTTCATCATTACTCTTTAAAAGTTACAGATTTTCGTTCTACTTTAAAATTTTATAAAGCTTTAGGTTTCCATGAGATTCACTCTTGGGAATTGCCGTCATTTAATTTGAAGAAAGGAATGATGCTTTACAACGAAAAAATCAACTGTTACATTGAGTTATTCGATAAAGATGCAGAGATTCCGACTCAGGGAAGAAAAAGAAATGCTGATGAAGAATTTGTAGAAAACTCTATTTTACATATCTGTTTTACTGTAGAAAATGCTGAAAAAGCAAGAGAAGAAGCACTGAAAATTGGAGCAAAAAATTTGAGTGACGGAGTTTTTGAAATCAGTTTAGCGAATGATGAAAAATCTGTTGAGGTAAGAAACAGTCTTGTTTACAGCCCGAATGGCGAAGTAATTGAGTTTTTAGAAAAAGTCAGTTTTTAATTTAATCGAAATTTTGCTCATTGATATACTCAAGTAAATTCAAAACTTTTCTGCCGTTTTGCGTTAAAAAATAGTCAGATTTTGTTTTGTCTTTATCGTTTTCAATCAAGTTGGCTTCTACAAGTTCTTTAAGTTGTTTGGCCAAAACTCGGTCAGTAATCGAAGTGGGGAGTACGGTTTTAAAATCGGAGTAAGTCAATTTGTCTTTGTTTAAGGCAAATAAAATGGAAACTTTCCATCTTCCGCTAATCTTTGATAAAATTTTATGAGCATTGCAATAATTCTGTAAGATTTTATCGTTCTCAGAATTGGTTGAGCTTTCTTTTTTCATTTAGCAATTATATAAAAAAGAAATTCAGAATTAAAGCTTTAATTCTGAATTTTATATAATATTGTTAATCTAGAAATCTTATTTAGACTCCAATTCTACAGTATAACTTTTTGGGCTGTATTTTGTAAGTGAACCGGTTGCAGCATCAATACCTACGCCGATGGCACCACCAAGAAGAATATTTAATAAGGTTACCGGATTAAAAGTTTTGGTAAGCTTCACCTCTTTTGTTTCAAAACCTTCTTTTTCAAACATGACGATTTGTTTTCCCAAGCCTCTCGATATTTCTGCTGTACAAGGTGTTGTACATTTTTCTTTTCCTTTGTGCATTACTTTTGCGCCTTCAGGTGTTGAGGTAAATGCGATAGAGTCTTTGGTTCCTGTAAAAATAGTTGCACATGATGTTGTAGAAAGTGCAAAGCTTAATCCTAATATAAAAGATAAAGTTCTTTTCATTTTGTTTAATTAAATATCGTTTTTAATTTTTTTTTGCTGAAAACAGTAGATTTCAATCTCCATAATTTTCGAGGTGCGAAAATATATTTTTAAAATTGAATAAAAAAATATTCACAGCATTCAGAATTAAATTATTTATTTAAGAACAAAATATTTTCAACTTCACTTTCATTTTTATCAGAATAATAAATTTCTTTAAACTTATAATACCAAGCTGATTTTTCAAATTTTGATTTGTTAATAGATGCTGCAATAGAATTTGAGAAGTACGATTTTTTATTGATAATCACTTTGAATCTAACTTGAGTTTTAAAGTTTCCAGCATATTTTTTTGAATTTAAACTGATGATTCCACCCGAAATTACATTGATTTTTTTAAGATAAGACATTCCGCAATCAGAATTAACCCAAAACTCAATCGGTTTCCATTTTTTATCTTGAGTTAAAGCTTCCTGAATAAGAGTGAGTTTATTATCTTGAGGAATAAGGAGTAAATCTGCTTGTGTGTTGTTTTTTAAATAGATAGAGAATAATGAATCGTTTTTAATTTCGGCAATTATCAAAATTGAATCTTTATTGCCATTCTTGAATAACTTTTCTATCCTTATATCTGATTTAAAATCATTATCAATTTGATTTTCATTCAAGAAAAGGTCTGTTTGTAAATTTTGAGCAGAAAAATTGGCACTCATAAGAATGAACAATAAAGTGAAACTTAAATTTGAATAAAATTTTGTTTTCATCAGATTGCATGAAAATAGAAGTTAATTTTTAAACTCATTACAATCCAAATCCTTTCTCCTTGAGTTTTGTAATATTAAAATAAACTCCCGGCAATTGGTATTTATCTTTTGGTAAACTTAAATAATCACAATCACCCGATAAACTTTGGGATGCGATTTCTAGTTGTAAAGTATTCATCAGCACATATTCATGAGTCACTGTAATAACATGAAATCCGGAAGTACATTCTTTACCGTCTCCCGAACTAAAAATAGCGCCGAATAAACCATAGAAATGATGAGAAACTTTTTTTGCCATTGCTTCATTGCCATCTAAATGATAAATGTAAGCAAGAAAATTCATCACCCGAAGATTAAGCGGAAATTCTTTCAAAGCTGCATTCGAAATCTTAATAATTTCTGCATAATCAGATTTTTTTAAATCAGAGCTCTGAAAATATGGAGCCAGTTTTTTTTCTTCTTCTGAAGTTTTATAAGGATGATATTCTTTCTGAAAAGTATAGCCAAAATACAAATGCCTGTATTGGTCATTGGTAATGAGCGTATCATTTGTTTTCAGCTTATCCATCAATTTCGGATAATAAAATTCTGAATCTTTGTTCTCAATATTTTTCTGAATGGCTTTGTAATTGGGAGCTTCGTATTCTTTTTGTTGAGAATATATAAAACTTGAGACAAAAAATAAAGAAATAAGCAGGATATATTTTACCATGATTTCCTAGAATATTTTAGTTTCTACTTTCTCTTACAGCACGAATCAGTTTTTCATTTCTCTTTTCAGCTCTTGAATTTTGTAATGATAAAGCCGCCCAAATCGCTGCAGGAATCCAACCCAAAATAGTGATTTGTAAAATAAAGCATATAATTCCGGTGATGATTTTTCCTCTCACAATGAATGATAAAAAGGGAAGTAAAATGGCGAGTAACATGTTTTTAGTTTTAAATTAATTGATTTTTAATGTGAATGTGGGTCAAAATACGCCTTAAAAGTAAGCGGGTCTTCGCTCATATTTTCAGCAATTTCTAAATATTCATGATATTCTTCGGCATTCTTTCCCATATCAACCATCACGATGGCAAGATTGGTGTACAGATTTTTATCTTCTGAACCCAAATCTAATGCGATTTTTAAAATAGCGAGCGCAGTTTCATATTCACCCGAATCACATAAAATGGCACCAAGATTAACCAAAGCAGGCATATTTTGACCTTCAATGGTTAAAATCTCTTCAAGCTCTTTAATCAAAAGGTCGTTGATGTCGTCCCAATAATCTTCATTTTCCCATCTTTTTGCCTGAAGTTTTTTTACATTTTCTAGTCTTTGGGTTATATTATTCATGCCGTAAAATTACACAATTACCAATACTTATTTTCTATTTCTTGCGTTTTTCAAATAACCATTTCGGGATTTCATCTGTTACTAAAAACGGAATCACAATATTGTTATGATTAAGATTAGTGAAAGTTGTAAAAATCAAATTCTTGTTGGAAGAAACTTTGTTATACAATTCAACGCTGCCAATATATGGGTTTTCATCATCTTGTTTGCCATGAATTAGCCAAATGTTTTTTTCTTTGATTTTATTGAGATTCGACAAATCTGGAACAGCGGCAACAGAAACAACGGCTGCAAATGTATTAGGATTTAAATTCATCAGATTTTGAGCTGTCGAACCTCCCATGGAATATCCTATCAGATAAATCCTGTTTTTGTCAATATTGGGATATTCTTTTTCAAGATTTTTAATCAATTTCAATAAAGCAAAAACCTCGTCGGAAGGTTTTGAAATTTGAATTCCGTCTCCATTGGTCTCATAGTTTGTTGAGCGTTTATTAAATTGTGGTGCTACAACATAACATTGGTATTTTTCATAAATTTCATCGCGTAACCATATTTTTGCAAAGGGTTCCAATTGATTTTCATTATCATTTCCAATCCTTGTAGAATTATGAAAGGTTATCACCAAAGGAAACTTCTCGCTTTTTAAGTTGTTTTTGGGCGTTAAAAATCTGTAAGGAATTTTAATATCATTTTTTACAAATGTTTTCTTTTGAAATTTATCGGTATTTAAACTGTTTAATAGTTTTCTATTGTTCAAAAATGTTAGACTGTCAACTTTTGTATCTCTAAATTCTTTCTTTTGTGCAAAAGTTTGATGTATGGTGAGTATCAATAAAAGTGTGATTAAATTCTTCATTGTATTTATGAAAGTTTAGGAATTATGATGAAATATGTATTGAGATAGTAAATGTTCATTCAATAGAAAATAGCTGTTCTTATAATCAAAGATCCAGAGGAGGGACCTGTTAACTGTATTCCTAATTTTTATCAGGAAAAAATGATTTAAATTAGAAAACCATTTTTAATATCTACTAAATTAATCCAAATTTTCCCAATCAGGCTTATGAATTTGAAATACATCCATCATCTTTCCCGAATAATCGATTTGTTTTTTGAAAGACATTCCATTTTTCAAAGCGATAATTTTAGAATTTTTGTTTTCAGGATGAATGATTGAAATTAATCTGTCGTGAAAATTATTTTCAAAAGCAAAATCTCTGCATTTTTTAGCAGCTTCAATCGCAAAACCTTTTCCCCGAAACTTTGGAAGAATAGAGTAGGCAACTTCCAACTCAAATTTATTTTCGACTTCGCGAACCAACAGTCCACATTGTCCAACCAATTGATTTGTTTCTTTTGAAATCAAAACGTTTTGTCCGCCGAGATTACTTTCATAACGGTGGAAAGTCCATTCAAACCATTTTTCGGAACGTTCTTTGGGTGTTTTAAAATCATCCATTCCGAGCATTTTTGCAGTATGCTCATCTTCGAATAATTCGAGCCAGATTTCGAAGTCGGAGTGTTGTAATTTTTGGAATGTAAGTCTTTCGGATTGTTGATAGGTGAGGAGAAAGTTCATTATTCTTTATCTAAAATTTCTGTGCAAGTGTTTCGGTCATCATTACACGGGTATTCTAAAATAATGTAATTTTCACCAGTTTCCACGATTTTATATTCTGTCTTTTTTCCTAAGTACATTAAATCATCTTTCAGTTCTAATTTTGTTTTTATGCTTATTATTTCAGTTTCAAATTTACATTTATCAAGCATTTTTAATTTGCTTTCTATTGTAATTGTTTCTTTATCCCCCAAAATTTCAATCATTTTATTATGATGAAATTTCACCTTTAAAGTATTTTTATCATCGCTGTTAAAACTCCCATTATTAATTAAACTGCAATTAGGATTTTTATCTGAGTCAGGGAAATAATTTTTTCTTTGAGAATAATTTTTGATAGAAAAAACTAATAATAAAATTATCAAGCATTTCATAATTAATAGTTTTGCTAAAAATAGTAAATTTTAGGATAAATTGTTAGATGAAATCTTGAATTTCCAAAACTAATATGTTCTTTTTAAGAGTAGAATCACTTGCTTCAAATTTTCTAATGTATTGAAAGCTTTTATGGCTTTTGTGGTAAAAAAAACTCCAAAAAGTTTTCACCTCTTGGAGTTTTATAGTATGTTTTGAAATTTTATCCAAATGCCCTTTTCAGCAAACTCTCCACTTTCGGTTCACTTCCTCTGAAATTTTTGTACAATTCCATCGGGTCTTTTGTACCGCCGGAAGAAAGAAGAGCTTTAAATTTTGCTGCTGTTTCAGGATTGAAAATTCCGTTTTCTTTAAAATACTGGAAGGCATCGGCATCCAAAACTTCCGCCCATTTGTAAGAATAATATCCTGCAGAATATCCACCCTGGAAAATATGAGAAAAACTCGGGCTCATGGCTGTTTCAGGATTTACAGGATAAAGCTGTGTTGCTTTTGTATATTTATCCTCAAACTCTTTTACGCTCAAATTCTCCAACTCTCCAACTTTGGTGTGGTAATTCATGTCGAGTAACCCAAAACCGATTTGTCTCATCGTCTGATAACCTTCCATAAAGTTTTTCGACTGTTCAATCTTCTCGATTTTCTCATCCGGAAGAACTTCACCAGTTTTGTAATGTTTGGCAAATGTTTTTAAAAATTCCGGTTCGTAGCAGAAATTTTCCAAAAACTGAGATGGTAATTCTACAAAATCCCATTTCACAGAAGTTCCCGAAAGATTTGGATATTGGGTATTCGCCAACATTCCGTGCAGCGCATGACCAAATTCATGGAACAATGTTGTCACTTCCTGAAACGTTAGTAAACTAGGTGTATCTTTTGTCGGCTTGCTGAAATTACAAACAATAGAAATATGCGGACGAGAATTTTCGCCATCTTTTGTGTATTGACTTTTATAGCTCGTCATCCAAGCTCCGGCTCTTTTGCCTTTTCTTGGGAAATAATCAACGTAAAGTAGGGCTTTGAAGTTTGTTGCTGGTTCTTGGTTGTCGGTTGATGGTTCTTGATTTTCAAAAACTTCATATACTTTGACCTCTTCATGATATTTAGGAATATCGTTTCTTTCCACAAAAGTGAGTCCGAAAAGTTGTTTTGATAATCCAAAAACAGCTTCCTGAACTTGCTCTAATGGAAAATAAGGTTTTAATTCTTCATCATTAAAATCATATTTTGCTTTTCGAAGTTTTTCGGCATAAAAAGCATGGTCATAACCTTGTATTTCTTCAATTCCATCAGTTTTTGCTAAAGATTTTAATTCTTCAATTTCTTTTTCAGCGTAAGGTTTTGCTTTCGTTAAAAGTTCATTCAGAAAATCAATGACTTTTGTCGGAGATTTTGCCATTCGCTCTTCCAAAACATAATCTGCGTAAGTAGAGTAGCCTAATAATTCTGCTTTTTGCTGTTTTAAAGCAAGCAACTCTTTAATTAAGTTTTGATTGTCAAATTCGCCACCGTCAAAAGATTTTTTACCATTTGCCAAAGCTATTTCTTTTCTTAAATCACGGTTTTCGGCATAGGTCATCAAAGGAATATAGCTTGGATATTGTAAGGTTACAACCCATCCTTCCAGATTTCTTTCCTTTGCTTCTTCCGCATATTGTTCCAAAATTGCATCCGGAATTCCTGCCAAATCTTCTTTATTGGTAATGTGTTTAAAATAATTATTTGTTGAAGCCAACACATTTTGTCCGAATTGAAGTGATTTTAAAGATAAATCCATACTGATTTTCTTTAATTTTTCTTTGTCTTCCTCATTTAGCAAAGCACCACTTCTCACAAAACCTTTATAAGTTTCATTCAAAAGCATTTGCTGTTCTTCGTTCAGATTGTATTTCTCCTTTTCGTCGTAAACTTTTTTAATTTTATTAAACAAAGCTTCGTTTTGAGAGATTTTTGAAGAATATTCTGTTAAAATAGGAGAGACTTCCTGAGCGATTTGTTGTAATTCATCACTTGTTTCTGCAGAATTTAAATTGAAAAATATATTGGAAGCCACATCCAATTGTTCACCCGAAAAAGCAAGTGCTTCAATTACATTTCCAAAATTTGGCTCTTCCGAATTGTTAACAATTGCGTTGATTTCCTCTTCCGATTTTTGAATTAATTCTTTGAAAGTAGGAAGGTAATCTTCATTTTTAATTTGATTAAAAGGTGCTGAATGGTATGGTGTATTGAATTTTTCTGTTAAAATATTCATTGACGTATTTTTAATTGATGTAAATTTAATTATTTGAATTGAATTGTTTTTTGATGCGCAAAAAGAATGCCTTGATAATGATTTGTGACAAAAATGCTTCATTCGAAAATTATTCTTGTCATATGTAAAGTTGAAATGCTCTGAAAATATATAATTTTGACCCTAACAATTAATATATAAACTATGAAAACAATTTTAAAAATTATCGGAGGAATTATTCTCTTATTTGTAGTGTATGCAATCATTGCAGTACTAACTTTTGGTAAAGTTTACCATTACGAAAAATCTGTTGTGATGAATGCACCGAAGGAAAAAGTGTGGCAACAAATTTCTTCGATGAAGTCTTTTAACCAATGGAATCCTTGGATGAAATTAGACAAAAATATGAAGATTAATTACAGTGGAATTTCAGGGCAAGTAGGAGATAAGTATTGTTGGGATAGTAAAAATGATGATGCTGGAGCAGGTTGTCAAGAGATTAAAGAAATCATACCCAACGAAAAGCAAAAAACAGAGATGATTTTTAAAAGACCTTTTGAAGGGCAGGCAATTTCTGATATTGTTCTGACCTCTGAAGGAAATTCTACAAAAGTAACCTGGAGTATGGATACTGAACAGGAAACCTGGATGAAAATAATGAGACCAATGATGGATTATCAAATGAATAAATCTTACGAAGAAGGTTTAAACAATCTGAAAGCTTTGGTTGAAAAGTAAATATAAATTAGAAGTAATTTCTTACAAACTGTTTTCAAATTTTGGAAGCAGTTTTTTTATTTAATAATTTTTTTTACCAATTTCATCAATCGTATAGTAATTGCCAATGCCTTTAGGGTTTTCTCTGTACTTTTTATACCATGATTGCTGTCTACAAAAGCCATGGCAATAATAAAAAACGGAATAAACTGAAACCAATCACTCACTCCTATATCATGACATCTTTTTTGCTCCCTGAATAATTCTAAAAATTAATCCGGTAAACCAAACGAGCATGGTAATAATATAGAATAACAGGAACTCGATTATACTGTATTGATTTTCAACTATGAGCTATAATGCTTTTTCACGCAAAGTTTTTATTTAAACGAATCTTGATTTTAAGGAGCAAAGAGTTGCGACAAGTCGCTGATTAAGCTAGCTTCATAAAATCAATTGTATTGATTCATTCTTTGCTCCTTAAATTTCGAAGGTATAGTATTTAAACCTTTGCGTTAAAAAAAACAAATTTTCATTTTTTAATAACGTATTGCAAAGAAAAACTGTCGATTTTGCGGTCAAAAAGTTATAAACTATCAAGTCTTGTAATTAATAATTTGAAACCTGGTTGCTTGCTATAGAGTTCACGTTAGAATAAATCGACTTTGGTCGCAATTGCTAAAAATACGGTGAAAAAACGGTTCTTACATAGATGACATATGATAAAGTAAATTCTGTTGTTCTGATTCTTCCTTTCGTTGAAAATACGTTTTGAAACATGGTTTTATTTTTGAAGAGTAAAAGTATCATTTATTTTCAAAAAATATTATCTTTAACTAAAGATTCAGATGTATGCAGAAGGCGATTTACAATAAAAACGATTTACGGGTTTTCGTGAGAGATATGATTTCGGGGAAAGTGAAAAAGCTTGAGTTTTATCTCAACTTTACTTTAGAAGCCAGCCGTGAAGTAAAAAAAACTTCAAAATACGATTCTATCCGTGAAGAAATGCACGAAGAGATTTACCATTTAGATAAACAGATGGCCAACTTAAAAGAGATGCAGCTACAGATGAAGAAAGTTTTAAATTCTGAATCTGAGCATGCTAAATTGGGTTCATTAGTGATTACCAATAAAGCAAGGTTCTACATCTCAGTTTCATTGGGTGAATTTTTCTTTGAAGGCGACCGTTTCTACGCCATTTCCCCCGAAAGCCCGATGGCAAAAAAAATAATGGGCATGAAAGCCGGTGAAGAATTTACGCTGAATAAAATTCATCAGAAGATTGAGACAATTTTGTAATTATCAATTATCAATTATCAATTATCAATTATCAATTATCAATTATCATCACTGTTAAACTTCCTTTATCCTGCTTCGTGCTTCCGGCATTTTTCATTATTTTTGTTACATGAATAAAGCAGAAGTTTTAAAAAATATCATAGAGCAGAGAAGAAGCATCTTTCCAAAAGATTATTCTGAAACCGAAATTTCACAAGAAATTATAGACGAAATTCTTCATTCGGCGACGTTGGCTCCCAATCATAAACGTACAAAACCTTGGCGTTTTAAAATCTTCAAAGGCGAAGAAAAGGCAAAATTGGCGGTAGAAATGCAGGAAATCTATAAAGCTACTCAGGCTCCACAGGTTTTTCTAGAAAAAAAATACAACGATATTGGTTTTAAAATCAATAAAGCGGATGCTGTGATTTCTATTATCGTTAATTTCAGCGGAATGGTTCCTGAATGGGAAGAAATTGCCGCGGTTTCTATGGCGGTTCAGAATATGTATCTTACGTGTAATGCAAATGAAGTAGGCTGCTACTGGAGCTCTCCTAAAATAGTTGACCATCTGAAAGATTCTTTAACCATCGAAGAAAACCAAAAGTGTCTTGGCCTTTTCTACATGGGAAATGTTGATTAATGTAACAATGTAACAATATAACAATTAGGGTAGATGACAAATGTTGATTGACAGAAAAATATTTTAGCCCTGATGGAAACGGCATCCTTTTTTGTTATTGCGATTGGGAAAAAATTCAATTTGTTGCCTCATCTTGTTCGCAATAACAAAAAAGATAGAGTGTACAGCAGGTTCCCGGCTCCTAAAAAAAAATAATATTCTAAAACTTTTTACTTGAGTCTTTTTACTTGAAACTTTTTACTATCTTTGCAAACTTATAATATTTAACCCGGGACGAGTTCCCATAACATTCAAACATTATGTCAGTAAAAATCAGATTACAGAGACACGGATCAAAAGGAAGACCTTTTTTCCACATCGTAGTTGCAGATGCAAGAGCTAGAAGAGATGGTAGATTCATCGAAAAATTAGGTACTTACAACCCAATTACAAACCCTGCTACAATAGACTTGAACGTTGATGCTGCTGTAAAGTGGTTAAACAACGGAGCTCAACCAACTGACACGGCTAAAGCGATTCTTTCTTACAAAGGAGCTCTTTACAAAAAACACTTACAAGGTGGTGTTGCTAAAGGTGCTTTTGACGAGGCTGAAGCTGAAAAAAGATTTGCTGCTTGGTTAGAAGCTAAAGATTCTAAAGTACAAGGTAAAGTAGAAGGTTTGGCAACTGCTAAATCTGATGCTAAAAAAGCTGCTTTTGATGCTGAAACTAAAGTAAAAGAAGCTAGAACTGCTGCTGCTGCACAAGCTGAAGCTGATGCTAAAGCTGCTGAAGAGGCTGCAAACGCACCTGCTGAAGAGGTTACAGAAGAACCAACTGCTGAAGCAGAAGGAACTGAAGAAGCTCAGGCTTAATTCTTCTAAAAAGATACAAAGCAAAGGCACGATTTTTTCGTGTCTTTGTTGTTTATACTGAAAACCAGTACCCTTATCAAAATTCTTAACCTTGATAAGATTTTAAAGAGAAAAACCAATTTTTAAGATTCAATATCATGCTGAAATGAGCATCATCTAACATTGATTGTAAAGAGCAATGAAGATAAGCAAATTTAATATGATTATTAAAAACAGATAAATATCTAGATATGAAAAAAGAAGACTGTTATCTATTAGGAAAAATCACACGCAGACACGGGCTTGCCGGAAATGTTATCCTTAAACTGGATACAGACCAACCCGAGCTTTATAAAAAACTGGATTCTATTTTTGTAGAAATCAACGGTCTGTTGGTGCCTTTTTTTCTTGAAAAATCTTCTTGGAGCAAATTGGATGCTTTGAATATTGCTTTTAAAAATTCTTCGGAAGCTTTGGTTGATCAGTCTTTAGGGAAAAGTGTTTTTTTGCCCTTAACAAGTTTGCCTAAACTTACTGGAAACCAGTTTTACTATCACGAAATCATCGGATACGAAATTTTAGATGAAAATGATAATCATTGTGGGGTCATCAGATCAGTAAATGATCAGACGGCTCAAAACTATTTCGTAACCAATTTAGATGGTAAAGAAGTGGTAATACCAATTATTAAAGACTGGATTATCGAAGTAAACCGTGATGACCAATTTATTAAAATGCAACTTCCGGAAGGTTTAATTGATGTATTCTTGGTGCCTTCAAAAAAGGATGAGTAATTGACAAGCTACTAATACACTATTTTTTTTCATGTTTCACATCATCATATTTTGTGTATTCATGACAAAACAGATAAAATAAAAAGACTTTTAGTTCAAACTAAAAGTCTTTTTATTTTACTTATTGATGTACAGCAGGCAATACATATTCCTGCACCATTTTATCAACTTGTGAATGTGAATAAGGTTTGTTGTAAGCTTTAGCAGTAATTACCATAACAATTGGCAGCTCGCTAAACATAATGATTTTATTCCCTCCGTTTCCGCTAGATTGATAGGTTTCAAAACTTTTGTTTCCTATTTTATATATTTTTCTCCAGAACAAATATCCATAACCTTCAAAATCTGAAGTATCTGAAAAGTAATTGGTAAAAGATTTTTTGATCCAATCTTTATTTAAAATTGTTTTACCGTTCCAAACTCCATTATTCTTATACAATTGTCCGAATTTTGCCAAATCTAAAGCTCTCATTCGTAATCCTCCAGCCAAAGAAACTTTATTTTGAGGGGTGTATTGCCATTTGTAATTCTTAATTTCAAGTGGTTTGAATAATTTTTTGTCAGCATAGTTTTCCAAACCTTTAGGAACAGATTTATCCAAAATATCTCCGGATAAAACGGCACCAGCAGTAAAATACGACCATTTTTCCCCTATTTTATTTTCTGTCATTGGTAAATCCAAGGTGAACTTTACCCAATTTTCCGTGGGATACATATTTTCTTCGTTTCCGGGAGAATCGTAATCAGAATCGTTTCCATCAAAAGAAGAACTCATTGTCATCAGACTTTTTATGGTCACACTATCTTTTTTTGAAGAATAATCTTTAAATGTTTTCAAATCATAAAATTCACTTATTTTTTGATTTTCACTTTTAAGATACCCATCTTTCATGGCTATTCCTGCTAATGCTGAAGCAAAAGATTTTCCAACCGAACGCGTGTCGTTCAAACTGTCTCTATTATAACCGTTGAAATATTCTTCCAGCAACAATTGATTATTTTTAATTACGACAATTCCGGTAATTTCTCTGAATTTGTTTTCAGCAATTTTTTGATTTAAAAGTCGAATTTTTTCTTGATCAAATTTTTCTTCTGAAACTTTCCATCCACTATTTGGTTTGATTTTTTGAATGGTAATTTGCTCTTCAGAAACATTCTTTTTCGGAACAATTAATTTGATTTCTCCTGATGCAATCACATTTCCAACTTTCAAGGTTGATGTTTTTAAATAAGGTTTAATTTCAATTTTTAAAGTGTGATTTCCTTCTTCTAAAGCATCCAATCCTCCATTGGCAAAATAAAAGCGTGACCAAAGATATCTTCCCCAAGAGTCTTCATTTTGTGTATTTAAAAATGGAATTCTGAAATTGGTTTTGATTTTTTTATCTTCTGATTTTCCAGCTCCAGAATTCAAATTTTCGGTATAAATCAACTTTCCGTCAACATAGAATGTGAATTGATAGTTTCCTTTTTTCAATAACTCATCAACAGTTAACGAATTATCAAGCTGATGAAGATAATTAACCAAAGAATTGTCATGAAAAACTCGAATATCAAAGTCTTTATCTTCCTGAAAAATCATCGTTTTAAGAAAATCAGATTCTTTTAGATCGTCAAGCGGAACAACCTTATCCAAAAATAAAATTTGGTTTAAATGGTTTTTCTGAGTTTGATTTTCAATTTTTTCTGTCCCGACAATATTTTTAGTTTGGCTCAATGAAAAACTGGAAACTAAAATCAGGGTAAATAGTAAGATTGATTTCATTTTAAATTTTAAAAGACAAAAATAAAATGTTCAGCCCAGAAAAAATAGAACAGAATTAACGTTTTGATTATTTCAAAAGGTTTCTGTACTTCAAAGGTGTAATTCCTATATTTTCTTTAAAACAACGAATAAAATGGCTTTGGTCTGAAAAACCACAATCTAAAGCAACCTCAGTTAAAGATTTTTCTTTGGCTGTAAGGATAGATAAAGACTGATTAATTTTTAGCTTTCGAATGTAGTCTCCCAAATTACAATGAAAATATTTATGAAAATCTCGGCTAAGGTGAATAGGATGAACATTTACTATTTGAGAAATTTCCGTCAGATTTAGTTTCTCATGAAAATTTTCGTGCAAAAGTTCATCGATTTGTTTTACCCAACTTGGTTTCTTTTCTAAAAGCAACTTCGGAGTCGTTAATTGACTGAAAATATCTAATAATAATTGAGCTACTGAGATTTCAGAATTACTGTCATTGATTTTACTTTCTTTAAAAATTTTATACATCAAAATTTTCAGCTCCGGATTTTTAAGATTGAAACTTCCTTCGAGATGAGTTTGATTGATGTTCAACGCTTCAAACCATTCTTTGGGTATTTCAATATGAAAACCTCGGGTAAAAATATCAGGTTTTTTATTGTAATGCGGATCTTGCCAATGATGATAGAGTAGTGTGCCTGCAGCGCAATCGTAGATTTCTTTTTTGTTTCCTTCAAGCATATTCCCCTGAAGAAGAAAAGTAAAATATGCGTTCTCATGATAATGCCAATCAACATACGGGTGAATGTATTCTGTATCGGTCACAACTAAGCCATCAAAGTGAAGCGTTTTGTTGGTCTGCCCGAAAAATTCACCATTACCAAGAGTTTTCATTGTAGTTTTTGCTTTAAATTTTCAATCTGGGCATACATTTTATTAAAAAATATTTTGCGGTCACGGTTTCCGGAAGCACTTAAAGACTTTGAATTTTTAATTTGATGCTCAAAATAATTAAATGTTTCATTACACGTTTTGGTATCGTTAATTAAGATATATCCAAAAGTATTTAATGGCAATGCCAAAAGTGAATTTTGAGGATGCTGAAAAAATATATCATTCGAAAGTTGCATCAGCTCATTCTCATAGATTTGGTACTTTGAATTGGTATCTGTTTTATGCTCAATATACTCAATTAATTCTGTTACTTCTGTCAAAATAATTTCGGCTTCATTTTTTAATAAAAGTCGGGTGTCAGAATAGAATGAAATCTGTTGCAAGATACTTGAGATGGTTGTGTCATTCCACAGTTCGATTACATTTTGTTCTTCATATTTTTTTCGTAATTCTTTAGTATTCAATTCGAAATTTGGAGGTGAAAATTGTAAAAAAGGAACAAATACCTGTTTTGCATTGAGCAAATTCATCCACACATAAATTTTAAAACGAGAAAGCATCGTATCTGAAAGTGTATAAAAAAACGGAATATCTTTCGCCGAATAATAAATCGTCATATCCTCGGTAAGAGGAAGTTTGGCAAAAACGCTCAGATTATTTTGAAAAAAAGACTGCAAATCTTCCGTTGATGTTACAGGCGAAGTTTTTTGTACGACCAGTTGATTTTCTGAACTAATCATTTCATTCAATGAAATCTGATAATACTTTGCCAATTCTACAGCTTCTTCGAAACTGAATTTTGCTTTCATTGAAGTTCTTCTGTGCGCAGCATCATAGCTAATGTTGAGAATATTTGAGATCTCATCATTTAAAGATTTATCGCCAATTTTTTTTCTGATTTGTTTCAGTAATGTTTCCTGATGCATGTTTTTGTGATTTTCACAAATGTAGAGATTTATTTTAATTTTTTTTCGCATTCATAAAAAGTGTTTTCAAAATTAGCTTTGAACTATAATTTAAAACTACAGGTTATGAAAACGAAGTTATTTTTAATCATTGCGATGGTATTCAATAGTTTGGTGTTTTGTCAGGATAGTTTAAAGGTGAATGAGCAAAAAGTACGATTAATTGCTGTAACCCCTTTGAACGATGACATCACAAAAGTAAACGGATTGACAGTTGGGTTGGGTTTTGACCCTAAATACCTTCTCAAAGATGATGATCTTACAGAATTACAAACTGTAAACGGAATAAATCTAGAACCTAATCCTTTAGGAATTATTTATTGGTTTTTTTATAATCCGTCTGGATTTGAACACCAGCAATTGATTAAAGTAAACGGTATTAATCTTTCTTTAGCAGGATATTTAAGAGGAATAAGTCACAATGGTATCAGTCTTTCGATGTACAATTATGGTCATACGATGAATGGCGTGATGGGTTCTTTGATTTCTTTTGACATTGAAAAAGCAAGAGGTGTTTTTTTTGCAACAATGAATGTCTCATCCAGAGAAATGAAAGGGTTGAGTATCGCTCCTTTTAATGGTGCTGAAGTTTTAAGAGGTGTTCAAATTGGTTTTTACAACAACAATTCGGATGGGAAAGGTTTGCAGATTGGTTTGGTTAATAGATCTAAGAAAATGAAAGGTCTCCAGATTGGCTTTTGGAACAAAAACGGAAAACGTACACTGCCATTAATAAATTTTTAAGCCATGAGAACTTTTATCATAGTAATGTTTTTGTGCCTGAATCTTTCTGCACAAAACTTGGAAACAGTAAAATCTGAAAGAACTTTAATAGAAGCCGGATCGTTTTTGAATTATTCTAAATTTAAAACGAAACAAAAAGCTGGATTTTTCGTAGGATATTGGTATAGATTTCCTATTGACGAAACAAAAACCCGTTTAGAGTTGGGAACAAATTTGGGGTACAGCAATAGTTTTTATGAATTTAATTATAAAAAAGAAGGAATGTTGTATCCTATTCGTTCAGAAGAATTTGTTTGGAATTTGGGAGCGAGAATGGTAAAAGAATATCGTATTAAAAATAATAAAATAGAATGGGTTTCAGAATTTGGTCTTCATACATTGATTTTTAATGACGGAGATGTGCCAAAAGATGAACCGGACAAAACTGATTCTCAGAGTAATTATCTTACCAATATAGATACAAATACTGCCACTTTTTCATCTTTAAAAATAGGTCAGGGAATTCGTTTTTGGAAAAACAATGTAGGAATCGGTGTTCAGGCCTCTTATCTCCCTTACAGACTTTGGAACAAGGAAATCACGCCTGAAGGTTTTAATTCTTTCTCGATTGAAACGAGCTTACTTTTTAAGTTTTAAAATAGATAAGCAAGCATGTAGTAAGATATAAAATGGCAATTTTTCACCGTAAAAGTGACAAATAAATGATTGGAAAAAGAGAAATTCAAAAGTTGTCAAAATATTAATTTAAGCTTGTTTTGTGAGCTTTTGTACAACTTATCTCTCCTGAAATCTTTTGTTGCTTTTGTGGTTAAAAAAAGCACTAAACATTTAAAATAATAAGAAATGAAAAACTTAATGATAGGAATTACAATGCTTCTTTGTCCTTTTTTCAAAGCGCAATACGGAAGTGATAAAGACTGGAAAATAATAGGAATCATTATAAGTACAAGAATCGAGGCTACTTCTATTGATAATAAATCATTTTTTTCTTTCGGACCTAAAATTCCGATTAATGAAAATAATTATGTGAGTTTTAGAGGGCATTTCAATTGGTGGGATTTACCAGATAGAAAACTTATTGTGATTCCCGAATTAGATTATTTCCGTAAAGTAGCTTCATTTGAAGGAGATAAAAACGTGATAAAATATTTGTATGCAGGAGCCGGAATTACACCGAATGCAGTTTCACCAAAATTTGGAGTTAACTTCTTTTATCTGTTTTCAGCCGAGTTAGGATATAATTTCGAATATAAAACATATAAACACTTTCCGACTGAAGGTTTTCGATTTTCTTTTGGAATCAACCTCGTTTATTAATAAAGCTTTCTAAACTAATTTAAATTTAACCGAAAAAGAGACAAAAGATATTCTAAATGTATAATTATTAGATGATTAAAGTCACCAGAATAATAAAAATCAAAGATTTTTGAAAACTTATGTGTTCTTTTTTCATTTTAAAAATAAGCTTTAATAGAAATATCTAAATCTTTTGTGCCTTTTGTGGTTAAATAAAAAATTTAAACAAGTTTAATTTAAAAAATCACACTTATGAAAACTATACCTTATCTATTAATAGCCATCAGATTTTTTCTTGCCCCCATCATTATTTTACATTCTTATTTATATGGTGGCGAATCAAGATATTTCATTCTCACTTTAATGTATGTGGGATTACTCACAGATATTTTCGACGGAATCATTGCACGAAAAGTAGGCGTTTCCTCCGAAAAATTAAGAAGATTGGATAGTCAGGTTGATTTAATATTCTGGCTGTCATTGGGTTTTGCAGCTTATTTTCTAAATCCTACATTGATAAGAGATGAATGGCAGGGCATTTTACTAATTTTTATCATGGAAGCACTTTGCTATATCATAAGCTGGATAAAATTTAAGAAAGAAACCTGTACTCACGCTTGGATTTCAAAGTTTTGGGGGATTAAGCTTATTGCTGGCTTTTACTTTTCTTATTGGCTTTCAGCAGGTAGGTTGGGCATTTTACCTTACGATTATTTTAGGTTTTATTTCTCATCTTGATGTTATCCTTATTATTTTGATTCTTCCTAAATGGCAATACGATATTCCCAGCTCTTATCACGCCTGGAAAATAAGAAATGGTGTACAAAGAAAAAAAACAACATTCTTTAATTAAGTATTGGAAAAAATTTCGAAAGAATAGATATCTGATTGTAAGTCTTTTATCTTTAATCTATTTTCTTTCATCTACTTAATAATTGATTTTCAGGATTAAATGATGATTTTTAAATCGAACAGCGTAATAAACCAAAAGTTACGCTGTTTTTTGTAACTTTGCCAACATTAATTTTTTAGACAAAATTTTTATCATCAACAAATGAAAAAGCAAACAATTAAAGAAGTCCTTCAGGACTACAAAAAAGTATTACATCATGACATTACAGTTTACGGTTGGGTAAGAACTTTCCGTGCAAATCGCTTTATTGCGCTAAATGATGGTTCTACGATTAATAATTTGCAAATTGTAGTTGATTTTGAAAATTTTGACGAAGAAATCATCAGTAAAATCAGTACAGCTTCTTCACTGAAAGTAGTAGGAGAGGTGGTAGAAAGTCAGGGTGCTGGGCAAGCAGTAGAAATTATCGCTAAAAAAATTATTATTTTAGGAGATAACTTTACCGAAGAAAGAGACAAAACGATTCTTCAGCCTAAGAAACATTCATTGGAAGTGTTGAGAGAACAAGCGCATTTGAGATTCAGAACCAATTTATTTGGGGCGGTTTTCAGAGTACGTCACGCAGTGAGTTTTGCCATTCACTCTTTTTTCAATAAAAATCAGTTCTTTTACATCAACACACCAATTGTAACTGGAGCAGATGCCGAAGGGGCAGGGGAAATGTTTGGAGTAACCAACTTCGATTTAAATAATATTCCGAGAGACGAGCAGGGAGATATTGATTTCGCTCAGGATTTCTTCGGAAAGAAAACAAACTTAACAGTTTCTGGACAGCTTGAAGGAGAAACAGCAGCAATGGGATTAGGAAGAATTTATACTTTCGGACCAACTTTCCGTGCAGAAAATTCAAATACAACCCGTCACTTAGCTGAATTCTGGATGATTGAGCCTGAAGTTGCTTTCAATAACTTGGAAGACAACATCGATTTGGCAGAAGATTTCCTAAAATATGTGATTCAGTACGTTTTAGACAACTGTAAAGACGATTTAGAGTTCTTAGACAAGCGTTTTGCAGAAGAGCAAAAATCAAAACCAGAAAAAGAAAGAGCAAAAGAAGGCTTAATCGAAAAGCTGGAAAATGTAATTGCTAAACGTTTCAAAAGAGTTTCTTATACCGAAGCAATTGAGATTTTATTAAACTCAAAAGAAAATAAAAAAGGAAAATTTGCTTATCCAATCGAAGAATGGGGCGCAGATCTTCAGTCTGAACACGAAAGATTCTTGGTTGAAAAGCACTTCGAGTGCCCTGTAGTTTTATTTGATTATCCAAAAGAAATCAAAGCATTCTACATGAAGCTAAATGATGACAACAAAACCGTTGCCGCAATGGATGTACTTTTCCCAGGTATTGGTGAAATCATCGGTGGTTCAGAAAGAGAAGCAAGATTAGATGTCCTAAAAACTAAAATGGCAGAAATGCACGTTGACGAGCACGAATTGTGGTGGTATCTTGACACAAGAAGATTCGGGTCGGTTCCTCATGCAGGCTTCGGTCTAGGTTTAGAAAGATTGGTACTTTTCGTAACAGGAATGACCAACATCAGAGATGTAATTCCTTTCCCAAGAACTCCAAAAAACGCAGAATTTTAATTCTCACAAAAAATAGACAAATGTCCTTGAAATTTTCAGGGACATTTTTTATTATATATAGATGTCAAAAACTACACATCAAAAACTACACATCAAAAACTTTCCAACACTAAAACACTAAAACATTAAAACCCTCATACTCTCCAACTCACTTCCCTATTTTTTCAAGAGCTTAATCCCGCTTTCCGCTATATCTTTTTCGCCCATGCTTTTTAACAATCCTTATTCAGAAAAAGGATGTCGCTACAATCGCGGCCCATATCTTTGAAATAGTATTAACAGATAAACAAAACCAGGTTGCAAAATTCTATCGGGGCGAGATACATTTTAGATGATATTGTACACCTTAGGCTAATCCACCTGGTTTTAATTGTTAATTGCATTAAAGTCTCAATAGTACTTAAGCACTTGGTTTTGTCCAAAGATGCTGCATAAACAATGAGCCAAGATCATTGCAGTTTTTTGTTTATCACAAAATGGTAAAGCGATGAATTTAAAGTATTCAGTAGGCCTTGATGTTTCCAGCAAGAAAATCAATGCCTGCCTCAGTATTATTGATGAAAAGCAGAAAGTGAGGTTTAAATCCAGTTGCGTCATCCTCAATACCAAGAAAGGTTTTGAAGATTTGGAGCATTGGATATTGAATCATCAGCAAGAAACTCTTCCTTTGGTGGTTTGTATGGAAGCTACGGGGATTTATCACGAGAACTGTGCTTATTATTTATTTGAGAAAGGTTTTTCGGTATCCATTATTTTGCCCAACAAAGCCAAGAAATATTTGGAAGCTCTTGGCTTAAAATCAAAAAATGATTCGATAGATGCAAAAGGATTATCACAAATGGGAGCAGAGCAGTGTTTGGAGGTATAGCAACCTATGGGTTCTTTTTTTTATCAGTTGAGATTACTGACAAGACAGCATCAAAACGTTGTGGAGTTGAAAACAGTTTTAAAAAATCAGCTTGATGCTTTAGGTTTTGCGATGCATCACTCGGATGAAGTGATGGGTCAGTTGAGACAAACCATTGCATTATTTGAAACTCAAAGCAAAGAACTCATCAATGCGATTAAAAAGCATTTAAAATCAGATGATACAATTTCGTCAAGATTCGCTGAATTATTAAAAATAAAAGGATTAGGGATATTGACTTTAGCGACAGTTTTGGCAGAAACTAATGTTTTGAATTATTCAAAAACTACAAACAGTTGGTTTCTTACGCGGGTTATGATGTTGTAGAAGCGCAGTCCGGAACGCGTATCGGAAAAACGAGAATATCAAAGAAAGGCAACTCGAGAATAAGAAGAGTTTTACACATGCCCTGTCTTGTGGTGATACAATGTGGCGTGAAAAAGTACAAAGATTTATTCGACAGAACTTACGAAAAGCACGGAATAAAAATGAAAAGTTATGTTGCTGTACAAAAAAAACTTTTGGTTATGATTTATCATTTATGGAAAAAAAAGGAAGAATATAATGCTGATTATGAAAAAAACATCCAAGAAAAGGAGCAGGTGATTTCCTCTCTGTCTGCTTTTGAAAAAAGCAAAAAAGTAGTCCCAACGAATTGAGACTACACAAGGTAAACCTCCAGTGAAATATCACAGTATGTTTCCTCTCTGTGTTACAAAAGTATAAAATTTATTAAAACAAATTTGCTTTTTAAGATAGTACCTAGGAGATACTATGTAATAAAGAAGTTTTAGTGTTCCCATTTGATTTTCCAAAATCTCGAGAACCACCCTCCATTTTTCCATCAGCCTTACGCCCCGCCAACAACAAGAGGCGCAAAAGCAAGAACAACTACAACAACAGAATGGTATTACATTCCCCTCCCAGGGAGGGGTGTTAAAAAATCAAAGATTTTTTGACGGACTGGTTTTCCGTTTCAACCCTCCATAAAACGTTATTTTTCCTAAACCTAAACCTAAACCTAAACCTAAACCTAAACCTAAACCTCCAATCTCTATCCATCACTCCATAGGAGTGCTATCTGTGTAGATAAACAATTATCACAATTGAGCGCTTCGTAGAATCGCCATCTTTGTATCCCAACGATATGATTATATAATGAGCTTCGTAAGAGGGACTCCAACCCACCAACTAAATTATTCATCCAACCAGTCAGTTGTTTAAGCTTCAATATGAATTGAAATTAAACATAATGTTAAATAAATTAGGATTGTGTTTATAAAAAGTACTACTTTTGCCCCACTGAAAAACGAAAGAGATTCAGTAGCGCAGAAGCCACTATTTATATAGTTTAAAAAGAAAAAACTAATATCCACTTTAAGATATAAAATCAAAAAAAACTCTTTAAAATTTTTAGCGATAAAGATTGTGAGAATTAAAAAGATTAGTATCTTTGCAGTCCGGTAAAACGGGAAGCGCAGGAGTAGATAGATTAGGTGTAGAGAGAAGGATTTAGGGTCATCAAAAAACTTTAAAATTTCTTCAAAAAACATTTGGTCAGTTAGTAATAATTTTTTACTTTTGCACACGCAAATCGATACTGAAAACGACAGAAAATGTAGGTATCGTAAAAAGCGAGAGAGAAGAGATCATTGAAAAATAATATACAACCAAGTAAGGAAAAACTAAAGCGTCAATTAACTTTGAGTGAGTCAGACAAACATACAATGGAGAGTTTGATCCTGGCTCAGGATGAACGCTAGCGGGAGGCCTAACACATGCAAGCCGAGCGGTATTTGTCTTTCGGGACAGAGAGAGCGGCGTACGGGTGCGGAACACGTGTGCAACCTACCTTTATCAGGGGGATAGCCTTTCGAAAGGAAGATTAATACCCCATAATATAATGATTGGCATCAATTATTATTGAAAACTCCGGTGGATAGAGATGGGCACGCGCAAGATTAGATAGTTGGTAGGGTAACGGCCTACCAAGTCAGTGATCTTTAGGGGGCCTGAGAGGGTGATCCCCCACACTGGTACTGAGACACGGACCAGACTCCTACGGGAGGCAGCAGTGAGGAATATTGGACAATGGGTGAGAGCCTGATCCAGCCATCCCGCGTGAAGGACGACGGCCCTATGGGTTGTAAACTTCTTTTGTATAGGGATAAACCTTTCCACGTGTGGAAAGCTGAAGGTACTATACGAATAAGCACCGGCTAACTCCGTGCCAGCAGCCGCGGTAATACGGAGGGTGCAAGCGTTATCCGGATTTATTGGGTTTAAAGGGTCCGTAGGCGGATCTGTAAGTCAGTGGTGAAATCTCATAGCTTAACTATGAAACTGCCATTGATACTGCAGGTCTTGAGTAAAGTAGAAGTGGCTGGAATAAGTAGTGTAGCGGTGAAATGCATAGATATTACTTAGAACACCAATTGCGAAGGCAGGTCACTATGTTTTAACTGACGCTGATGGACGAAAGCGTGGGGAGCGAACAGGATTAGATACCCTGGTAGTCCACGCCGTAAACGATGCTAACTCGTTTTTGGGTCTTCGGATTCAGAGACTAAGCGAAAGTGATAAGTTAGCCACCTGGGGAGTACGTTCGCAAGAATGAAACTCAAAGGAATTGACGGGGGCCCGCACAAGCGGTGGATTATGTGGTTTAATTCGATGATACGCGAGGAACCTTACCAAGGCTTAAATGGGAAATGACCGGTTTAGAAATAGACTTTTCGCAAGACATTTTTCAAGGTGCTGCATGGTTGTCGTCAGCTCGTGCCGTGAGGTGTTAGGTTAAGTCCTGCAACGAGCGCAACCCCTGTCACTAGTTGCCATCATTAAGTTGGGGACTCTAGTGAGACTGCCTACGCAAGTAGAGAGGAAGGTGGGGATGACGTCAAATCATCACGGCCCTTACGCCTTGGGCCACACACGTAATACAATGGCCAGTACAGAGGGCAGCTACCAGGCGACTGGATGCGAATCTCGAAAGCTGGTCTCAGTTCGGATTGGAGTCTGCAACTCGACTCTATGAAGCTGGAATCGCTAGTAATCGCATATCAGCCATGATGCGGTGAATACGTTCCCGGGCCTTGTACACACCGCCCGTCAAGCCATGGAAGTTTGGGGTACCTGAAGTCGGTGACCGTAACAGGAGCTGCCTAGGGTAAAACAAGTAACTAGGGCTAAGTCGTAACAAGGTAGCCGTACCGGAAGGTGCGGCTGGAACATCTCATTTTAGAGCGTCTTCGGACGATAAAAAATAAGGACACAATGTGTCCATGCACTTACTTAAAGAGAAGCTTTAGTTTTTATTTGGTTGATATATAAGTATAAGTAAAAAGGTTAAAGTAAAAAGAGCCAAGTGTAACAGCTTGTATTAATTACTCATTACCAATTATTTATTACTTATAATATATATAAGAAATACAAAACCCACTAGAAATTAGTATTAGGGAAGAGAGATTGAGTATGAAGAAGAGAAAAAAGAGATATGCAAATATTACTTATTACTCATCACCCATTACTCATAACAAAGTCTCGTAGCTCAGCTGGTTAGAGCGCTACACTGATAATGTAGAGGTCGGCAGTTCGAGCCTGCCCGAGACTACTAATTTAAATAGAGGTTAGAATCTAGAAATTAGAAGTTAGTTTTTTACTAATCTCTAACTTCTAACTACTAACATCTAAACTAGCGGGGAATTAGCTCAGCTGGCTAGAGCGCCTGCCTTGCACGCAGGAGGTCAAGGGTTCGACTCCCTTATTCTCCACATTGTTATAGTAATATAACATGATTTATGGTTTAATTTTAAGAAGCAAATAGAGCCAAAAACAATATTTTGCGAATTAGATCAGAAATAGCATAAAGATCATTGACATTAACGGTAAAAATATCACAAAGAGAAAACCGAGCGCAATTAAGCGTTTGAGTTTACAAAAATATTTTAGCAGCAATGCTAAAGCAAAAATACTGAACTAATTAATAATTAGGAAAGAAATCGTTAAGGGCGTATGGCGGATGCCTAGGCTTTCAGAGGCGACGAAGGACGTGGTAAGCTGCGAAAAGCTGCGGGGATTGGCACACACGAATTGATCCGCAGATGTCCGAATGGGGCAACCCGTCTGGTTGAAGACCAGTCACTCCGCAAGGAGAGCAAACCAGGAGAACTGAAACATCTAAGTACCCTGAGGAAAAGAAATCGAAGAGATTCCGTAAGTAGTGGCGAGCGAACGCGGATTAGCCCAAAAGCTTTTATATGTTTAATAGAATGTTCTGGAAAGAACAGCCATAGAGGGTGATAGCCCCGTATATGAAAGGCATATTTAAGTGATAAATGAGTAGGGCGGGACACGTGAAATCCTGTTTGAATATGGGGGGACCATCCTCCAAGGCTAAATACTCCTGAAAGACCGATAGTGAACAAGTACTGTGAAGGAAAGGTGAAAAGCACTTCGAATAGAAGGGTGAAATAGAACCTGAAACCGTACGCCTACAAGCGGTCGGAGCCCACAAGTTGGGTGACGGCGTGCCTTTTGCATAATGAGCCTACGAGTTAATGTTACTAGCGAGGTTAAGTACTTCAGGTACGGAGCCGGAGCGAAAGCGAGTCTGAATAGGGCGCTTAGTTAGTAGTATTAGACGCGAAACCTTGTGATCTACCCATGGGCAGGTTGAAGCTTTGGTAACACAAAGTGGAGGACCGAACCGGTTGACGTTGAAAAGTCTTCGGATGACCTGTGGGTAGGGGTGAAAGGCCAATCAAACTGGGAGATAGCTCGTACTCCCCGAAATGCATTTAGGTGCAGCGTCGTGTATAAGTTTATTAGAGGTAGAGCTACTGATTGGATGCGGGGGAGTCAAATCCTACCAATTCCTGACAAACTCCGAATGCTAATAAATGTTCCACGGCAGTGAGGGCGCGGGTGCTAAGGTCCGTGTCCGAGAGGGAAAGAACCCAGACCAACAGCTAAGGTCCCCAAATCTCTATTAAGTTGAAGCAACGCGGTTGGACTGCATTGACAGCTAGGATGTTGGCTTGGAAGCAGCCATTCATTTAAAGAGTGCGTAACAGCTCACTAGTCGAGCGGTCCGGCATGGATAATAATCGGGCATAAATAGAGTACCGAAGCTATGGATTTACAACCTTGAGTTGTATCTGGTAGGGGAGCATTCTGTTTGCACAGAAGCTGAGTCGTGAGGCTTGGTGGAGCGGACAGAAAAGAAAATGTAGGCATAAGTAACGATAAAGCGGGCGAGAAACCCGCTCACCGAAAGACTAAGGTTTCCTCAGCCATGCTAATCAGCTGAGGGTTAGTCGGGACCTAACGCGAACCCGAAAGGGGTAGTGGATGGACAATGGGTTAATATTCCCATACTTGCTCACACTAAAAAGGGGACGGAGTGCCGTACTTACTGGAGACTGACGGAATAGTCAAGACCTAGCCTTCGGGCGAAGTTGTTGTAGGGAAAGTGCTTCCAAGAAAAGCCGAAGTGAAGCAACCCGTACCATAAACCGACACAGGTAGTCGAGGAGAGAATCCTAAGGTGCTAGAGTGAATCATGGTTAAGGAACTAGGCAAAATAGTCTCGTAACTTCGGGAGAAGAGACGCCATCAGCAATGGTGGCCGCAGTAAAAAGGCCCAGGCGACTGTTTATCAAAAACACAGGACTCTGCAAAATCGAAAGATGCAGTATAGGGTCTGACACCTGCCCGGTGCTGGAAGGTTAAGGAAGGGCGTTAGCAGCAATGCGAAGCGTTTAACTGAAGCCCCAGTAAACGGCGGCCGTAACTATAACGGTCCTAAGGTAGCGAAATTCCTTGTCGGGTAAGTTCCGACCTGCACGAATGGTGTAACGATCTGGGCACTGTCTCAACCATGAGCTCTGTGAAATTGTAGTCTCGGTGAAGATGCCGAGTACCCGCAATGGGACGAAAAGACCCTGTGAACCTTTACTATAACTTCGTATTGACTTTGAGTAAGTAATGTGTAGGATAGGTGGGAGACTTTGAAGCAGGCACGCTAGTGTTTGTGGAGTCAACGTTGAAATACCACCCTTTACTTACTTGGAGCCTAACTTCTTTTAGAAGGACACTGCGTGGTGGGTAGTTTGACTGGGGTGGTCGCCTCCAAAAGAGTAACGGAGGCTTTCAAAGGTACCCTCAGCACGCTTGGTAACCGTGCGTAGAGTGTAATGGCATAAGGGTGCTTGACTGTGAGACCTACAAGTCGATCAGGTGCGAAAGCAGGACATAGTGATCCGGTGGTTCCGTATGGAAGGGCCATCGCTCATAGGATAAAAGGTACTCCGGGGATAACAGGCTAGTCTCCCCCAAGAGCTCACATCGACGGGGAGGTTCGGCACCTCGATGTCGGCTCGTCACATCCTGGGGCTGGAGAAGGTCCCAAGGGTTGGGCTGTTCGCCCATTAAAGTGGCACGCGAGCTGGGTTCAGAACGTCGTGAGACAGTTCGGTCTCTATCTATTGCGGGCGTTAGATGTTTGAGAGGGCTTGATTCTAGTACGAGAGGACCGAATTGAACAAACCTCTGGTGTATCAGTTGTTCCGCCAGGAGCACCGCTGAGTAGCTACGTTTGGAAGAGATAAGCACTGAAAGCATATAAGTGCGAAACTCGCCTCAAGATGAGACATCTTTTAAGGGTCGTGGGAGATGACCACGTTGATAGGCTATAGGTGTAAAGTTGGTAACAGCATAGCCGAGTAGTACTAATTACCCGTAGATTTATAGCCTAATTGGCAACTGCTTAATTGCGCAATTAAAGGTTCTCTCTTTGTGAATATTCTTATCGATAAAACCAGAAGTTAGAAACTAGATATTAGAAGTTAGTTTTTTACTAATCTCTAACTACTAAAATCTAACCTCTTATATACAACCTTTAGGGTGGTTTTAGCGGTGGGGCTCACCTGTTCCCATTCCGAACACAGAAGTTAAGCCCACCAGCGCCGATGGTACTGCGAAAGCGGGAGAGTAGGTCGCCGCCAGTTTTTTTTAAAGTCTCATACATGAATTTGTATGAGACTTTTTTTTTGCAATAAACTTAAAGCGAAGGTAATAGGTAATAGGTAATAGGTAATAGGTAATAGGGCGCTCCTTCGGAGCGTAACCTTTGTAAAAAGGAATAATTCTAGCCTAATCTCTTATAGCTCCGGAGGAGCGACACTATTATCCACATTATATTTATCCATTATATTATTAACAAACTCATCATAGGCATATTTATATCTTGAATAAAATTTGCTATTAACCTAAATCTTTGTTTTATGCTGTGTTTTCTAGCCCGGATAGCAGCGACATCCTTTTTCTTGACGAAAGGGAAAAGCGGAGGGTGTCATGAAAAAGATACAGCGGAGAGCCGGAAATAGCTCCTGAAAAATTAAAGTGAAAATAAATGGATTTCTGGAATTACTGTACAGAATAAAAGGTAGTATTTTGTAACAAAATAAGCCAAAACGTAATTGTATTGGCTTTATAAATTTAATACTACAAAAATCGTGCTAATAGCTGTTTTTCCAAAAAAAAATATTAAATTCGTAGATGTTATGTTAACAAACACAAAGTAGAATATGCTAAAACAACATTTACAACTTAAATTAGGACAGAAACTTGCCCCTCAGCAAATTCAGCTGATGAAGTTGATTCAGCTTCATACTTTGGAATTTGAAGAAGAGCTTGAAAGAGAACTTGAAGAAAATCCGGCACTTGAAGTAGCTAAAGACGAATCTAAAGAAGATGAATACTCTACTTTGGATGAAAGCTATGAAAGTGAAGGAACAGAAAGTATAGAAACGGATTTTGATATCAATGAATATCTGTATGATGATGAACCAAGCTATAAAACGGCTTCAAGTAACTATTCTGCTGATGATGAAGATTTTGATAATGAAAGTCTCCTTACCGAAGGGCAGTCGTTGTATGATTACTTAATGGAGCAAATAAACCTTGTCAACATCAGCGATGAAGATTTGAAAATTGCTGAATATATTATTGGTAATTTGGATACCGACGGATATTTAAGAAGGGAAATAAAGGCAATTGTTGATGATTTGGCTTTCTCTCAGGGAATTTATACTACCAAAGAGAAGGTAGAAGATATACTTGAAAATTACATTCAGAAACTTGATCCTTCCGGTGTAGGTGCCAGAGGATTGCAGGAATGTCTTTTACTTCAGATTGAGAAAAAAGTAAGCTCTGATAAAGCAATTTCGTTAGCGGCTAATATTTTGAGATTTCAGTTTGAGGCGCTTACCAATAAGCATTATAATAAGATTATTCAGAAATATGATATTGAAGAAGAAGATTTGAAGGATGCTTTAGATGAGATTTCAAAACTATCGCCAAAAGTAGGCGGTAACTTCGATACACAGACCATTACGATTAATCAGGAAATTATTCCGGATTTTGTAATTCAAGTGAAAGATGGGCAGGTCATCCCAATGCTTAACAGTAAAAACGCACCAACTTTAAGAGTTTCTGAAGAGTATAAAGATATTTTAACCACTTATTCTCATGATAAAAAATCATCTGAGCATAAGCAGGCTGCTTTATTCATCAAGCAAAAATTGGACGCTGCAAAATGGTACATTGATGCTATTAATCAACGTCAGAATACTTTGCTTCAAACGATTAATGCTATTGTGAAGTTTCAGCATAATTATTTTATTACGGGTGATGATAAGTCTTTAAGACCGATGATTTTAAAAGATATTGCTGATATTACAGGTTTTGATATCTCAACAATTTCCAGAGTTGTTAAAAGTAAATATGCCGATACGCCAAACGGAATTCTTTATCTGAAAGATTTGTTTTCTGACAGTTTAACGAATGATGAGGGTGAAGAAGTATCAACAAAAGAAATTAAAAATCATCTTCAAGAAGTAATCAGCAAAGAAAATAAAAGGAAACCTTTAACGGATGATGCCTTAGTGGTGATTCTTAAAGAGCAAGGATATAATATTGCCAGAAGAACGATTGCAAAATACCGTGAACAGCTCAATATTCCGGTCGCAAGATTAAGGAAAGAGTTATAAAAACGGAAAAGCATTTCAAATTTGAAATGCTTTTTTTATGCTGAATATTTAATATTATTTTTAATTTTCCTGAGATTCTATTTCTTTTAATTGGCTTAAATTTTTATCAAGCCTGCTTATAATGATTCCGTAAACTAAGCGGTAATAAACCCAAATTAAGGATACGCATAAAATTGTACCTATAATAATTCCTACTAAAAAACCAATAAGAGTAGAATTACTGACTTCAATATTTTGAATATTGATAATGTAAAAAGTAAAACCTATAAATGCACTCATTAAAACTAATAATAATCCGATATTAGTTAAGATAAAAGCATTCACAGTTTTCTTGAAAGTAATTATTCTAATAATAAAAAGTTTAAGGTCTTCTTCAATTTTAATTTTGCGGTAGTTCTGATAAAATTTTATCACAAAAAATCCGGTAACCACTAAACTTAAGATTTTTACAATTAAATAAATATTATCAAGTTTATTTACAAGTTGGCTATCTTTGTGAACCCCCATTTTCTCTAAAATACTTAAAAAGCTATCCGATTCATTACTTTGTATAAGATAAAATACCCCTAAAACGCTAAATAGTAAAAACTCTGCCACGCTTATCCAGAAAATATATTTCATGTAATTGCGTGATTTTTTATTGAGCATCTTTAGAATCTCATTATTGTCGTATTTTGGTTGAACAGGTTGTTCTTGCCAAGTTTTCTTAAAGCTGTCTAAATCAAATTCAGGCATGTTTTTCCATTTTTTCTTTAAGGATTTTCTTTAATCTGTTCATTTTCACTCTTGCATTTACCTCAGTAATACCCAAATTCTCTGCAATATCTTTATAGGGCAGGTCATCGAGATACATCATTACAATTGCTCTTTCTACATTGGGTAAAGTTTTGATTACGGTATAAAGAAGTGAAATCTGCTGCTGTTTATCATCATCATCTTCAATAAAATCTCTGTGATTGATGTCGAGCTCATTAGTGGGTAAACTTTTACTTTTTTTTCTGAAAAGAGTGATTGCAGTGTTGAGCGCAACACGATACATCCAGGTAGAAATTTTTGAATTTCCTTTAAAAGAATCATAGCTTCGCCAAAGCTGCAAAACAATCTCCTGGAAAAGGTCTTCCTCATCTTCCAGCGAATTGGTGTACAGACGCGATACTTTAATAATCAAACCCTGATTATCTTTTACAAGCTGTGCAAACTCTTTCTCTTTAGAAATCAAAATAAATGTATAACTGCACGAAGATATGATATAATTTGAAAATTTGAAAATTAAGTAATTTGAAAATGAATGAATAATACCTTTTTTTGAAAATAACCATAATAAATTACCCTAGTGATTAAAAATTTTTATGTATCTCCGTTTTCACAACTATTTCATAATTTAACGCAAAAACAAACAAAGAATATTAAAATTTGACTGTTTTAAAGTTATACAAAGGCGTAAACTTAGCAAAGTAATACAAAAAGTTATAAAATATGAGAAATTGCGGACAAGCATAAAAATTTTCAAATTATATCATTATCAAATTTTCAAATTATCATATCTTTGCAGCCACGAGAAAATCGGCTTGTTGATTCTTACTTCGGTAAGGGTAGGAAAGTCCGGACACCATAGAGCAGCAAAGCGGATAACATCCGTCATCCGTGAGGATAGGACAAGTGCAACAGAAAGCAGGTACAGTTCGGCTGTAGTGAAACCAGGTAAACTCTTTGCGGTGCAATGATAAGTATATCGGTTCTTTTCAGTAATGAAAATAGGGGCGGCTCGTCCTGAAAGCCGAGGGGTAATCAGCTCAAGTTTTGCAGCAATGTAAAGCGTAGATAAATAACAGGCACTTTTTTAAAGTACAAAATCCGGCTTATAGATTTTCTCGTTTTTTATTAAACTGCCGCGAATGCACGAATTTTTATTTTAAAATTTATGTATTCGTGGCAGTTTTTTTGATTCTTTTTACTTTTACCTTGGCTCTTTTTTACTCACTTTCCAGGTGTTTTTTAGCATCTTTTAAATCTGCTCTATCTTCTTTTGAAAGTTGTGGGAATTTTAAATCCATTTTTTCTAAAGTATCAATGATAATCTGCACGGCGGCAAGTCTGGCAAACCATTTATTGTCTGCAGGAAGTACATACCAAGGTGCATGATCTTTTGATGTTTCATTAATGGCAGTTTCGTAGCATTTCATATATTGGTCAAACAAAGCCCTTTCTGGAAGGTCTGAAGCTGAGAATTTCCAGTTTTTTTCTTGTTCGTTAATACGGTCTAGAAGTCTTTTCTTTTGTTCGTCTTTAGAAACATTCAAGAAAATTTTAATGATAGTGGTGCCGTTATTGGCCAAATGTTTTTCAAAATCTCTAATACTTTCATATCTGTTGTTCCAGAATTTTTTATCAAAACTTTTTACAGAATCCCAAGTTTTTTCGCTTAAATTATATTCAGGGTGCACTTTACAGACCAAAACACTTTCGTAATGAGAACGGTTAAAAATACCAATCATTCCTTTTTGAGGTAAGGCTAAATAATGTCTCCACAGAAAATCATGTGAATATTCTCTAGAACTCGGAGTTTTAAAGCTTGTCACATTACAACCTTGCGGATTTACCCCACCGAAAACGTGCTCTATTAAGCTGTCTTTTCCGGCTGCATCCATCGCCTGTAGAAAGACTAAAAGCGACTTGCTTCCATCGGCGTACATTTTTTCCTGAAGCTCTCTAAGTTTTTCTTTTTCTTTAATTAGCATTTGTATTCCTTCCTCTTTTGTGATTTTCCCCTTGTATGCTGTGGAAGATTTTTTTATTGAGAAGGTATTTTTAACCAAAAAGTCGTCTGAGAAATTATTTTCCATGTTTATTTAATGATTTAATGATTTAATGATTTAATGATTTAATGATTTAATTCAATAGATAAATGATGATGGAATTTCAATATATGTTAACTATCTAATATCTAACAATATAAATATAACAAAAAAACCGCCTCAATGGAGGCGGTTTAAGAATTTTTTGAGTAAAAATTATTTTTTTGAAGCCAATTTAGCTGCTTTTTTCTCAGCTTTAGCGGCTGCTTTTTGTTCTGCAGGAGTTAATGGTTTTGGTTCTGGAGCGTTTGCATTTACATCACCTTTAATGTAGATTACACTTCTGCTGTTTACAGGGTCATTAGAAAATACCTCAATCATTTTGTTGAATGCTCCAGGGCTAGCAGTATTGTATCCAACTTTAATTTTCGCTGATTTTCCAGGTGCAATAGGATCTTGGCTAAATTCTGGAGTAGTACATCCACAAGCTGGTTTTACATTAGAAAGAATCAAAGGCTTATCTCCTGTATTGGTTACTGTAAAAAATCTTGTACCGTCAGAATTTGGCTTAATTTGACCATATTCATAAGTAGTTTTGTCGAATGTAATTGATTGTGCAGATGCTAATGCAAATGTTCCGAATAATGCAATTCCTGCTAATAAGTTTTTCATATTCTTAAAAGTTAATATGTTTGTTAGATAAATTTTGAGAAACAAAGTTAAAAATTATTTTAATTAATGCTTACATTTTTTTACTTTAAACTATTTTTGCAAATTATAAGTTATAGAAACCAGAATTTATGCAGATTTCAGAAAAGTATAATCCACAGCAAACAGAACAAAAATGGTACAATTACTGGCTGGAAAACAAATATTTCCACTCAGAGCCCAACGAAAAGCCACCGTATACGATTGTAATTCCGCCACCTAACGTCACCGGGATACTTCACATGGGGCATATGTTGAATAATACCATTCAGGATATTTTGGTCCGCCGTGCAAGAATGCAGGGCTTTAATGCTTGTTGGGTTCCGGGAACAGATCACGCTTCAATTGCTACTGAAGCGAAGGTTGTTGCTAAACTGAAGTCTGAAGGAATCAACAAATCTGATATTACCAGAGAAGAATTCTTAAAGCACGCTTGGGAATGGACTGACAAATATGGTGGAACAATCCTTGAGCAATTGAAAAAACTAGGATGTTCTTGCGATTGGGATAGAACCCGTTTTACAATGGAAAAGTCTCTTTCTGAGCAGGTCATTAAATCTTTTGTTGATTTATACAATAAAGGATTGATTTATCGTGGCTACAGAATGGTGAACTGGGATCCGGAAGCGAAAACCAATATTTCTGACGAAGAAGTAATCTTTAAAGAACAAAACGGAAAACTATATTTCCTTAAATATAAAATAGAAGGGACTGAAGACTTCCTTTCGGTAGCGACAACACGTCCTGAAACTATTTTTGGGGATACTGCAGTTTGTATCAATCCTAATGATGAGCGTTATGCTCATTTGAAAGGGAAAAATGTAATTGTACCGATTGTTAACAGAGTTATTCCGATTATTGAAGACGAATATGTTGATATCGAATTTGGAACAGGGGCGCTGAAAATTACGCCGGCTCACGACATTAATGACTACGAAATCGGAAAAAAACATCAGTTGCCAATGATTGATTCTTTGGATGATGACGGAAATCTGAACGAGCACGGATTACATTACGTAGGAAAAAACAGATTTGATGTAAGAAAGCAAATCGCTAAAGAATTAGAAGAAAACAATCTTTTGTTAAAGGCAGAAGATTATATGAATAAAGTAGGAACTTCAGAAAGAACAGGTGCAGTTATCGAGCCTAAAGTTTCTGTTCAGTGGTTCTTAAAGATGTCTGAGATTGCAAAACCAGCTTTGGATGTGGTAATGGATGACGAAGTAAAATTCTATCCTGAAAAATTTAAAAACACCTACAAATATTGGATGGAAAACATCCGTGACTGGAATATTTCGCGTCAATTATGGTGGGGGCAGCAGATTCCTGCTTTCTATTACGGAGAAGGTGAAAATGATTTCGTAGTTGCTGAAAGCATCACTGATGCTCTTATTTTGGCTAAAGAAAAAACAGGAAACCAAGAATTAACGATAGATAACCTAAAACAAGACCAAGACGCTTTAGACACATGGTTTTCATCATGGTTGTGGCCAATGTCTGTTTTTGATGGGTTGAATAATCCGGATAATAAAGATATCAATTACTATTATCCAACTTCAGATTTGGTAACAGGTCCGGATATTATTTTCTTCTGGGTTGCCAGAATGATTATGGCAGGTTTGGAATACAGAAAAGAAGTTCCATTCAAAAATGTTTATTTTACAGGAATTGTAAGGGATAAAATAGGCAGAAAAATGTCTAAATCTCTAGGAAATTCACCCGATCCATTAGACTTAATCGAGCGTTATGGAGCTGATGCAGTAAGAGTAGGGATTATGATGAGTTCTGCAGCCGGAAACGACTTGAAATTTGATTCTGAGCAAATTGATGAAGAAGGAAATGTTTTAACTGAAAAGCAGATAAAACTGAGAATGGAAGAAGGGAAAGATGCTGTTTACACGTCGCCTCTTTGCGACTTGGGAAGAAATTTCGGAACAAAAATCTGGAATGCTTTCCGATTAATCAACATGTGGAACCATGAAGATAAGCCGGCTAATTCAACAGACATTCAGACGATAGAATGGTTCGAACATCAATTGAATAAAACAATTGCGGAAGTGAATGATCAGTTCAGTAAATTTAGAATTTCAGATGCTTTAAACTTACTTCAAAAATTAGTAAAAGACGATTTCTGTGGTTGGTATTTGGAAGCTATTAAACCCAATTATGGTGAAGGTATTTCTAAAGTAGTTTATACAAAGACGATTTATTTGTTTGAGGAATTAATGAAACTGCTTCATCCATTTATGCCTTTCTTAACGGAAGAATTATGGCAGACGATTTCTGAAAGAAAAATAGAAGATGCCCTGATGATTTCTCAGCAGAGAAAAGAAGAGTCATATAACGAAGATATTATCAAGAAATTTGAGACCGCTCAGGATTTAATCTCAGGTGTTAGAAATTACCGTCAGACAAAAGGTATTTCTCCAAAAGAAGCTGCAGAAGTTTATACCAATGCTACTGAGTTTGCCAACGAATCGGTGATTAAGAGATTGGCTAATATTTCAGAAATTCATTTCGGTACTAAAACAGATAAGCCAAGCTTTACGTTCTTGGTTGGATCTACTGAAGTTTCAATTCCTCTAAGTGAAAACTTAGATTTAGGCGAAGAAAAAACAAAAACAGAAGAAGAATTAAAATATCTAAAAGGATTTTTAATTTCTGTAGATAAGAAACTTTCTAACGAAAAATTTGTTGCCAACGCAAAACCAGAAGTGGTAGACAGTGAGCGCAAGAAACAAAAAGATGCGCAAGATAAAATTGCCCTCTTAGAAGAGAAATTGAAATCTTTAAACTAAATAATTTGAGAATTTGAAAATGGAATAATTTGAAAATAGCACAAATTAATTTTCAAGTTCTCAAATTATTACATTTTCAAATTAAAATAATGACACACTTAGAAAACATACAAAAACTTTTTTCAAAAGACTTCGTAGAAAGCCCATTATTGGAAAGTTTTGAAGTGGGAAAAATATATCTTTCCACAGGAAAATTGATTGCCTGCGATCCTTTGATTACAAATGATATGCAACCTTTTACGACTCAATTTCCTAAAGGAGACTTTCAGGTTTTATTGCACAAAGAAACTGAAAGCAATTGTGTAGCCTATGCCGAGATTATTTTTAGTGATGCCAAAATTACATCATGGAAAATGGCAACTACCAAAGAGCAAAATATAAAAGATTTAGCAGAGGGTGAAGTTTTCGGCTACCCTGTAGAAAGCGGAATGGGATGTTTTATGGATGCTCAAACTCAGGAGCAGCTTAACCTTCATGAGCAGAAACTTTTCCAAAGAAAAGGAGACGATTTTATGGGAATTTATGAAGAGTTTTTTCATGATCATTTTTTTGATGAAAACGGGGCTATCGATCAATTTGCATTTTTAAAACCTAATGAAGAAAATCCGGGAAATATTTTTGCTTTTGAAACAGGCTATGGCGAAGGTTTTTACGCAAGCTATATAGGATTTGACAAAGAAAATAATCCTGTAAAAATTATTACTGAATTTATTGAGATATTAGTCAGTTAAAATTGCTTACATTTAAATGGTAGTTTTTAATTAAGAAAACGATTAAAATACGATTATGAACTTTTCTTCAGAGCATCCAAAAATTGTCGTTATTGGCAGTTGTTCGCTAGATTTAATACTGTATACTGATAAAATACCGTTTTGTAATGAAACGGTGATTGCTCGCCATTCTGAAAACTTTTTTGGTGGAAAAGGCGCCAATCAGGCAGTGGGTACAGCAAGATTGGGAGCCAATGTTCATTTTGTGGGTTGTGTAGGGATTGATCCTTTGGGGCAGCAAATCATGCGTAATCTTGTCAATGAAAATGTGAATGTAGGTTTTGTATACGAAACAGATCAGGAGGCTACCGGTATTGCTTATGTAACGAGTTGCAAGGGAGATTTCTCTATTGTTGTAGATCCTGCTTCCAACAAAAAATTAACCGAAAAACAGATTGATGATGCAGAGAAATACATTCACTCAGCATCTCTTATTCTTTTGCAGTTGGAAATCCCAATGGAGATTATCGAATATACGATAGCAAAAGCAAAAGGTCTTGGTAAAATGATAGGTCTGTATGCATCTCCAGGTGCAAAATTAAGTGATCATCTATTAGATCAGGTTGATTTTATCGTTGCCCGAAGCAATGAGCTTACTGTTATTTTTGGAGAAGATAAAAGAGAAGAAATTTTCAAAAAATATCTGAATAAACTTTTTGTGAGAGACGAAACCAATTCTACCATTTATTTTGACGGCACTGAAATGAAATATTTCCGTAACGAACATGAAAGTATGGTGTACAAGATGGGAATGGGAGACGCTTTTACATCTGGTTTTGCCATAGCATTGTGCCATAAAAATACCATTGAAGACTGTGTGAAATTTGGTAATCTTGTTTCATCAAAAGTTTCTCTAGGAAAAGGCGCTCAGACAGCACTTCCTTATCTTAAAGATTTGATATAGACCCTATTTAATGCATATTGATAAATCTTTTTAATAGAGATTTATAAAACTAAAATTTCCACATTTGATGTGGATTTTTTTATTAGACCTTATGGAAAAACTAATACTCACGACTAAAGATCAATTTCAACTGACCACCCATCTTTTTAAACCTGAAAAATCTAACGGTAAGGTTTTGATTATCAATTCTGCAACAGGTGTAAAGCAGCAGGTTTACTTTTCTTTTGCCCAATTTTTTTCTGAAAACGGATTTACCGTCATTACCTATGACTATCGTGGAATAGGACTGTCGAAGCCTGATAGAATGAGAAAATTTAATGCTTCGATGCGAGTTTGGGGAAATGAAGATTTTAAAACGGTCACAGAGTTTATCCTCAAAAACTATCCCGATTATCGTAAGTTTTGTCTGGGACATTCTGTTGGTGCTCTAATAGTCGGGATGAATGAAAATTCTAAAATATTTGAAAAATTTATTTTTGTGGCTACCCAAAATGCTTTTATCGGAAATCTGAAAGGGAAGACCAAATGGGAAGCTTTTTTCGGTTTCGGATTGGCACAGCCTTTTTTCACAGAGCTATTGGGTTATTTCCCAGCGCATTGGTTCGGATTGGGAGAAAGTCTTCCAAAAAATTGCGCTTATGACTGGAGAACCTTAATTTTGAACAGAAAATCAACCGGAAAATTATTGCTTAAAACCAATGATTATTCAAAAGTATTAACCCAAAAAGTAATGGTTTTATACGCTGAAGATGATGCTTGGTTAACCGATAAAGGGGTGAAAAGTCTTCTCAACGATGTCTATTCTAATCTGAAACCTGATTATAGATTTCTAAAGACTTCAGAATCGGAAAAAGGTGAAATCGGGCATGTCAACTTTTTCAGAAGTTATAATAATAAACTTTGGAATATTATTTTAAACGAAATTAAAAATTAAGCAATTAATTCCTTTACATTGGAGGGGTGACGAAAATTTGTAAGAATTTTTGACGGGGGATTTCAACATAATTTACATTAAACTAAATTCAAAAAATGAACAACACTATAGAAAATACGGTACAATTTGTAAAAGAAAAACTAGAAGGTGCAGAAGCCGGACACGATTGGTTCCACATTGAAAGAGTTTGGAAATTATCTAAAAAAATCGCACAAACCGAAGACTGTAATCTTAATGTTGTAGAACTTTCCGCTTTATTGCACGATATTGCTGACCCGAAATTTCATAATGGAGATGAAACTTTAGCTTTAAAAATTTCAAGAGAATTTTTAGAAACTCAAAATGTTGAGGAAGAAATTATTCAGCAGGTTTTATTTATTATTCAGAATATTTCATTTAAAAATAGAGGTGAAGTCCCTCAAAATCTACCAATCGAGCTTAAAGTTGTACAAGATGCCGACAGAATCGATGCAATTGGCGCCATTGGAGTGGCAAGAACGTTTAATTTCGGTGGTTTTAAAAATAATATGATGTATCACCCCGATATTCAGCCAAAACTTAATATGTCGAAAGAAGAATATAAAAAATCAAATGGAACAACGGTGAATCATTTCTACGAAAAACTTTTACTGTTGAAAGATTTGATGAATACAAATGAAGGCAAAAAAATAGCCGAAGAAAGACACCAGTTTATGCTGACTTTCCTCGACCAGTTTATGAAAGAATGGAATGTAGATTAAGAATCTCATCAACAATCTTTAAATAAGTATCTTTGCACTTATGGGATTTATCATTTTTGTTATTTTTCTTTCGCTGGTTTTCTCGCTTTTTTTTTCAAAGCTGAAAAAAGGAAAATTGGGGCAGTTGGCTAAACTTTTCAGAATTGCAAGTGTTGTTTTTGCGGTTTCTGTTTTTACGTATTGGTTTATCAAAAAGTCGGTGATAGGGGTTGTAAACAATTCGTTGTCATTGCAGGTGATTAATAAACTTCCGCAGCCTCTTGATTTTTATGTTATCAACCTTAATAATCTGGATAAAAATACGCCTTTAGAAACCAAGCACATCGGAAAAATCCGTCCAGAATATTATAGAGTAGAGTATCTGAAGATGAATAAATCTGATGAATACTGGGTTGCCGGATATTTGGGAAAAAAAAATCTGGTTTATTTTTCGCAACATTCTGTTCCCAATAAAAATATAGATCAGATGATTGAGGTGAAAAACTACATCAATCAAAGTGAAAAACTTTCTGCAATAGCAAAAAAAGAAATTGAAGAAGACAATTACCAAAATATGGTGATGGGAATTTGGGTAACCTTGTGTTTTCTTTTACTATTCCTCAATTTTGTTCTTTTGGTAAGAAAAAAGTAGATTAAAATGAAAAATAATTTATCACGCAGATTTTACTGATTAAGTAGATTTGTTTTAGTGTTTTTTATTTTCTAACCTGCATAATTATTAAGGAATACATAAAGATTAAGAGTTAGGCAAGTTCTAAAATAAAGTAGGTTTTTCATCTGCTAATTTCGGAACGGAAAGCTCGGTTTTCCATTCTTTATTTAGTTTTTCAATAAAATAAGCTGACAAAAGTGGTGATGCCTTTTCAATATTTTGATGAACGAAAAAATAAAGATTCTGCAAACCGTCTTTTTTCCATTGGGTAAGATGCTTCAGCCAGTCATCTAATCTTTCGTAGTCGCTTTCTGCATTGGCACCAACGTATCTGATGAATGCATTGGGCGTGGTGAGTCTCATGTGGAGCATATCTCGTCTTCCGGCTGTATCTACAATAATATTAGTGATATTGTTGTCTTCAAAAAGCTGGCAGGTTTTATCGAAAATTTCTTCATCCGTAAACCATTCTGTATTTCTCAATTCTATAGCTAAAGGAACTTCTTTCGGCCATTTATTCACAAATTGCTCTAGTCTTTCGTAATCTTTTGGTTTAAAATTATCATGCAGCTGTAGAAAAACCATTCCCAATTTCTCATCAAAATTAAGAACTGCTGTTGCAAACTGTGTCACTACATCGTCAATATTTAAAAGCCTTCTAAAATGTGAAACCGTATTGGTAATCTTTGGAAAAAATTTAAAATCTGCAGGTGTTTTTTCTTTCCATGTTAAAACTTGATCCGCACTCGGCATCCCATAGAAAGTGGCGTTTAGCTCAATAGAATTGAACTGTGTAGCGTAATAAGATAATTCATCTTTCGTTCCTTTTGGATAAAAGCCTTTCAAATCGGTCTTATTCCATTTTGCGCAACCAATAGAAATATTTTCAAGCCCTTTTTTATTTTGAGCTAAAATTTCTTTGGTTTTAGAATGATCTTTAGGTAAGGTAAAATCTATTTGCGAAGGATCTTCTACTTGTCCGAATTTCATTAACTTAGGTTTTAGGGATTAGGTGTAGGTTTTAGTTTAAAACAAATATAAATAAATTTTTATATGATTTAAAGCATTCTAATTTCATATTATTAAACAAATTCAAAAGTGTAAAGAATAATATTGACGATTAAAAATTTAGAGCCTAAATACTCTTTACTATAACTTAAAATTACGTGAAACAGGAATTTCTGAGTTGTCTGCCATTGTTATAAATTTAGACTGCGACTGCTTGATATAATTTTTATTGATGATGTAAGAACGATGACATTTTACAAAATTAGCGGGTAATTCTTCTATAATATCTGCCAGTTTTCCTCTCACAAAATGATTTTTGCTTTCGATGGTATGCACGTTCAGGTAGTGGTCGTCGGCTTTTATATAGACTAATTGATCGAGGTTTATTTTGGTTTTGTCTTTTAAAATGATGTTTTCTTTTTCTATTATTTTCCTCAGGCTTTTGAGTTCATCTACGGTTTGATTATGCTCTTTTTCCAAAAACTCTTTTTCCAGAGACAATTCTTTTTCTCGCATAATAAAAGAAATAAAGAAAAAACAAAAATTGAGATTGTCGCAGATTTGCAGCAAAAGATAGGAAGAATCTGATATTTTAATCCAATTGGGATCGAGATTAATGAGATTGAGAAATCTTGGCAATGCTACTTCAAACGAACTAATCATGGCAATCAAAATTCCGATAAAAAGATATTTGCGATAACCATTTCTATGAAAATACGCATAATAAAATACACAGGCTAAAGTTATAAAATCGACAATTGCCGCAGTATTAAGTATGAATCGGAACACTGAAATAACGCTAGGATTATTGATAAAAGGCAAGGCTTCAACAAAAAATAAAATAACCCAGAAGACTGTAATCCAAACTAAAAAACGGTATAAAAATGACTTTTTATCTAAATCAAAAAAACTGATAATCAGAAAATTAAATACTACAATAAACAAATCTCCAAAAGCTTCATACACCATTTTGTTGGTAATGAAGGGTAAAAAACGGGTTTCAAAAACCAAAAGATGAATTTCGTTCAGATAAAATAAAATAAACAAAAGACATTGCAGTGAAAAGAAGAAATATATTTTTTTGAACCCCAAAACATACATCTTAAAAATTCCAAACAGAAGCAAAGCGAACTGGAATCCTGCAATAAAAACGGTAAACAAAAAGTATAAACTCAAGGGCTTACTTTGCTTTTTTTCGAAGTCTTTCAGATATTTTGTTTCACTTTGAAGTTCTATTTCAGGAATCGGAAGGATGTATTTATATTTTTTAAGATAGACAATATAGTGACTTGTTTTATTTTTTTTTAGACTTAATATGAGTTGTCTGTCATTACTTTTGAGAGAAAAATCTGAAATCCTATTGGCATAACCTGTTTTTGCAACCAATTGATAATACGAGTCTTTTAACTCATAAGCCTGCATGTAGGCAATGTCTTGTTTTGCGGAAAGATAAAGGTGTGTATCTTTTTCTTGATTATTAAGAATACTGAATTTTATAACCGCATATTGCAAAGTGTCAGGAATTGGATATTGCTTTAAAATGGATGCGTTAAATGGTTTAAAATCTAGCTCATTGATAAATGTAGCAGATAAATTTTCTTGATTGGTATAAGCAATCTGAGCATTTTTATATAAAGAAATACTGTCTGTTTCTGGCGAAAAAATAATGCTCTTCTGCTGCGAAAACGCAAGGGTCTGGAATAAAAATATTCCAAATAAAAACAAAAGTTTTGGTATCTTTATAAAACCGAATTTTGGTAACATTGTAATGTTATTTAGCTTTCCAAGCGGTTGAAATATTCAATAGGCCGTAAAAGTCTAAATCAGAATCTCCTTTTGTATTTCTAACGGTTTCAAAAACACCCGCTTCATCACCTACCACAACATTAAATTCAAATGCAGGGAAATTTCCGTTTTCATCTGGTTCTCCTATGATGATAGAAACATGGCCGTGAGGTCCGGTTTTGAATTTCCAAAATACCAGATTCCCGATTTCGAAAAGATGGGTTTTGTATTTTGGTTTTGCCAATTCATAAAAATCGATAGCACCGGGATGTTTTGGTAAATCAAATTTAATGAATAATTGTTCTTCCAAAAGATGTAAAGTATAGCAAATTCCTGTCATACAGTAAGGGTCTCCCAATTCAGCAAGTGGCATCCAGATATTTATTTTATCAATAAAAGGTGAGCGGTTTTGCCCATCGGTTTCGTTTTCACCTTCAAATTGTCTGGCTTGAGTTATTATTTCTTTTATGATATCCATGGTATTATTCGTTTTAATAAATTTACACCTTTCTAATAAAAGCCCCACAAATTTTTTAAAATATACGAGGCTAGGGAAATGGCTATTGGTTATTTCTAAACAAAATACTTGTTTTATAAAGATTGAAAATTTAATTATGAATTTGGTCATTTGTATTAATAATAACTTTTTATGACAGTTTTTATTCAATTCCGACATCAAACCAATTGTCACTACCACTTCTTTCTGTTGCAAATTTTGTACATTTTCTTCCATCCGAAGCACTTTCACAACCCATTAATTTATAAAGTTTAAGATAAAATGCTCTCGATTTAATATTGTCAAAGTGCAGGTTTCTAATGTAATAAGGTGGAGCTAATTTGGGAGAATAACTCACCTTGAATTCTTCAAAAATATATCTTGCAGAATTATCTCCTTCAAATGATACAAAATTAAATCCTGCTGAAATTAGCAAATCTTTAATGTAATTTCTGTGTGTTTCGTAACCTTTGTTTTTGTCAAATAGATTTGTGGCAGGTGTAATATTTTCTGTAATATCTTCTTTTTGTTCACTTTTGGAATTCGTTAAGTGAGCATTACTTTGTCTTCCATTACAATCTAAATATCCATTTTTTCTACAATCCTGTCCTTCAAAACAAACTTCAGAGACTTCGATTTTAAACTGGTCAGAGTTATTATTTACAATTATTGCTTTTACTTTTCCAAAATCATTAGAGTAAGTTTCGTCTGGCTTAATGTAGTAAGTAAGTGTCCCGACTTGCGTATTGTCATTGCCAACAATGAGCTTATATTTTAGCTGCACCGCTTTTGAATATTTGTTTTTTACAGAAACTCCCCAAGAGTAAAAATTTCCATCCTTATTGTAGCCATAATTCTTTACTGTAAATGCAAAACTTCTATAACATTCGTTTTCATAATTCCCACTTTCATAATTGATAGTTTTTTTTGGAGACGCTTCTTGTTTGTTTGGTTTGTAACCGCCTGTTGCCATTCCCTGATTTCCTTTTTTGTTTTCTGTTTTCATCTGTGAAAAAGCAGAAATAGGTACAAGAGAAAAACACATGAATGCTATGAAAGCATAGCTTTTTATGATTGCTAGATTTTTCATAATATTTAATTTTAAAATTATGTTATGAATATATTTTAGAAATCGGTTAAGGTGATAATCTCTTCAAATTTTTGTGGTTTATCGATGTTTTTTTTGGCTTCTTTCAAGGTTATTTTTTGTAGTATTTTTTTATCACTATCTAAGTAGGCATTGTACAAATCTCCAAAGCAAACCGGTAGTAATTCTTCTTTTTGTGAAACTGTATTGAGTTTTGTGAAAAGACATGATTCGTTTTTGTCATAGATATAATAAGAGTTTCCTTCTTTTATTAATAAAGCTCTTTTTATAGTAATCGTATCCTGCGAATTTTGGGCATTGTAAAGTGAAATGCCAAAAAGTAATATTGATGTTAGTAGTGTTTTCATCATGTTAATTTTTAATGATTAAACATTTATTGTTGTCCACATCCATATCCTGGTCGGTTTACACAGTCTCTTGCAGTGGTTCCCGATCCTGAAGATTTTTTTTGATAAGAATTTTGCTGTGTTTTATTCTGAAGATTTTGGGTCACATTATCCATCATAGAATTAAAGCTTTGCTTTCTTATCTCAGTAGCCTGTTGCTTTTGATTTTCCAATAAATCAAGCTCTTGCTGAAGTTGCTCTTTAGAATTTTGGGTAACCTGGCTCATCCAGCCGTTATATTGTTCTACATAGTTACCGCCTTTCATAGCAAGTGATACCAGACAATTGGTAAGGTCATCATTTTTAGTATTGTTATTCAAAAGCTCAATTGTATATCTCTTACATTCATTAAGTTTTGCGGCCCCCTCATCTTGTTGTGCATGCATAAAATGAGTCGCAAAAACGATTAAAAAAAATAGGGTAGTTTTCATGATATTTTATTTTTGTAAAAGTTTTAAAAGTTCATTGGTTGTTTGGTTGATGGTATTGGTAAGCTCTGCATTTCTGCGGGCTTTTTCCTGCTCTCTCAATATATCTCGTTGCTTTTGTTCGGCAGCTGCTCTTTGATCTGCCAAAAGCTGGGCTGTTTCTTTAGCTTGCTGGTTTGCAGCATTTGCCATATAGATGGTTTTATCATAAAACTGAGTTCGGTTTGGTAAAGTATTTTTTCCTGTAGTAAGTGTAAAATCTCGGCTGGTAAGCGAAGTATAATTTTCTACCATATTTTTATAATACTGATTTGCCATTGTAGAGTTGTCGTTATCTACGCTATACTTCAGTCCCCAGTACTCTTTAGATGTTTTGTCGTCGTAGAAAATATATCGTATGGTTGCTCCTTTTTTCTTAATGACAAAATTTGGACTGTCATAAACATTGCTTGTCGCAAAATGGTCATTCATATACGCTACTCTGTCTTCATAAGAAAAACCACTGTAGATGTCTTCTAGCTCAGAGAGATAGAGCAAGCTTCCATAGGCTAGTTTAGTTTCATTATCATCCAGAGAAGCTACCGAATACAACTGTATTTGATTCATACTGGGAGAAATACTTATCATGTTATTGTTTTTTCTGTAATATGACATGTCGTATACAGAATTGGTATATCTCTGATTCCAGGTATTATCAATAAGTTTTGTTTTTAAGGTGCTAAAAATGATAGCATTGGGATTTGAGATGATGATGCTATTTTTTTTATTTTCATTCATCACGACTGTTACTTCAGTACCCTGATTGTAATACAGAGTTTGATAATAGCTTACAAAATCATAAGCCGGAGTATCGGTTTTATTGTAAACAGCACGTTTTTTTGCAGATAAAAGTTTAAATCCCATCTTGGTCATCAATTCTCTTGTGAAATCTACATTTTCTGCAAACGAAGAACGTAAAGTGAGTGAGTCTATCGCTTGACTTGCTGGCAATACAGCCGGAACAAATACATCACAACTGAAATACTCTCCCGAGCTGATGTTGGCAAAAAGTTTTCCTCTTTTGTAGAGAGAGCGTTCTCCTTTTGTTTCTACAAGGCTCCAGTCTTTAATGCCTAGTTTTTGAATAATTTTGGGAAACAAATCATTGTTTACAGGATAATTGTTGAGTGAGAAACCTACAACGGCATTGTTTTTATCTGCAATCAGAGTAAATTGATAATTGTCATCAGTTATCAGATATTTTAAAATAGAATTTATAGTATCTGTTTTTTTCAGTTGGTCATCATAGATGTAATTTTTTTCGTCTTGTACTTTTTTAAAAACAACCCCAACTTGTGACAACTCTTCATCTAAAAGTAGAGTAGCGCCCTCTAAGTCGGTTTTAAAAATATTTTCGACAAAAGTGACAGTTTCTTTCGGTGCAACAATTTTCTTTTTGGCTTGTGCATATAATGTCTGTGTCATCAGAAATAACACAAAACATAAAATCGGAATTTTCGCTAAATTTTTCATATTACTTTTTTTTAAAGTTCGTGTTGAAATCGTTAAATCTTCACACAAATTTCTGTCAAAAAATAGGCATTTCACGAAAAATGTCGTGAATTGAATGATAAATAGCGTGAATGGTAATACCGAAATTTTAGTCTTTATTTAATCGTGGATTTTCTATCCTGAAAGCGATTTTTATTTCTGAAAATTGTAATAAGAGTGAATTTTTAACATACTCTACGATTATTAAAAACTATATTTAGCCTATATTTTTTTAGGTTTAAAATTGAGGTTTGAAATTATCAGATAGATTCCATTCTGTAAAAAAGTGTAGAATAGATTAATAGGTGAAAAAATATTGCACTCCATAGGAATGCAATATTATTATTATTATTATAGTAACATAAATTTAAAACGATATAAAAGCTAAAAACGATTAGTGTCAAAAGTAAAACATTCTGTTTTTTGCTAATCTCTAATCTCTAATCTCTAATCCTCAATTTCCAATTCAAAAATATCTTCCACTTTTTTATCGAAATATTTTGCGATTTTTAAGGCTAAAACTGTTGACGGAACATATTTTCCAGCTTCCATAGCGTTGATGGTCTGTCTCGAAACACCGATTTTTTTTGCCAAGTCTTCCTGAGTTATATTCTTTAAAGCTCTTTCTATTTTAATGGTATTTTTCATTTTGTAAGCAGTAAATAGTTAAATCTGAAAACATACAATATCAAAGGTAAAAATATTATCAAAATCATGATGGTAAAGAAAAGTACTCCGAATATCGTTAAAAATAGAATCAGAATAATAGAGTAGGTTACAATCAGGCTCCAAAATACGGATTTCAGTCTTACACTTGAGATGTATTCATCTTCGATTTTTTCTTTTGAAAATCCTGTCAGAATTCCACCAATAATAATTAAAATTCCAAAAAGATTCGGGAAAAAATCTACTTCTGTAGTTTTAAATAATCCGGAATCTTCGCTGCTTAAAGGAAATCCTGAATTATAAAATACAGGAATCGAGACTTCAGGGAAATCAATAATCCCTGTCAAAGAAATAATTCCTAAAATTAATGACGGAATAAAAATAAACCAGCCTATTTTTTTGTAACGGTTTGGGAAAAGTTGTAAAGTATTCATGTTTGTAATTTTTAATCAATCAAATGTAAAAAATATTTTACAAAATGTAAAGTTTATTTTACATGTTAATGAAAATAAAAACCGCAGAAAAAATTCTGCGGTTTTTAAATTTATTGATGAATTATCTAAATATTGGGCTTTTCATTTAGCGACTATATTCTTCTTTTTATTAGCATAAGCGATAACAAAGGCAATCGCAATGATTAAAAGAGCAGGAATGTAATCGTCAATAGGTGCCGATTTAGGGTCTCCCGGATTGGCAGGAATAATTTCTTCTTCATACAACTCAGGAGTATCATTATCATAAACAAATGGATTATCTGAAGACTCTTGTGCAAAGGCAACACCGGATAGTGCCATTACTAGCATTATTACAATCTTTTTCATCATCACTTGTTATTTAATTATTTTTTTTGAGTACTCTTTCCCTGCTGACAATGCCTTTAAGATATAAACACCTTTAGAGCTAAGTTGTACACGAATGAGTTTAGAGTTTTCATTAATAGTCTGAATTTTTCTTCCAGCCGCATCAAATATTTCTATTTTTTCAATATTTTTATCGTTTCTCACTATAAAATCTTGTCCATCTCTATACACTTCAAAAGCATCTTTTTTAACTTCAGCAGTTGCCAAAACACTAAGTTTGTAAACAATCTCAAATCTATTGGTGTTTTCTCCTGCATTGGCCGTAAATGAATAAACTCCATTTTGAAGATTGGTATAAGTACCTGTTACTTTATCGTGTAGGTAAATAGCCTGTCCGTTATCAAATAATCCTTCTTTTTTTACTAATGCTATAGTAAAAGCACCATTTTGGAAATGTTTTACTCCTACAGGAACTACATCATTGATATCAAAACTTTCTTTCCCCTGAATGATTAATTTTTGTGCATCAGCTAAGGTGTAGAAAGCATCAGAACCAGTTCCTATTGCTTTAGAATCATAATTATCAAATGAATCTGAGGCTCCGTTTGTATAATCTACCGCAAAAGTATTATTGGTATTGTATTCAGAGTTTAACTTTAACCAAAATTTACCTTCTGTTGAGGAATTATCTTTATTAAAGAAGGTTGCGTTTGTTGCACTTCTCATTTCGTTATTAAAGGTTAAAGATGTATCAACAGAAGCATTTAAAGTCTTAATAATAAATCCTTGACCAATATTCGCAACTGTACCCATTGGAACAACGGCCGTTCCTCCGTTATCATTTGGAGCCGGAACCCAAGTAGGGTTGGCGCTGTTAGCAGCATTGAAAGTAGCATATCCGTAATTGGTAGTCGTAGCACCGTTTTGAAGCGTTACATTCGTGCTTTTGTTATCCCAGAAATAGAATGTACTTGAAATTCTAGCCGAGTTTACGGTATAAAAAGCTCCTAAGTTTAAGTTGGAAGGATAGGGGTTTCCTATTAAATTGAATCCGTTTCCTGAAGTAGCCAATGAAAAAGTTTGCGTTCCGTTATTTGGGGTACCTTCAAAAACTAAAGCAGCGTTTGCAACCGGAGTTTTTATAGAATAGCCTTTACCGAATACAGAAGTTGTAGAAGATGCATTTACATAATTATCAGTTGCGGTGTCGTATTCTGTAATAAACGCCGGCGTTGCCCCTGTATAAATATTCGTTAAATTCTGACCAACAACTGGAGAGGTCCAAAATGCATATTTATTAACCTCGCTCGTTCCGTTTTTCAATGTTTTAAAAGCTCCTGAATAAGATAAATTAGAACCGTCTTTCTGAATAAGGTTACCTCCATCTTCCACTGTTACATTTACAGCTGAAATGGTATTACCTGAAGTGATTTCTAAAATACCACTGTTCTGAATAATAATATTTTTAGCTGTGAAAGTTGGTTGCGAAGCAGTGGAATAAGAGCCCGTTAAAACCACAATTGCTATTGATGACGGTGTTCCGTTTGACCAGCTTGTTCCGTTCCATGTTGTAGTGAATAGATTGTTACAACTTGTTGAGAAGTTTACATTAGGATATGTAGTCTGTAATCCAATCAATTGGGTATCATCTACACAAACGGATAAATTGCTGTTATAATTTTGGAGACTTATGGCTTCATTAGAACTATTTCTTACATTTATAGAAGTAAGATTTGCCATATCATGTGAACTAATAATTTCTAAATGAGAAGCACCAGAAAGATCTAATTGTGTGATTAGAGGACAAGTCTTAGCAAGAACAGTTTTTAAATTAACATTATTGGATAAATTAAAATTCGTCAATAAAGGCGAATATTGAACTTCTAAATTTTCTAAAGCTAGATTGTTTGATAAATCTATTTGATTATGAAAATTATTTCCTGAAAGTTTTAATGATTTTAATTGCGTACAATCAGAAGTATTTAAGTTATTTATTTTTGTATTCCAAATGAGTAGGTCTTCAAGAGATGTACATTGCGCTATATTTAGATTAGTAAATTCGGGGAAATAGCTAATGTAATATGAATAATTTATTTGTTCACCAATTTTTAAACTTTTTAAACTTGAGCAGTTTTGTAGATTTAGGGTATGCAAATCATCGTTTCCAAATATTTCTAAATTTACTAATGCTGTACAATTTTGAGCATTAATTTGTTGTAGTTTTTTAAGAGTTATCAGTAGGTCTGTAGCAGATAAATTTAATGTATGCAGATTGACCAAATTATTTACATCAATACTACTAATAAAAATAATAGTATTGACTAAATTTATTTCTTCAAGTAGCGGACATACAGCAAAGTTAATATTGTTAATTCGCTGATTGTATGCCGTAAGTTTTTTTAATTTTTGAAGTCCTGAAAGGTTTATAGAATTAACATTTCCAAGTATCGCACTTCCAGAGGTATTTGAAGCATAGGTGTATTTGTTTTGATACGAGCAATCTAGTTCTTCCAGATTTATAAGACCGGCTGTCGAAAAATCGACCGAAGGATCATTAAGTCCGGATAATTTTTTTAATGCAGTACATCCATTTATATTTACTGAGGTAAAATAATTACCTGTATTATTGTTACCATGATTGGATACAGTTATTTCCTCTAAATTAATACAGTTATTGGCAACAAGCTCTATGTACTGATTTTGAGCGAGAGGGCTCCAATAATTAGAAGTATTATAATGCGAAGACGAAATTTTAGTTAATGTGCTTAAATTTGGAACATGAATTTTAGTAAGAAGCGGACAGGAATCAATACTTAAATTACTGATATTTGAATTTTCAATATAAAGTTCTTTTATTTCACTAAAGCTAATTAGTGCGGTGCTATTAATCTGTGAGCAATTTTTAATTCTTAAAATATCTCCAGAGCCATGCCAAGGATCTACTAATACAGAAGCGACAACATCAGCAATATTCTGTAAGTTTGAGCAATTATCAAAAGTAAGATTACTTGATACAGTAGTATCTTGAAATGTCGAGCTATAATAACGAGGATTACCCTTAACAATTCTTATTTTATTGTTATTGATAAAATTAATATTGAAAGATTTCGCCATTACAACATACAATTCTTCCATGTTTGGAAATAATAATGCATCTGTAACTCCATCCGGTAAATGTGAATTGTAATAATTGACATTGATATTGTCTGGATCATAAACCTCAAGATCTTTGGTAGGATCAATATACATCAGGTTTGGATCTTGTTTGATCTTGAGTGTTTTCACCTGTTGCGCTTCCGAAACCTGAACTTCACCATCACCATTTACATCGATAGCAATAAAGTTTCCATTTAAATCTTTGGCGATTTGGTTGGTAGTAGTAGAGCTTAAGATTAAAGCTTTAAATTTAGAATCTGCAAAATTTAGATTTTGGGCATAAGCTATAGAAAAACAGCTTACACTAAGTGTAAATAAAATTTTTTTCATGTCATTATGTTTTTAAGTATCAGTTCATTTCAATAGAAAACTGATGTAACAAATATATGAATTGATTTTGTTTCTGAGTTAAAATATTTTACAAATTTTTCAATTTAGATTTATAAATGTAATTTATCACCAAGTAGGGTATTATTTGTTAAACTTTTTTAACCTAAATAGTTAGCTCTTGCAAAGACGCAAAATATTCTTTAGATACTGTGTTAAGGGGCAAATATTCTTGCTCAAAATCTTTGATTTTTTGTGTCTGTATTTTCCAACAAGATTATTTTATTTTAACAAAAAAAAAACCGCAGAAAAATTTCTACGGTTTAAATATATTCACAGCCAACTTGGCTCCTTTTACTTTTTACTTTGCTCTTAAAACTTAAGCTTCACAAGCCGAACAGCTCACAAAATTCACCATCATTTCTTTAGAAACAGATGAACTTCTTTGGTAATACAAAGTTTTCACTCCTTTTTTCCAAGCTTCGATGTAAAGATAATTTACGTCTTTTACTGGCATTGTAGCAGGAATCTGCAAGTTCAGAGACTGAGCCTGGTCGATGTACTGTTGTCTTTGTGCCGCCTGAGAAATAATCTCCATCGGAGAAATCTCTTTAAACGTTTTAAATACTGCTTTTTCTTCGTCAGACAATTCATTTAAATGTTGTACTGAACCGTGATTCAACATAATTGTTCTCCATGTTTCCTCATTGTCAAGACCTTTCGCTTCCAACAATTTTGCTAAGTATTTATTCTTACGCATGAAATTTCCTTTCGCCAAACCAGCTTTGTAATAGTTTGAAGCAAAAGGCTCAATTCCAGGAGACGTTTGTCCTAAAATCGCAGAACTAGAAGTGGTAGGAGCAATCGCCATTACCGTTGTATTTCTCATTCCGTAACCTTTTAAGATTTCCGGTTCTCCGTAGATGTTTGCCAATTCTTTTGACGCAATATCCGCTTGCGCTCTGATGTGTTTGAAAGCTCTTGCATTAAACTGCGTCGCCTCAAAACTCTCAAAAGGAATCATATTTTTCTGAAGATAAGAGTGGTAACCCAAAACGCCTAAACCTAAAGCTCTGTGACGCATTGCGAAGTCTCTTGCTCCCTGAAGGTAATAATTTCCTTCCGTTTTTTCGATAAATTCAGACAAAACAGCGTCAAGGAAATAGATTGCCAATTGTACTGCGTTTGTATCTTTCCACTCGTCGTACAATTCTAAGTTCATCGAAGACAAACAGCAGATGAAAGATTCCTGTCTTGTAGACGGAAGCATAATTTCCGAACAAAGATTACTTGCATTAATCGTTAATCCAAGGTCTTTATAAACCTGAGGTTTGTTTCTGTTCACGTTATCGGTAAAGAAAATATAAGGAAGACCTTTTTGCTGACGGCTTTCCAAAACTCTCGCCCAGATTTTACGCTTGTCGGCATCACCGTCAATCATATCTTGCATCCAGTAATCTGGTACACAAATTCCTGTAAAAAGGTTCTGAATAGGGCTTCCGATATCTTTAATTGATAAAAATTCTTCAATATCACCGTGGTCAACATCAAGATACGCCGCAAAAGCACCTCTTCTTACACCACCTTGCGATACAACATCCATTGAAGTGTCAAAAAGTTTCATAAACGAAACCGCACCAGAAGATTTTCCGTTATCGGTCACCGCAGTTCCTCTGTTACGAAGTTCACCGAAATATCCCGAAGTTCCACCTCCAATTTTGGTCTGCATGATAACCTCACCCATTTTGTGGGTAATTCCCTCAATGCTGTCTGGAATATGTACATTGAAGCAAGAGATTGGAAGACCTCTCTGCGTTCCCATATTCGCCCATACCGGAGAAGAAAAACTAATCCATCCTTTCATGATCATCTCCTTGAAAGCTGGTTGTAGTTCAGGTTTGTATAATTTTTTTGCTGCAGCAGTGGTGATTCTGTCGATTGCACCGTCTACGGTTTCCCCTTTCAAAAGGTAACCTCTATTCAGCATTTGCTCAGATTCTTCGTTGAGCCACCAGATGTTGTTGTTTTGTTCTTCCATTTTTTATATTGTTCTCGATACTTCAATGCCCGTTTATCATTGCGAGGCACGAAGCAATCTGTTGTTTTTATTTTTTTTTAGAGCAGAAAATTTTGTCTTTCTCCTCACTTTTCTACCTGCTTTCCGCTATATCTTTTTTGCAATTGCGAACAACGTTTATTCATCCGTTGAACTTTTTCTCCTTCGCAATCCCAAAAAAGGATGCCGCTTCAATCAGGGCTAAGACGACGTTTTGTTTTTCTTTTCACTTTGTCAAAGTTGAAAATCTTTGACAAAGTTTTTAATGCTTTTGAATCAACCGTGTCAAGGTTTTAAACCTTGACACGGTTTTTTGCGCAAAAAAAATCCTTTTTAAGTTTTGGCTAAAGCCAATCGGATTTTTTCTCATTTTAAAACGGGCTAAAGCCCGTTCCTATTGAATTTTAATTAAACCTAACGGGTTTTCAAAACCCGTTAGGTTTTTTTGAGCCAATTATTTCTTTCTGTCATTGCGAGGAACGAAGAAATCTATCTATTCAGTCATACTATTAATTAGTGTTTCAGTCATTATTTCAGACTCTACCCAATTAACAGATAATTTGATAAGTAGTTTTAAATCGGATAGATCTTTTGTTGCCCATTTTTTTACATAATGAGTGTGATCGTTTCCCAGCCAAACAGCTCTTTTTGCTGTTTCTTTTAGTCTTAAATCTTCAACAAATTCGTTTATACATTTTCCTAAAAGGAGTTTCTTGATAAGATCTTCTTTGTGAGGATTTTTAGTAATTATATAGTCTTTAATTAAAAATTCTAATGCTTTTCTATAACCAACACCACATATTTCTAATAAATTATTTTGTTCTGCAAAATAAGCTTCATTATAAATTTTTATAAAATATGGAGATAGGTTTTCAATTTGTTCGGAAAATTTTTCCTGAATAACATTTCCTTTAATTATCTTGCTAAAATAATGTAAATAATGATCATGTTGCTTCAAGTATTCTGCAGCAAATGATATTTCACATTTAGGATTCGGACAGCTTAAAAAAACGAAAGTTTTATCTCCTTTCCTTGAAAGTCTTTTACTGCTAATTATTGGAATTATTTTTTGGTGGCATTCTGGACAATTTTCAGGATGATCTACCAAATGGAATGTTCCATGATGTGTTGAATCATTAAAAGCACAAAAACTAGTCATAATTTAAAACAAATCATTAGCCGTAATACTCTTATCATGCTTCGTATAATCCACAGGTCTTTTTGCAAAGAAATCATCCATAGAATTAGCGAAAACTTCTTCTTCAAACCATTTCATAGGGCTGTATTGTTCAGCAGTGGTATTGTAACGTTTTTCCATATTGATTTTAACTAAACTTTCGTCAACACGGTATTTCATAAAGTTGATTAAATCTAGTTTTGAGAATTTATCAAGTTCACCCATTTCAAAGATCCAATCCAAAATTTCTCCTTCCACTTCAATAGATTGGTCTACCAAAGTGTAAATGTCTTCGATGTCAGAATCAGTTAAAAGATCCGGCTGCTCTTCACGAATTTTATTGATTAAGTAAATCCCACCGTTAGCGTGAATCTGCTCATCAATAGATGTCCAAGCGATAATATTGGAAACATTTTTCATGTACCCTTTAAATCTTGTAAACGAAAGAATAATCGCAAATTGAGAAAATAAAGACACATTCTCAATCAAAATACTGAATAAAAGTAAAGAAGAAACATACTCTTTCGGAGTTGCCGAATTGGCGTGCTTCAAAACATTAGATAAGAAATCAATTCTTTTCTTCAACGCAGGAACTTCTACAACGTGAGCAAACTCTTCATTGTAACCCAAAACTTCAAGCAAACGAGAATACGCCTCCGAATGACGGAATTCACATTCTGCAAATGTAGAACCTAAACCATTCAGTTCCGGCTTTGGAAGGTGGTTGTAAAGATTTCCCCAAAATGATTTTACCGAAACTTCGATTTGAGCAATCGCCAAAAGCGCATTTTTTACAGCATTTTTTTCGTGCGGCTCAAGCTGCGACTGAAAATCTTGAACGTCTGCTGTGAAATCTACTTCTGAGTGTACCCAGAACGATTTATTGATGGCTTCTGTAAACTGAAGAACTTCAGGATACTCAAACGGCTTGTAGCTTACTCTTTTATCGAAAATTCCCATATTATAAATTTTATGTCTTTTTTTGTAAAAAAATCAAATTCTGAAAATACTATCACCAAAATGATAAGTATTTGATTTTTTGAAAGTTAATAAACTGATTTTTTTATGGTTAATCAAAAATTAGCTTCTCCAAAATTTCTCTACAAAGTTAGAAAATGAAGACTGATTTTGAAAGGGGTAAAGAGTAATTGGCTGGCTTTTAACCTGAAAAGTTTTCCACAATTACCCGAAACGTCCTCTACTGCTGGTTTATAGTGCTTTATGATTTTTAAATGACCCTTACATGAAATATAGATTTAAACGAGTTGTTTTAAGTTGTTTATTATTAGGTGTTTAAGCGCTAAACACTTCTTTTTTCTTAATAAATTGCTGTATTTGTAACAAATCTTTTCTTACTACTACTTATTAGATAATAAAAAGTATAACTCAATGCTGGTAATTCAGGATCTACATAAATCATACGACACAGGAAAAAGTAAACTTCACGTTTTGAAAGGCATTGACCTTACTATTGAAGCCGGTGAATTTGTCTCTATTATGGGAAGTTCAGGATCCGGAAAATCAACTTTGCTGAATATTATCGGAATTTTGGACGAGAAAGACAGCGGCGTTTACAACCTCGACGGTATTCCCATCGAGTATCTTAATGAAATAAAAGCTGCCGAGTACCGCTCTCAATTTTTAGGATTCGTTTTCCAGTCGTTTAATTTGATTGGATATAAAACAGCTTTAGATAATGTTGCGCTTCCTTTGTACTATCAAAACGTTCCGAGAAAAGAACGAAATCAAAGAGCAATGGAATATCTTGAGAAAGTAGGTCTTGCACAATGGGCAAATCATTTACCCAACGAACTTTCGGGTGGACAAAAACAGAGAGTTGCCATCGCAAGAGCTTTAATTACCAATCCTAAAGTGGTTTTAGCGGATGAACCAACCGGAGCTTTAGATTCAAAAACGACGCATGATATTATGAAACTGCTTCAGGATATTAATAATGAAGGAAGAACAATCATCGTAGTTACCCACGAAAACGACGTAGCTGCACAAACCAAAAGAAATGTCATTTTACGAGACGGTATTATCGAGAGTGACGAGTTTATTGAGCAAATTGTGTTGTAAAAGAGCCAAGTAAAAAGGCAAAATAGTAAAGTTTAAGAAAGTGAAAAACTTAAGTTTTAAACACAAAATTGTATTTCAGTAATAATAAAAAATCAGGTAATCTGTAAAAAATCCATAATGAACGCTTTTGTATGTTGCATTGGGCTCTTTTAACTTTTTACTTGGCTCCTAAATTTAAATTATGTTTGATCTAGACCGTTGGCAGGAAATATTCAGTTCTATTCGCAGCAATGTTTTGCGTACGGTGCTTTCAGGGTTTACTGTGGCACTTGGGCTTTTCATATTCATTGTTCTTTTCGGAATTGGAAAGGGGTTACAGAATGCCTTTACCGAAGGTTTTGCAAGAGATGCCCAAAATCTTATTCAGATTACTACCGGGAAAACAACGATTGCCTATAAAGGGCTTCAGTCTGACCGTGAAGTAACAATGAATAATGATGATTATGATTTCTTGGTCAATGCTGACAAAGAAAAAGTAGAATATACAACCCCGAGGTATGCTGCTAATCTCTTGGTGAAATATGGTAAGGAAAGTGGAAGTTATCAAATTAATGGTGGTGACACGGATGAAATATTTGTCGAAAATAGAAAAATGTTGGACGGAAGATACCTGTCTCCCAATGATTTGAATAACAAGCAGCACGTTGCCGTAATCGGAAGAATGGTGCAGCGGGATTTAATTAAAAACGGAAATCCTGTCGGAAAAGATATTGATATCAACGGAACGATGTTTAAAGTAATCGGTGTTTTCTCAGATGACGGCGGAGATTGGGATGAAAGGCATATTGCTGTGCCTATTACCACCCTTCAACAGATGAAAAAGGGTTCAGATACGGTAAGCACTGCATTTATCGCTTATGACGAAAAACTTACTCCCGAGCAGGCAATTAAATATGGAGATGAGCTTAAAGATAAATTAAAATCACGAAAAAACGTTTCTCCCGATGACGAAAATGGCGTCAGAGTCTGGAACAATGCTCAGAATATGAATGATACATTTGCCATCATGTTTGCACTTACTCTTATTGTAGGATTTATTGGTGCAGGTACGCTTCTAGCCGGAATCATCGGAATTAGCAACATTATGGTCTATATTGTGAAGGAAAGAACTAAAGAAATCGGTGTACGAAAAGCGATTGGTGCAAAGCCAGGAAGTATTGTAGGATTGATTGTTCAGGAAAGTGTGGTCATCACGGTCGTTTCCGGATTGGTGGGTGTTGGTATAGGAGTTTTAACTTTAAATCTCATCGGCGACAGTTTAGAGGAATATTTTATTAAAAATCCAAGTGTAGGAACTACGGAAATCGTGATGGCGTTTGTGGCTCTCGTACTTTCGGGCTTAATTGCAGGGTTTGTTCCCGCACGAAGAGCATCGAAAATTAGACCTATCGAAGCGTTGCGAACAGAATAATTTAATTTGAAAATTTGACAGTCTGTTAATTTGAAAACGAAATTCAAATTAAATATTATAAATTATAATTCATAACTCAAAAAAGTGAATATTTTATTTAAAAAAGATACATGGCAGGAAATCTATTATTCTCTTCGGAATAATAAGCTCCGCACCTTTCTCACCATGATTGGCGTAGGGTGGGGAATGTTCTTGTATGTAAGTCTCCTCGGAGCAGCAAAAGGTCTTGAAAATGGTTTTGATAAGCTTTTCTCGGGATTTGCAACCAACACAATCTTTCTTTGGGCTCAAAACACATCCATCCCTTATGACGGCTTTCCCAAAGGCAGAGAGATGAATTTGCGCCTGTCTGATATAGATTTGTTAGAGAAAAAAGTTCATGAGGTAGACTATATTTCACCTCAAAACTCACGCGGAAACTTTGGTAGTGCAGGCGAGCAAATGTCTAGAAATGGAAAATATGCAACCTATACCTTAACCGGAGATTCGCCGATTGGAAACAAAATTTCTGAGAAAAAACTGATTTTTGGAAGATATCTTAATGATGCCGATCTTTCTCAGAATAAAAATGTTGCCGTTATTGGAGAAGAGATTTATAAAAACTTTTTCGATGCCAAAAAGAAAGAAGACCCTTTGGGGAAATCGATTAATGTAAAAGGCATTTTCTTCAATGTAATTGGTGTTTTCAGAGTGAAAAGAGGCGGCCCGATGGAAAATGACCGTACAGTTTACATTCCACTTTCTTCTTTTAGCAGTTTGTTTAATAACGGCGACAAAATTGATGTTTTTTCTGTTGTGAGTAAACCTGATGCAGAAGTGAATGAGGTAGAAGTAAAGATTAAAAATGTTTTAAAAACTAAAAATAAAGTTTCACCTGATGATACCAATGCTTTCGGAAGTTTTAACCTTGGAAAAGAATTTAAAAAACTTACCGGTTTCCTTGACGGAATGCAGCTTTTAACGATTATTGTGGGAACTCTTACTATTCTTGCCGGAGTTATAGCCATTTCCAATATTCTTTTAATTACAGTTACAGAAAGAACTAAAGAAATTGGTATCAGAAGAGCTTTAGGAGCAAAACCAGCTGAAGTAAGAAATCAGATTTTGCTGGAAAGCGTTGTGATAACCATTTCGTCCGGGCTTTTAGGTTTTATGTTTGGACTTCTATTATTGATTGGATTAGATGCTTGGGCACAATCCAATGAAAATATTCCTTTGTATAACCCAACAGTCAATTTCGGAAATGTCTTCAGTGCAATGGCAATTATGGTTTTCTTAGGATTAATCATTGGGATGATTCCTGCACAGAGAGCCGTTAAAATCAGACCAATTGAAGCTTTAAGAAGTGAATAATTAATAATTTGAAAATAAGTTAATTTAAAAATTTGAAAATGAAATGTTTGTTCAAATTTTAATCTTTTAATTAAAAAATAAACTATATATGAAAAAGAAATTTAGCTGGAAGAAAGCAATTTACATCATTCTCGGAATTATTTTCGCAGGAGTATTGATTATGGGAATCAGCTATTTGGTGAAATCAAATTCAAAAGAAACGGAGGCTTTCCTTACCCGAAAACCGAAAATCCAGAATATGGAAGATAAGGTGATGGCTACCGGAAAAATTGTTCCAAAAGAAGAAATTGAAATTAAACCCAATATTGCCGGAATTATCGATAAAATTTTGGTAGATGAAGGAGATAGAGTAGAAGCAGGACAATTAATTGCCACGGTGAGAATTATTCCCAACATTGCAGAAGTAAACAATGCTACACAAAACGTTCAAAATGCACAGCTTCAGATTAATAATGCTAAGATGAATCTTTCTAATATGCAGACTCAGTTTGCGATGTCTGAAAAATTATTCAAGCAAGGAGTAATTTCAAAACAAGAATATCTGACGGCTCAACAGCAGTTATATACCCAACAACAAACGCTGAAAAATGCCAATCAACAATTGGTAACTGCTCAAAAGTCTTTACAGATTGTAAAGACGGGGGCTATTCCGGAATTGCAAGGTTTGGCGACCACTCAAATTCGTTCTAAAGCTGCAGGTACCGTTCTTGAAGTTCCTGTAAAAGTAGGAAGTCAGGTAATTGAAGCGAACTCTTTCAACGCAGGAACTACAATTTGTTCGATTGCAGATTTAAATTCATTGATTTTTCAAGGTGAAATTGATGAAGCTCAAGCCGGAAAACTAAAGCAGGGAATGGATATGAAAATCGTGATTGGAGCTCTTCAGAATAAATCATTTCCGGGAACGCTTACGATGATTGCTCCTAAAGGAAAAGATCAAAACGGAACGATAAAATTCCCGGTAGAAGGTGACGTGAAAAACCCGAATAACGAATACATTAGAGCCGGATTTTCTGCCAACGGAGAAATCGTTTTAAAATCAGAAAAAAATGCATTGCTTTTGGATGAATCTTTGGTTCAGTACGAAAAGAAAAACGGAAAAGACGTTTCTTTTGTTGAAGTAAAACAAAAAGACGGAAAATTCAAAAAAGTGTATGCAAAATTGGGTGCGAGCGACGGAATTAATGTACAGATTTTACCGGGTTCTGGTATTGATCAAAACTCCGATATAAAAGTTTGGAATCCTTCAGATAAAGACAAAGAAGAATTAAAAGAAAAAGCGAAGAAATAAATTCGTTTTGATTATAAATAATGTGAATTTGATATCAATCATCTTGTTTTCAGATTGTTGATTTTATAAGCTAATTCATCGTTTTTTAACGCAAAGATTTATTTTTCTTGATATTTTACTTTAATAAACAAAGATGAATCAATGAATTGATTTAATTTAATGAAGCTCATGCATATATTTTACGCTTAATCAACTTGTTCGATAATCTTTGGACTAAAGTCAAAATTATTTTAAGTAAATCTTTGCGTAAAAAGAATAATCGATTTCATATTAAATAAAAAAGTCCCAGATTTTCTGGGACTTTTTTATGCTTTTTACTACAGATTTCAAATCTTATTGGAGTTTAAAATTAGCTTAAAAACTTAATTTCTTTGTCTTTAAATTTATTTTTTACCACGATTTTATTCATCGTCGTCAACATTTTTCTACGCAGTTTAGCTAGTTTTCTTACATTTTTATCTTCACTGTAATCAAAGATATTGTCTTTAAAACTAAATGTATCGCCGTCTTTAAATTCGATTTTACTTTTCTTTAATTCACCCAAAAGCATAAGGTTGGTCATGCTTTCAAGAAGTAAATGTTCAGATTTACCAAGAGATTTTAAAGAAATAAGGAGCTGTTTTTTATATTTTTTCTTTGCCATAATTTAGACGGTTTCGTTTTAAGATTTATGCAAATATATCATTTTCATTATAACTAAATTTTGATATTAATTTTTTATCAATTTTACATATCTTAAAGTTAAAAATTAAAATTTATTTTCTCTAGTAACTTTATTATCGTAATATTGCAATATTAAAATAAGAAGATGGGACTTACAAAAACAGAAATTTTTACTGAAAAGCAAAACAGATTGGCAACAGTTTTTAAAGTTTTGGGTCACCCTGCAAGAATTGCAATTCTACAGCATATTATCAATCAAAATGCGTGTATCTGTAACGATTTGGTAGAAGAGTTAGGTTTAGCACAAGCTACGATTTCGCAACATTTAAAAGAGTTGAAAAATATAGGAATCATCAAAGGAACGATAGAAGGTAAGTCTGTTTGCTATTGTATTGAAGATACCATCTGGAAAACAATTCAAGATGAGATAGGAATGTTTTTCATTCAAAATCCTCAATCAGAATCATGCTGTTAAAAGCATTTTTTTTATTATAAATTATCGTAATATAGCAATGTTACGATTTTAAATTAATTTAATATCAATATTATGAAACTTTCAAAAATTAAAGAAATTTTACCTTCATTAGAAAATGTAGAATTTCAATTAGAAAACGGAACTTTTGTACCAGAACATTTTCACGTAACAGAAGTAGGACAAATCACTAAAAAATTTATCGATTGTGGCGGAGTAATCCGTTCAGAAAAAGTAGTGAATTTTCAGTTATGGAATGCTGATGATTTTGAGCATCGCCTAAAACCTGGAAAGCTTTTAAACATCATTCAGCTTTCAGAAGAAAAATTAGGAATAGAAGACTCCGAAATTGAAGTAGAGTATCAATCACAAACCATCGGGAAATACGATTTAGAATTTAATGGGAAATATTTTGTTTTAATGAATAAAACCACCGCTTGTCTTGCGCAGGATGCTTGCGGAATTCCTTCTGAAAAAGAAAAGAAAAATCTTTCAGAATTAACTTTAAATTCAGAAAATTCTTGCCAACCCGGAAGTGGATGTTGCTAGTTTTTTCAGCTACGAATACACGAGTAATAAAGTTAATATTTGTGTATTCGTAGCCATTTAATAATATCGAATTATTCAAAAATGAAACAAGAAATTAAAGAACGTTGCGATATCATCAGCAAAAATTTTAAAGAAATTAATGCTGAAAGAAAAGTTTTATTGGAAAAATTAGCCAATCATATTCAAGAGAAATTAAATGTAGGTAAGGAAATCAATTTGGTTTACGTTTGCACGCATAATTCCCGCAGAAGTCATTTGGGACAGATTTGGGCAAAAATGGCTGCCGATTTTTATGGTGTCAATGTTAATACTTTTTCTGCAGGAACTGAAGCGACTGCTTTCAATCAAAATGTCATCAATACATTGAGAACTGAGGGTTTTCAAGTAAAAAAATTAGAAGAAACGAATAATCCTAAGTATGATGTTATTTTTGGAGACAATAAATCAACTCTCTGTTTTTCAAAAACAATTGATGATGAAACTTTGCCCAAAGAAAATTTTGTTGCTATAATGACTTGTGGAGATGCAGACGAAAACTGTCCGTTTATTCCAGGTTGTGATTTGCGAATTGGGACTACTTATTTTGACCCAAAATCTTACGATAATTCTATTCTTCAGGACGAAAAATATATTGAAAGAAGCAACCAAATTGCGATGGAATGTTTATATGTTTTTTCTTTAATTAAAAAAATAATTTGATGCAACCCAAACTCAAATTTCTTGACCGTTATCTTACTCTGTGGATTTTCTTTGCAATGGTAATTGGAGTAGGTTTAGGATTTTTATTTCCAAATATTTCTACGATTACCAACTCGTTATCTGTAGGAACTACTAGTATTCCGCTAGCAATGGGCTTGATTTTGATGATGTATCCGCCGCTTGCAAAAGTAGATTACACTTTATTACCAATAGCTTTTAACGATAAAAAAGTATTATCACTTTCATTGTTGCTTAATTGGATTATTGGCCCAATTTTAATGTTTATTCTCGCAATTGTTTTCCTGAAAAATGAACCAGATTATATGGTTGGATTAATCTTGATTGGCTTGGCAAGATGTATTGCGATGGTAATTGTTTGGAATGATTTAGCTAAAGGAAATCGAGAATATGCTGCGCTTTTGGTGGCTTTGAACAGTGTATTCCAAATTTTCTCTTACAGCTTTTTTGTATGGATATTTATCAATGTTTTACCGCAGAAATTAGGTTTGGGAAGCTTTAACGTTTCTATACCCATGCAAGATGTAACTAAAAGTGTTTTAGTTTATCTGGGAATTCCTTTTTTAGCAGGTTTTTTATCTCGTTATTTTTTAGTGAAATTAAAAGGAGTAGAATGGTATCACCGAAAATTTATACCAAAGATTTCTCCGATTACCTTGTATGCATTATTATTTACTATTGTTTTGATGTTTGCTTTAAAGGGTGATAAAATGGTAGAACTCCCGATGGATGTTTTGAAAGTAGCAATTCCTCTTGTTATCTATTTTGTATTGATGTTTTTTGTAAGTTTTTTCATTAATAAATTGATGAATGTTTCTTATGATAAAAATGCTTCAATATCATTTACGGCTACAGGAAATAATTTTGAATTGGCAATTGCAGTGGCTATTTCTGTCTTCGGAATTCATTCTGCACAAGCTTTTGTCGGTGTTATAGGTCCTTTGATAGAAGTTCCTGTATTGATTTTGCTGGTGAGAGCTAGTTTGTGGTTAAAGAAAAAATTCTATTAAAATTAAATTTAAAAAGTAAAGACTTAAGTGTAAAAATCATTGTAAGAAATACCTAATTCTACACTAAATTCCGTATTTTTGGGGTTCAAAATCTAAAAATCTAAGAATAAATGGACATTATTTTTGACCTTATCGAAAAAGAAAGAGAAAGACAATCCCACGGATTAGAGCTTATTGCTTCAGAAAACTTTGTTTCTGAAAATGTAATGAAAGCAATGGGAAGTGTATTGACGAATAAATATGCAGAAGGATACCCTGGAAAAAGATATTACGGAGGTTGTGAAGTAGTAGATGAGGTTGAAACATTGGCTATCGAAAGAGCAAAGCAGCTTTTTGGTGTTGATTATGTAAATGTTCAGCCGCATTCTGGTTCTCAGGCTAACGCTGCGATTTATTTGGCAGTTTTGAAACCTGGAGACAAAATTATGGGGATGGATCTTTCTATGGGAGGTCACCTTACTCACGGTTCTGCAGTGAATTTTTCAGGAATTCAGTATAATGTAGTTTCTTACGGAGTACAGCAGGAAACTGGTTTGATTGATTATGACCAAATGAGAGAAGTGGCGTTGAGAGAAAGACCAAAAATGTTGATTGCTGGTTTCTCGGCGTATTCAAGAGATTTAGATTATGCTAAATTCAGAGAGGTTGCAGATGAAATCGGTGCTACACTTTGGGCAGATATTGCGCATCCTGCAGGTTTAGTAGCAAAAGGATTATTAAATTCTCCATTCGAGCACTGTCATGTTGTAACCACTACGACTCACAAGACGTTAAGAGGTCCAAGAGGAGGAATGATTATGATGGGGAAAGATTTTGAAAATACATACGGACACAAAACTCCAAAAGGTGAAATCAAGCAGATGAGCCAGGTTCTTGACGGAGCTGTTTTCCCAGGAATTCAGGGCGGCCCGCTAGAGCATGTGATTGCAGGGAAGGCAATTGCTTTCGGTGAAGCACTTGATGACCAATTCTTAACGTATGCAAAACAAGTTAAATCTAACGCTCAGGCTTTATCTAAAGCGATGGTAGATTTAGGTTTTGATATTGTAAGTGGTGGGACTGATAATCACTTGATGTTGGTAGACCTTAGAAATAAAGGCGTAAACGGAAAAGAAACTGAAAAAGCTTTGGTGAAAGCTGATATTACTTGTAATAAAAATATGGTTCCTTTTGATGATAAATCTCCGTTCACGACTTCGGGTATCAGATTAGGAACTGCAGCAATCACGACAAGAGGTCTTAAAGAAAATGATATGAACACGATTGCAGAATTAATTTCTGAAGTAGTAGACAATATCAAAAATGAAGAAGTAATTGCAGACACTAGAAAGAAAGTAAACCAATTAATGGAAGGAAAGGCTTTATTTAATTATTAAGAATTGCTATTTAGCTGATAGCAGTTTGCTTTTGGCTCTTTAATATAAAAACAAAAAGAGGTGCAAATATTTTGTGCCTCTTTTTTGCAAATTGTAATTTTACACTATCAACTATCAACTATCAACTATCAACTATCAACTATCAACTATCAACTATCAACTATCAACCATCAACCATCAACCATCAACTAAACTATGCAGCCCGATAAGAAACTTTTCACATTTGAAGAAACCAAACAGAAGTTGGTTAACTATTGCGTGTATCAAGACCGTTGTCATGCGGAGGTTGAGCAAAAGATGCGAGAGTTTGTTTTGATTCCTGAAGCGAAGGATGAGATTATTCTTTATCTGCTTAAAGAAAATTATCTCAATGAAGAGCGTTTTACCCGAAGCTATATTCGCGGAAAATTTTATATAAAAAGTTGGGGCAGAACGAAGATTAAGATGCATTTAAAACAAAAAGGCATTACCGAAAAACTAATTTCTAGCTGTTTTGATGAAATTGACGAAGATGATTATTTAAAAACCATCAATAAGATTTACGAAAATTACGAATCCAAATTGAAAGGGTTGAAGGACTATCAGAAAAAAGGAAAAACAATTAAATATCTTCTAAGCAGAGGCTTTGAATATGAATTTATTTTACAGGTTATAGAAAATTAACATAAGCTGTAAAATATCATTAAATTAATAATGTTTTGTATTATTTTTTTCACTTAAAAAACGAATAGGTTCCAAATTAGATGAAAGTGAGGCGTGCTATCTTACTTATTAGACTTGTTTTAAGTCCTCCAAATGATTTTGTTTAAAAATGCTTAATGGGGGATTGCTTTGTTAATATAATTATTTAATTCACTTATTTTTGGTGCTATTTTTCTGTTTTTTTTAATAGTTCCTAAGTGAATAAGTATTATGTTGATTTTTTTATAAAAATAATATCATTATATTTGCCGAATAACCGAAATATCAAAATGCTGAATGAAAAAGCTTACTGATGCTTTTACTGCGCTGTATAATGGAGACAATATAGTTAAACTTACGGATTTAAGGTATATCCCAAGGTGGATTGTCATTCTTATAGATATTTCTATAGTATTTTTTTCAATATTTCTGTCGTATACGTTCTTAGATTGGCTACACGTACAGGTCAATTTTCCCAATCAAAGTTTAGAAAAAAGAATATTACTTATCGGGGTTAACTTATTCTTTATGTTTGTTTTTAGAACCTATGCAGGTATTGTAAGACATTCTACTTTTTTTGATTTGTTTAAGATTCTTTTGTCTTCAGGAAGCACTTTATTAACCCTAATGGCTATCAATTTTTGCATAGGGAAATTATTAGGGAAGTCGTTGTATTTGTATCCAACTTTATTTCTTTACTTTTTTATTTCTGTTTCACTGATGTTCTTCTTTAGAATGCTCATCAAACAGTTTTTTAATATTTTAATTGATATTAAAGGAGCTTCTTCAAAAACCAGAGTTGCAGTAGTAGGAGTAAGTGATGCCTCAGTTTCTTTGGCAAGAGCAATACTTCATAATCCCAATTACCCTTATCGCTTAGAGGGTTTTGTTACCAAACGATCAGACTCAAACAAGGCAGTTTTGCTGGGGAATAAAATTTATAATAGTGATTATTTTTTTAAAAATAAAAATCTAACTAAACAGTTTGATGCGCTCTTGATTATCAAAGAAATTATGTCAAAGCAAGAGCTTGAAGAATGGATGACATTGGCATTAGATAACGGATTGAAAGTTTTAAAAGCTCCTACATTGAGTAAAATGCGTGATTCTGACTTGGTGGGAGGGATTCGTCAACTTCAAATTGAAGATTTGCTAAACCGTAGGCCGATAAAGATTGAAAATGAAGATGTTACAAAAAGACATTTTAATAAAAATATTTTAGTTACTGGGGGAGCTGGTTCTATAGGTAGTGAAATTGTACGCCAAGTCGCTCAGTTTGAGCCTTCACTCATTGTTGTGCTTGATCAGGCGGAGTCTCCTTTATACGAACTGGAACTCGAATTGCTTGAAAAATACCCTGAGCAGAAATTCAAATTTGTCTTGGCAGATATTTCTAATTCTTACAGACTCGAAAAAATATTTGAAACCTATCAGTTTTCAATGGTGTATCATGCTGCTGCTTACAAACATGTTCCTTTAATAGAAGAAAATCCACATGAAGCTATTTTTGTAAATGTGTTGGGGACGAAAAATGTGGCTTTGCTTTCAAAAAAATATAAAGTAAACCGTTTTGTAATGGTTTCTACAGACAAAGCAGTAAATCCTACCAATGTAATGGGAGCTTCGAAGAGAACGGCTGAGCTTTTTGTACAGTCTTTACAGAATTTAGAAGGGAACACAACAAAATTCATTACTACCCGTTTTGGAAATGTATTAGGCTCCAACGGTTCGGTGATTCCGCATTTTAGAAAACAAATTGAAAAGGGAGGTCCTATTACCATTACCCATCCCGATATTATCAGATATTTCATGACTATTCCTGAGGCTTGCGAATTGGTTCTTCAGGCAGGAACGATGGGTGCAGGAGGCGAAATTTATGTTTTTGATATGGGAGAACCTGTTAAAATTTTAGATTTAGCCAAAAGAATGATCAAATTATCTGGCTTTAGACCAGATGTAGATATTAAAATTAAATTTATAGGGTTAAGACCGGGCGAAAAATTGTACGAAGAGCTGCTGAGTGATAATGCGACGACAGTTCCTACTCACCATCAGAAGATTATGATTTCTAAAGACCCCTTAATAGCTTTTGACGAAATTGAATTTTTATGTAAACAGGTAATAAAGGCAGCAGTAAAAAGAGATAAGTTGCACGTGGTAAAGCTGCTGAAAGATATTGTACCCGAATTTATTAGCAACAATTCCGAATTCGAAGTGCTCGATAAAAAGAATCTTACAGATGTGTCAAATTAAATATAAAAAAAAGAACTGTTGTTAAGCATAATTAACAGCTAATTCTCAATATAACCCTCAACAAGTTTTGTTTGAAAAATAATAATCCTATTTTTGTGAAAAAATTACCGAAAATGAATTTTAAAAAATATTTTGTATATAGTGTCTTAGGTCTAGCTGTGTTTTCTTGTACTCCGAGACAGAATATCAATTACATGCAAGACATTGAAAATATTACCTTAGATAATTCAATTAAAAACAGCCGTACGACATTGCAGCCCGGCGATCAGTTAATTATTTCCGTAACGGCTAAAGATTTAGATGTTGTTAAACCATTTAATCAAAGCTATTCGTCAAGTTCTGAAGTTGTTCGTTATTCTACACCAAGCTCTAACAGTGTGCCGCAGCCAACACCAGTGGCAGGTCAGACGTATATTGTAGATACTGATTATAATATAGTTTTTCCTCAAATCGGTAAAGTAAACACTAAAGATGAAAATATCGAAAGTTTCAGATTAAAATTAACGAATCTTGTCGGTGAATACGTAAAGAATCCTGTTATTGATGCACGATTAATCAACTTCAAAGTGTCGGTAATGGGTGAAGTTGCTAGACCCGGAGTTTATGTCGTTCCTGAAGGAAATACTACAGTGCTTGCTGCTTTAGGGTTAGCTGGTGATTTGACGACGTATGGGATCCGTGAAAATGTTTTGATTGTTAGAACGGTAGACGGACAAATTACCCACCATAGAATAAATCTTAACAGTGCGCAGTTTATCAATTCACCGTATTATTACTTAAAGCAGAATGATATGATTTATGTACAGCCTAACGCTAACCGAGAAAAAGCGGCTAGAGTAGATCCAAATACAGGATTGTATATTTCAGTGGCATCAGTTATTGCTTCTTTAGTAATTGGAGTTTTAGCACTTACAAAAAATTAATATAAGAAGAATTCTTTATAGTGGATTATAATCAAACACAAGATGAGGCTCAGGAAGAGTCTTTCAATATCAGAGAAGTCATAAAACCTTATATTCATCGTTGGTATTGGTTTATTATAGGGGCAATTGTTGCGGTTATTGCTGCTTGGTTTTTCTTAAGATATAGTATTCCTGTATACAGTACAGAATCTACTTTATTAATTAAAGAAGTCAAAAAATCAGCCTCTTCGCAACCTGAAATGTCTGTGATTTCTGAATTGGGTGGCATCGGCGGTATGGGAACCAATTCTGTGGATAACGAAATAGAAATCCTTAAATCTAAAAAGTTGATGCTTTCTGTGGTGAAAGAATTGGCGTTAGAAACTGGTGTTTATTCTAAAGGAAGCATTAAAGAAACGGAGCTTTATCAAGAATCTTCTCCTTTCCTGGTACGTGTTATCAGTGAAAAAAAGAAAGCAAAATATCCCTCAAGTGAGGTTACGGCTCAGATTGTAGGCAACAAAATTATTATTAAATCTGAAGATTTTAAAAAAGAGATTCAGGCACAGTTTAATACTGCGGTAACAATGCCTTTTGGAGTGGTGATGTTCCAGAAAAATCCAAAATTCAAAGGAAGCCCAAATCAAAACAGTATGTACCGATTGCAGTTTATGTCGGGCATGAATAGAGCGCGATACTATCTTACGAAGCTTAATGTCTCATTGGCACAGAAAGAAGCCACTGTACTGAAGATTACATTTACTGATCCCGTTCCTGAGAAAGCAGAAAATATTTTGAACCGCCTGGCGGTGAACTACAACCGTGAAGCCAATCTTGATAAAAATTCAGAAGCCCAGAAGACCGCCTCTTTTATTGATGAAAGAGTATCGTTGATCAGTAGAGAATTGGGGAATGTAGAATCGGAGAAAGAAAATTTTAAGGTAAAAAATAATATTGCTGATATTCAGACAGAAGCAGAACTTTCTTTAGCAACGGAGATGGGTACCCGTCAAAAACAGCTTGAAAATGAAACTCAGCTTGAATTGGTCAACAGTTTGCTGACCTCGGTTAACAGACAGGGTACTTATCAGGTTTTGCCATTGAACGTAGGGCTTTCAGATCAAAGTATTGCTACTAGCATAGCAGCATTCAATCAGTTGGTGATTGAAAGAAACAGATTGCTTGAAAATTCTACGAGCGCTAATCCTGTGGTACAAGATATTACCAATCAGATCAACAGTATGCGAAGTTCTGTGGTGCAGAGTCTACAGAAAAATAAATCTGGATTGCAGATGGCAAGAAGTACTATTTTGGGGGAGCAAAATAGATTGTCAGGGAAAATTTCTAAAATTCCTGTGCAGGAAAAAATGTTCCGAAGTATTGAAAGACAGCAGAACATCAAAGAACAGTTGTATTTATTATTATTGCAAAAACGTGAAGAAGCGGCCATTTCATTAGCCATTGCGGCACCCAAAGCCAGAATTGTTGATGATGCATTAACCAATCCTATACCTGTTTCTCCCAAAAAAATGATCATCTATCTGGGAGCATTAATGATTGGGTTGCTCATTCCTTTTGCGGTTATTTATTTATTAGAACTCTTCAACGATAAAGTTAAAACGAAGCTCGATCTCGAAAGATTACTAGATGGTGAGCCTGTAATTGGTGAGCTGCCATCTGTGCCAAAAGGGGAGCCAGAAATCGTGCAATTAAATGATTTATCTCCTCTGGCAGAAGCATTCAGAATTTTAATTACCAATATTAATTTTATGTTGCCGAAAAACAAAAAAGGAAATGTAATACTTGTTACCTCTACCGTGAAAGGAGAAGGTAAAACATTTACTTCGGTTAATTTGGCGTTAACATTGGCAACACCGAGAAAAAAGGTAATTATTATCGGTTCAGATATCAGAAATCCCCAGTTACAGAGATACAACGAAAGCCGAAAAGGGTTAATTGGTCTTTCAGAATTTATGTATGATGAGCAAATTAGTATTTCAGAACTTATTCATCCTACTTCATTCAATCCGTATTGCGATGTGATTTATTCAGGAGTAATTACCCCAAATCCTACAGAATTATTATCTAACGGAAGGTATCACGAATTGGTAGACAGTTTAAAACCAATGTACGACTATATAATATTAGATACTGCACCGATGATGTTGGTAACAGACACTTTCTTAATAGCAGATGTTGCAGATGCTACAGTATATGTTACCCGCTCTGGATATACCGAAAAAGAATTGATAGGATTTATCAATAAGCAGGTAAAAGACAAGAAAATAAATAATGTGGGATTGGTACTGAATGATGTAAGCAAAATTCATAGTGGCTACGGCTACGGCTACAAATATGGCTATGGTTATGCAGCAGAATCAAAAAAATCTTTTTGGAAAAGATTACTAGGAAAATAATTTATTTTGAGTATTTATTTTTTTGAATAATTTACGAAAATTAAATACATACACTTTTTTCAGAGATAAAAAATGAATAAAGAGCATAAAATTGCAGTAATAGGCTTAGGCTACGTGGGTTTGCCTTTAGCAAGATTGTTTGCTACTCAATACCCAGTAGTAGGTTTTGATATTAATCAAAAAAGAGTTGCTGATTTACAAGCGGGGACTGACTCTACTTTAGAATTAGATGATGAAGTTTTACAATCAGTTTTACTTCAAAAAAATCCTTTAAATGAAAAAAATATAATTAAAGGATTATTCTGCTCAGTAGATCTGAGTGATATTCAGAATGCCAACATTTATATAGTGACGGTTCCAACCCCTGTAGATAAACATAATCGTCCTGATTTGACTCCATTGTATAAATCAAGTGAGACAGTTGCTAAAGTTTTAAAGAAAAACGATATCGTAATTTATGAATCTACAGTCTATCCTGGGGTAACTGAGGAAGAATGTGTGCCGGTTTTAGAAAAAATTTCCGGTTTTAAGTTTAATGTAGATTTTTTCGTAGGATATTCACCTGAAAGAATTAATCCTGGAGATAAAGAACATACGGTAGAAAAAATATTAAAAGTTACCTCTGGTTCGACTCCTGAAATAGGAAGAGTTGTTGATGATTTGTATAAATCAGTAATCACCGCAGGAACTCATTTAGCGCCAACAATTAAGGTCGCTGAAGCTTCAAAAGTGATAGAAAATTCACAAAGAGATATCAACATCGCTTTTATGAACGAACTTGCCAAAATATTCTCATTAATGGATATTGATACGCATGATGTATTAGAAGCAGCAGGAACAAAGTGGAATTTTTTAAAATTCAAACCCGGATTAGTGGGAGGGCATTGCATCGGAGTCGATCCTTTTTATCTTGCTCAAAAAGCACAGGAAGTAGGTTATTATTCGGAACTGATTTTAACAGCAAGAAGACTGAATGACTCCATGGGAGCATTTGTAGCATCACAAGTTGTTAAGCTAATGATTCAAAAGGATATTAAAATAAAAGATGCTAAGATTTTAAACCTTGGGATTACGTTCAAAGAAAACTGTCCGGATATAAGAAACTCAAAAGCAATAGATGTAATAACCAATTTACAGGAATACGGTGCTGAACTTATCATTTTTGATCCTTGGGCAGACCCTAAAGAAGTTTTAGATGAATATGGTATTATCTGTCACTCACAGATAATCGAAGAGCAGCAAAAATATGATGCAATTGTACTTACAGTTGCTCACAACGAATTTTTGAATATTAATTTCAAAAATCTTTTAAAAGAAGAGGGGGTTGTTTACGACGTAAAAGGAGTATTGGAAAAAAATAAAGCTAATAAAAGATTATAAAATATTATTTTGAAGAAAAATTTAATCATATTCGGAACCAGACCAGAAGCTATAAAAATGGCTCCTCTAGTAAAAGAGTTTCAAAAGCATACAGATGTTTTTGAAACAAAAGTTTGCGTAACGGCCCAACACAGAGAAATGTTGGATCAAGTGCTTGATTTTTTTCAAATAAAACCAGATTTTGATTTAGATTTAATGAAACCTAATCAGAATTTATATTCATTAACTGCTGATATTATTACTGGAATGAAATCAGTTTTTGATGAATATCAACCTGATTTTATATATGTACATGGTGATACCACTACTACGATGGCTGCAAGTATTGCTGCATTTTATTCTGGTGCAAAGGTTTGCCATGTAGAAGCAGGACTTAGAACTCATGATAAACAGTCTCCTTTTCCTGAAGAAATCAATAGGCAGGTAGCAGGAAGAATTGCGGATTATCATTTTGCTCCTACATTGCAGTCTAAAGAAAATTTAATAAAAGAAAATGTTAATCAAAGCTCAGTAATTGTTACAGGAAATACAGTTATTGATGCATTATTATATAGCTCAGACAGAGTGAAAGTTTTAGAAAATAGCGAAATTAATTTATTGAAAAATATAATTGATTTTAATAAAAAAATAATTTTAGTAACTGGTCATCGACGAGAAAATCACGGTAAAGGATTTATTAACATTTGCGAAGCGTTAAAAGAAATAGCAGAAAATAATGAAGAAGTTCAAATTATATATCCTGTTCACTTAAATCCAAATGTGAAAAAACCAGTTTTCGAAATTTTATCTAAAGTTAAAAATATTAAACTAATTGATCCTTTAGCTTATCCTGCTTTTGTTTGGCTAATGAATCAGGCATATATGATTATTACAGATTCTGGAGGTGTACAGGAAGAAGCTCCAAGTTTAGGGAAACCTGTATTGGTAATGCGTGAAACGACTGAAAGACCTGAAGCTGTTACTGCTGGAACAGTAATTTTGGTAGGTACAGATAAAAAAAGAATCATTTCAGAAGCACAAAGCTTATTGTCAGATGTAGAAAGGTACCAAAATATGAGTGCTTTACATAATCCTTATGGAGACGGGGAAGCTTGTGGAAGAATAGTAAATTTTATTGAAAATTTAAGTGATAAACTCTAAAACTATTGCAAAAAATGCAATGTACTTATACATAAGGATGTTTATCACGATGGGGGTAACTCTTTATACGTCCAGAGTAATTTTGAATGCATTAGGCGTTGAAGATTATGGAACCTATAGTATTGTAGGGGGAGTAGTTTCAATGTTTAGCTTTTTCAATAGCGCTATGGTATCTGCTACCAATCGTTTTTTGGCTTTTGACATTGGAAAGAATGATATAATACAGTTAAAAAAGACGTTTAATGCAACATTAAATATTCATATACTTATTGCTTTATTAATTTTAGTGTTGGCAGAAACTTTAGGATTGTGGTTTATTAACTACAAGTTGAATATAGCTGCAGAAAGAATGTCTGCAGTGAATTGGGTATATCAGTTTTCTGTATTCACTTTTTTATTAAGCGTTATTCAGGTACCTTATGATGCATTGATTGTTGCAAGAGAAAAAATGAGCATATATGCTTATATGAGTATAGCTGAAGTTATATTAAAGTTATTGATAGTTTATCTACTTCTTATTTTTGATTTTGATAAATTAATACTTTATGCAGGGTTGTTATTTGGGGTATCATTTATTACAAGAGTTGTACACAAAATTTACTGTAAAATAAATTTTGAAGAAAGCAAATATCAGTTTTACTATGAAAATGAATTATATAAAAAATTATTGTCTTTTTCGGGGTGGAGCCTATTTGGAAATATGGCTTCTGTTGTCAGAGGGCAAGGATTGAATATTTTGTTAAATGTTTTTTTTGGAACAGTTGTGAATGCAGCATATGGTATAAGTATGCAGGTTCAAGGGGCGGTACAAGTTTTTGTAACTAATTTTCAAATGGCTGTGAACCCTCAGATTATAAAGCAATACTCATCTGGTAATAAAGAACAATCTTTGAAACTTATTTTTCAAAGTGCTAAGTTCTCTTATTTTTTGATGTTTTTGTTAGTTTGTCCAATAATATATAATATTGATTTCATTTTAGAAATATGGCTTAAGAATCCTCCGAAAGGGACTTCAAGTTTTGTTGTACTATGTTTAATCGGTATATTAATAGATTGTATTTCAGGTCCATTAATGATAGGTGCACAGGCACACGGAAATATTAAATGGTATCAAATAGTATTGGGAACATTTATCTTTCTGTGTCTACCTATTTCATATATTTTTTTAAAGATTTTTTATAATCCTAATGTGATTTTTTGGGTCATTATAGGTATAAATATAATTTCATTATTTGGACGGTTATTGTTTTTAAAATATCTAATTAATTTTGATGTGGGATTGTTTGTTAGAAATGTGATATTAAGAATCATAGTTATTACCACAATATTGTTTCTTACTACTCATTATTTAATGTTTTCATTAAATAATTGTTATGTTGATTTTATTTCAAAATCGATGATTTTAACAATTGTCAACTTAGTTATGATTTTTTTTTATTGGCTTGAGTAATAGTGAAAGAATGATGTTATTAGGTTTTATTAAAAACAAAAAATATTAAAATAATTTTTATAAATTTTCTTGAAAAATGAAAATAGTTTTAGTTAGGGCGTATACTCATTGTAATTTAGGAGATGATCTTTTCTTAAAAGTTCTTGTTGATCGTTATCCAAATGTTAAATTTAGAATTATTGTAAATGATTTAGATTTATATGCTAAAATGTTTGATCAATATCAAAATGTCACAATAATTCAAAATTTAACATTTTCTTTATTGGAGCGTATTTATTTTAAATCTATATCTTTTATTTCAAAAAAGAAAAGAAAAGAAATCATTAAAAAATACTATAAAAAATACTATACTAATGAATATGACCAATCTGATTTATATCTTTATATAGGAGGGTCTTTGTTTATGGAGAATATTTATGGAGATAATTTAGCGGATGAGTTGGACAAGTTAATTACGTCTGTTTTTTTTGATAAGCCTAAATTCATAATAGGAGCGAATTTTGGTCCGTTTTATTCTTCTGGATATAAAGATTTTTATAAAAATATTTTTTTTAAATATCAAGATGTTTGTTTTAGAGAAGCATATTCTTTAGATGTTTTTAAAGAATTACCTAATACTCGGATGTGTCCAGATGTTGTTTTTCAGCTACAGTTGCCATCAGTTATAGATAAAGAAAGCAATAGTATTGGTTTTTCTTTAATAGATATTTCTCAAAGAAAGCAATTGATGATGTTTACTGAAGAATACAAACGATTTATAATTCAGACAATAAAAGAGTCTTTAGAGAATGATAAAAAAGTTTATATGTTTTCATTTTGCAAACAAGAGGGAGACGAAAATGTTATAGATAATATTCTTTGTTTATTGCCTATAAATTTAAGAGAGAAGGTAAATATTGTATTATATAAAGGGAATATTGATGATTTTTTGCTTAAATATTCAAAAGTAGAGACAATGTTTTGTACTCGTTTTCATTCGATGATTATTAGCTCTCTATTAAACCAAAATATTTTTCCAATTATGTATAGTGATAAAATGAAAAATGTTTTACAAGATTTGAATTATGAAGGATTAAGTTCTGATATTGCGAGTTTGCATAATATAAACTCTTCAGAGATATTGAAAAAAATACGAGGAAATAAACTTAAAATTCATCAACAAGTTATTGAAAAATCAAAAGATGCTTTTACAGAATTAGAAAAAGTAATTACGTTATAAAGAATTCAATTTTTATGATTTCAATCATTATACCAGTATATAATACAGAGAAATATTTGCATAAGTGTATAGATACTGTGCTATCACAAAGTTATAAGGATATTGAGGTTTTGTTAATTAATGATGGTTCTACTGATAACAGTGGAAAAATATGTGATGAATATGCAAATAAAGATGGTAGAATCAAAATTTTTCATAAAGAAAATGGTGGCGTAAGTGCTGCCAGGAATTTGGGAATTAAGAAAGCAAAAGGTGAATGGTTATGTTTTATAGATGCTGACGATTGGATAGATGCAGATTACCTACAAAACTTTGTTATTGTATTTTCTGGAGAAGAGGATTTTATTATTCAGGGTTATATAAAAAACAACGACGAAAAAATTGTTGGTGGGTCAGGTTTTTTTTCAAACTTTGAAAATTTTTTAGATTTTTTTATGTACTCTGAAAAAAATAATTTATTAAATTCCCCTTGTTTCAAGTTGTTTAGAAAAGATATTGTTGATAGAAACAATATGAAATTTGATGAAAAATTTTCGTTAGGCGAAGACCATATTTTTACACTCGAATATATTCGGTTTGTAAGTAGATTTTCAGTTTCTTTTAAAAGAGGATATCATTATAGGATGTCAAATGACGGAAATTCCTTAACTCAAAAACTAATAGACATTGAGAAATTTAAACAATATGTATTGATAAATAACAGTCTAAGAGAAGAAATTTTAAATCTAAATAAAGCTGGAAAAGATTTTTTTATCTGCTCATATCAAGAAATGAATAGATGGGTAATATTTACAATACACGCACTATTTGATAAAGGAAGGCAATTATATTTCACAGAGGAAAAAGCAGAATTTGAATCGTTATTGAAATTGTTTAGATTTAAATATGGTGTTTCAAGAATTTCATTAAAAGTAGATATTTATAATATGTTGTTTATAACTATAATGAGATCAGGTATATTACCTATAAAAATGAAAATGAAATGTTTGAAATTTTTCACAAGTATAGTTTCTGACTGAAATTAGATGCAATATATTTATATATGTTAACAACTGAAAAAAAAGCAGATAAAATAATATTCTACATAGTAATGTTATGTCCTATGATTGGTATTTATGAATTGATACCAAACGTGGGGTTGGATACTTTAGTGTTATTGTTTGGTATGTTATTATTAATCCTAATTAAAAGGAAATTTCAGTTTGACAGGATGCTTTTTTTATATTTTGGTGTACTTGTTGTGTTAAATATATTGTCTTATGGTCTTTCTACAGCTAACAAAAATAATATATTTGTAAATAACTCTATTCAAATATTAGTTTTTGCATTTTTTTTATCTTTCTATAAAAAAAATAGTATGTATAATACTAAATTTGATAAAATTTTGAATTATTTTGGGCTATTCGCTGTAATGGGCGTATTTATTCAATATATTTCATATTATTTCTTTAACAATCCTTTACCATTACGCCTTCCAATAGGTAATTTTATAAAAGATGGATTTGATATTGAAACATTTGGTGGGTCCATACTTTATGGAAGACCAACTTCTTTTTTTAAAGAACCTTCCCATTTTGCAATTTATATTGTACCAATTATGTATCGTAATTTGGAGAGAAAAAATTATTGGATGTTCGGATTATTTACTTTGGGTTTAATATTATCTACAAGTACACTAGGTATTGTTTTGTTTGTGATAATGTTAATTCGTCATTCTGTTTCTTCTGCTAAGAATATAGGTTATATTTTATTAAGCATTATCCCATTGGTACTTTTTACGATATTGTATTCCGATGAATTCAAAGCTATAAATAAAGATTATTCAAACAAGTTAGATACAAGTTCGTTAAATGATAACATTAGGGTGTTTGGTGTTTTAAAGACATTTGATTTTTTTGAATTTAAAGATTTTTTATTTGGATTAGGTCATAACCAATTAGGTGATTTCCAGTTACAGCACAATTTTGCAGAGGCATACAATTATGCTAATTCTTTTTTTATGGCCGTTTTTTCATTTGGTGTAATTGGTTTCTTTGTTTTTTTGTTAATATTAAAAAAAGGATTTAATAATAAGTTTACTACTGGATATTTTTTAATTTTTGTAGCGGTTCTATTTTCTGATCAAATTTTATTTAATCAGAATTTCTTTTATCTCTATATGATAAGTTTTATGTTTTTGAATGTAGATAGCTCCAGAATTCCTAAACTCTCCCCAGTACAAAAGAAAAAAAAATGAAAGTTATTTTTTATTATGATGAGCGTTCATTAAATGATGCTACTATCTACTATATTGGATTAATTGAAAAAATATTTTTATCTAAAGGGATACACATGCAGTATTGCACTAAATTAGACAATGTAAAGAAAAAAGATATTATTTTTACGATAACGGAAAAGTACTTCTGTATGGCAAAATTTCGTTACCCATTACTCAAAACGATTTATTGGGCTCAAGGAATAGCTCCTGAAGAATATTTTTTGAGTGGTAGAGATAATAAGCTAGTATTTTGGTTAAAATGTATAATCGAATTTATCTCAATAAGGTATTCAAATTTATTATTTGTCGTTTCTAATAGAATGTTAGGACATTATAGAACTAAATATTTTTATTATAAACAGGATTATCTCGTTATGCCTTGTTATAATTTAAAATATTTATCAGGAGTAGCAAGTTCTACAGGAAAGAGATATAAGAATCCGAGCTTTGTTTATGCAGGCAGTATGGCAACTTGGCAGTGTGTAGAGGAAACATTACAAATTTTTAAAGCTATACAGCAAAAAATTTCAGAAGCCTCATTAACTCTTCTCGTAAAAGAGCGAGATGAAGCTTTGGATTTGGTAAATAAATATGGAATAAAAAATGTTGAAATAAAATATGTTAATTTGAGTGATTTGCAAAAAGAGTTGATGAAATATAAATATGGGTTTATAATTAGAGAGGATATATTAGTAAACAATGTAAGTACTCCAACAAAAATGAACTCATATTTAGCAAGTGCGGTTATACCTATTTATACAGATTCTGTACACGCTTTTGTGCAAAACATTGACTTGGGAGAATATTCTATTTGTTTGAACTCGAAGAATTCGATATATAAAAAGGCACAAAAGATTATAGATTTTGAAAAAAAAGTAATTAATCCAATTCAACTTGATGAAAACATTCAATCAGTCTTTAAAACGTACTATAATGATGAAATGTATTTGACGCAGATAGAACTTAAGATTAATGGGTTAATAAAAGGACTATAATTACAATCACAAAATATAATAGAGACTTACCAATTAGGAGCTATACTTTTTGGTAGTTAATTTTCAGGAAATATTATATTGAATAAACTTTTTGGTTCGCAAGTGCTATTTATATGATAATTCCAGAAATCAGAAACTACAAAACTAATATTTATTCGTTATGAAAATATTACATATTATTAACTCCTTGACTACAGGCGGCGCAGAAAAACTACTGTTAGATACCATTCCGCTTTATAGAAAAGCAGGAATAGAAATGGATATTCTTCTGCTTTGGGACAATGATTTCCCATTCACTAAAAAACTGAAAGAATTGAATTGTTGTACTATATATATATTAAAAAAGTCTAATAACTTCAAAGATATTTATAGTCTTTCGCATATTCTCCGTATTCGAAAAATTATCAAGGAGTATGATATTGCGCATGTTCACTTATTTCCGACGCAATATTTTGCGGCTGTGGCAAATATGGGTGTTGGTAAAAAAATGATTTTCACAGAGCATAATACCACAAATAATCGTATAAAAAACAAGAAATATAAATTAATTGAGAAATTCTGCTATGCTCAGTACAATAAATTAATATGTATCAGCAATGAAATATTTGATATTTATAACCAGTATTTAGGTTTAGGTAATAAAAGTGTTGTAATTCAAAACGGAGTAGATTTAGATAAAATAAAAAACGCTTATCCTTACGGTAAAATGGATATTGATAAATCTATCCAAGAAACCGATATTTTACTTTTGCAAGTATCGGCTTTTCGTATACAAAAAGACCAAGATTCATTAATAAAAGCGTTGTATAATCTACCGAAACATTATAAATTATTACTCGTTGGCGATGGAGAAAGGCGACCGGAACTTGAGCAATTGGTGAAAAAATTGCAATTAGATAATAGAGTGTATTTCTTAGGACAGCGAATGGATGTGCCAGAATTGTTGAGATCGGTAGATATTGTAGTACTTGCTTCGCATTTCGAAGGACTTTCGCTGGCTTCAGTAGAAGGATTGGCATCAGGAAAGCCATTCATTGCAAGTGATGTTCCGGGATTGCATGAAGTTGTAAAAGATGCTGGAATTTTGTTTAAAGACGGAGACGAAAAAGAGTTATCGGATATTATTTTAAAATTAGGAGAAAATTCTTCGTTTGCCCAAGAAACCGCTCAAAAAGGGAAAAAAAGATCTAAAGAATATGACATCACAAAAATGGTGCAAAAACATATAGAACTGTATAAATCTATTTATGAAGCTTGAAATTAAACTCTTTCGCACATCTACAGTTCCTGTTTCTCTTAATATTCTATTAAAGGGGCAACTGAAATTTTTGTTCAATCATTTTGCTGTTACCGCAATTTCTGGAGCAGGAAAAGATTTAGAGGAAGTTGTAAAAAGAGAAGGTGTAAAAACATATTCTATAGAAATGCAAAGAAATATTTCTCCCATTAAAGATTTTATTGCTTTACTCCAACTTTACTTTTATTTCAAAAAAGAAAAACCCGATATAGTTCATTCAATTACCCCAAAAGCAGGATTGTTGAGTATGATGGCGGGTAAAATGGCTGGAGTTCCCATACGTATGCACACTTTTACGGGCCTTATTTTTCCTACACGGACTGGGAATATTCAAAAGTTATTGATAAAAATGGATCAGGTATTGTGTTGGGCTGCTACCAATATATATCCTGAAGGTAATGGGGTTAAGCAAGATTTAATCAATTATAAAATAACCTCAAAATCTTTAAAAGTTTTAGCTAATGGTAATGTAAATGGGATAGATTTAGAATATTTTGATTTAAATACTATTTCAAACGAACAACAAAGTCAGTTAAAAAAAGAACTAAATATTTATGAAGACGATTTCGTCTTTGTTTTCGTAGGTCGTTTAGTTGGAGATAAAGGGATTAACGAATTAATTGAAGCTTTTTCCAAACTTCAAACTCCAAACTCAAAACTATTATTAGTCGGCCCTTTAGAAAGTGAATTAGATGCTTTACAAACAAAAACCCTAAAGGAAATTGAAACCAACCCCAACATACTTAGTGTTGGATTCCAAAAAGATGTACGCCCTTACTTTGCAATTGCAAATGCGTTGGTATTTCCAAGCTATCGTGAGGGTTTTCCAAATGTTGTGATGCAGGCAGGAGCAATGGGTTTGCCAAGTATCGTTTCTAATATTAATGGGTGTAACGAAATCATTATAGAAGGAGAAAATGGAACCATAATTCCTGTTAAAGATTCTAAAGCTATACAATCAGCAATGCTAAAAATGATAGAGGATAAAGAATTTTATTTTAAACTGAAAGAAAACTCCCGCCCAATGATACAGTCCCGATATGAGCAGACTGTTGTTTGGGAAGCTCTGCTAGAAGAATATACACAATTACTTAAAGAAAAGAAACTTAATGTATAAATCTATATTTAAAAGACTTTTTGATTTTATATTTGCTTTCATAGGCATATTGATTTTAAGCCCCATCTTCATTATCATAACCATAGGTTTATACCTTGCAAATAATGGTAAACCTTTCTTCTTCCAGAAACGTCCCGGTTTAAATGAAAAAATCTTTAGCATTATCAAATTCAAAACGATGAATGATAAAAAAGATGCTAACGGAAACTTGCTTTCCGATGCTGAAAGATTGACGGCTATCGGTGCTTTTGTACGTAAAACTTCCTTAGATGAACTCCCACAGTTGATCAATGTTTTAAAGGGAGATATGTCTTTAATAGGGCCAAGACCTTTGCTGCCACAGTATTTACCTTTATATAATAATAATCAAAAACGCAGACACAATGTTCGCCCAGGGATAACAGGATGGGCACAGGTAAATGGAAGAAATGCAATTTCGTGGTCTAAAAAGTTTGAACTGGATGTTTGGTATGTAGATCATGTTTCATTCATGACAGACATGAAAGTTTTTTTTACCACATTTAAAAAAGTTTTTAAAAGCGAAGGCGTATCGCAGGAAGGGCAGGCTACAGCAGAAGCTTTTAACGGAAATAATTAATTTTTGTACATAAAATAGTGATGTTTTCTATAACAATTTTTTTGATTTTAATCTATCAACCAAAAACTACCAACTAACAACAATAACGAATTATGTATTTATACGGAGCAAGTGGTCACGGAAAAGTAATTGCTGAAATTGCAGAAGAAAATAATCTTATTATTGAAGCTTTTATTGATCAAGATAAATCTAAAAAACAGTTATTAGACTACCATATTATACATGAAGTACCTAATAGCAATATTGACGTTGTTGTTTCGATTGGTAATAATCTTATCAGAAAAAGTGTAGTTGATTTATATCAGCAATTAAACTACATAAAGCTTTTTCATCCAAAATCTATCATTTCTAAGAGGGTTAGAATTGAGGAAGGAACGGTCGTAATGGCAGGAGCAACAATAAATTCAGAAGTTGCCATTGGAAAGCATTGCATCATTAATACGAATGCTTCTATTGACCATGATTGTATCTTTGATAATTTTGTACATATTTCTCCCAATGTTTCTATCGCAGGGAATGTTGAAATAGGAGAAGGAACACATATCGGAATAGGATCAAGTATAATCCAGGGTATTAAAATAGGAAGATGGTGTACCATTGGTGCAGGAGCGGTTATTATTAGAGACATTCCCGATGGAGCTACAGTAGTAGGAAATCCTGGAAAAGTTATTCGTAGCTAAGACCCTCATGGGTTATTCAATAAGGCTGTTGATAATCATTCATTACAGAAATTGATATCGTTTTTTATTTTACTAAATATTTAACATAATGTAGTATTGTGTAATTATTATTGTGTTTTTGTTAAATAAATTCTTGTTTTTGTGAATTTTATATATTTGATTGAATTTAAAACAAAACACAATGACGACAAAACAAACCAATCGGCTAGAAATGGCCAAAACACTGAAGCAACTTTTTTCTGTAGAGCAAGCCACATATGCAGAAAATAATCCTCTTATCGCAAGAGTAGTTGAGCTGAATACAAGCATTGAACAGATTGATGCAATCGCAGGAATTCAAAACATCGATACGACAGCAAACACTTCCCTGAAGACCAATGCTAAAACACTGATGATTAACCTCACGGTAGCATATGCCAATACCGCAGCAGATTTTTTCGACGGCAAAGACAGTCCCCTGAGTAAGCAGCTTACCGCAAATAAGTCTAAAATACAGCGCTTGAGTGGAGTGGAAGCAAAAATCTACTGTGATAAGCTCTATACAATTGCCGCTGATAATATCGTCAATCTTAATCCGGACTATGTGACCGCTGAAGAAATGCAGGAGTGGCAGAATGCGATTACCAATTTCGATGCTAAGGCATATGATGCTAATGTAAGCATCGATACAACGCAGAATGCTACACGGGAACTGGATGAAGGATTTAAGAATCTGAGACAGTGCATTACAAAAATTGAAAGACTAATGAAAAAATATGATATCCTAAATCCTTCGCTTTACGGAAAATTTAAGATATCAAGAAAAATTTCTAATCTCGGAATCCAACATAAAAATCAGCTTCCTCCCGAACAATTATAAGAGCTTATTTAAATGTAAATAAACATCATTTATCTCGCAGATTTTGCTGATTAAGCAGATGAGTTTCTCTGTCTTTAATCTGCTAAATCTGCGAGAATTATTTTAGGACATGACACGTTAGGTTTCCTACGGAAAGACAAGCAGACCGTAAAAAACTAAGATTCAATAAGCGCATTTATAATTCAATAGGGATTGGTTTTAACCCATCCATCAAATTGAACGATGCAATTGGCTTTAGCCGAAACTATCATTAGTTTCGGCTAAAGCCTTTTCTGCAATTCTATTTATTAGTCGGGTTAAAACCCGCCTCTATTGAATGAATGCTTGCTGTTAATTTATAATACGAATTTCCCTTTTTCTAATGATAACATAAAAATAAGCAACCACTTTGTGATTTCTTAGGAATCTCAACATACCAAAAATAAAGCAGTTTAGCTTGACTTCGACGAACCACTATGTTAGGTTTCCTACGGAAAAACAAATAAACCGTAAAAAATTAAGATATTACTAAATGTAGATATTCAATAAGCGTATTTATAATTCAATAGTGATGGGTTTTAACCCATCCATCAAATTGAACGATGTAATTGGCTTTAACCTAAACGATCATAAGTTTCGGCTAAAGCCTTTTTTGCAATCCTATCTATTAGTCGGGTTAAAACCCGCCTCTATTGAATGAATGCTTGCTGTTAATTTATAATACGAATTTCCCTTTTTCTAATGATAACATAAAAATAAGCAACCACTTTGTGATTTCTTAGGAATCTCAACATACCAAAAATAAAGCAGTTTAGCTTGACTTCGACGAACCACTATGTTAGGTTTCTTTATTTTAAACGAATGAAACTAAAGTGGACTGGTATATTCATCAAGTCAATCATTCAGACGTTGTGTAAATAGTTGAGAAGTTATTTATTCAGCAAATCATAGTTAATAGATAAGCTGCTGATAAGAGAAATTGGGAGATCGCACTTTTTAAATCCGAAAGACAGCATTGCGAAGTGTACCGATAAGTTTGCGACTGAGACAAACCTATTTACACGACTGACAGATAGTTTTGCGGGGACGACAGATGGATTTGTACAGCAGACAGATGCCTGTGCGAAGTCTGTACACCAGTTTGCAACGATGACAGATACAATCACGCACCGGACAGATGTTTTCGGCACAGCGAAGATAGGTTTTGAGAATAAAACAGATGAATTTGTACAACAGGACCATGAATTTTCAAGGCTAACAGTTTGCTTTAAGTAATGTGCTAAATAAAATCTTTGATTTTTTCGCTTCAAAAATCTTAACAATTTAAATCCCTTAATGGTTTAAAATCATAGTAATGTTTAAACTTTTGTATAGCTAAAATATGCTTGTTGGAAAACGTAAAATGAATCAATTGTATGAAGTTCATTCATATTCCACCCCTAATCGACTTATTCGATATTCTTTGCTCCTTAAATAGCAATCTCAATATTTAAAACCTTTGCGTGTAATACAATTAATTGCATTTATTTCAAGAAAAATTTACCAGTTATTTCTACAATTAGGATTAAATTTGGGGTCAATTAAAAACAAAACAATCATGCAAGATAAAATCTGGTTATCTTCCCCACACATGGGAGGTAACGAACAAAAATATGTTAATGAAGCCTTTGCTGCCAATTGGGTAGCTCCTTTAGGTCCAAATGTAGATGGTTTTGAAAAAGATATTGAAGATTTTTTGAATACTGATGTAAAAGTAGCTGTTCTTTCTGCAGGTACTGCAGCGTTACATTTAGCTTTAATTGAGTGTGGAGTAGAATATGGTGATGAGGTAATCTGTCAATCGATGACGTTTTCGGCTTCGGCAAACCCAATTGCATATTGTGGAGCCACCCCAGTTTTTATAGATTCAGAGAAAGAAACATGGAATATGTGTCCGGTTGCTTTAGAAGAAGCAATTCAAGATAGAATTTCAAAAGGAAAGAAGCCAAAAGCAATCATTGTTGTTCATTTGTATGGGATGCCTGCTAAAATGGATGAAATTACTGCCATTGCTGAAAAATTTGAAATTCCTGTGATTGAAGATGCTGCAGAAGCTTTAGGTTCAACGTACAAAGGGAAAGCTTGCGGAACCTTTGGCCGTTTCGGGATTTTGTCTTTTAATGGGAACAAAATTATTACGACTTCTGGAGGTGGAGCATTAGTTTGTCATACTCAGGAAGATAAAGATAAAGCCGTGTTTTTGTCGACACAGGCGAGAGACAACGCTCCTCATTATCAGCATTCTCATATAGGATATAATTATCGAATGAGTAATATTGTAGCAGGAATCGGTCGTGGCCAAATGGAAGTTTTAAACGATAGAGTGGAAGCCCGCAGAAAAATGCACGATTTTTATGTTGATGCTTTCAAAGATATTGATGGCGTAGAAGTTTTTTCTGAACCTAATGAGGATTATTATTCCAACCATTGGTTGTCTGCCATTGTAATTGATGAAAATATAACAGGAATCAATCGTGAAGATTTAAGATTAGCTTTTCTTGAAGATAATATAGAATCTAGACCATTATGGAAACCAATGCACCTACAGCCGGTTTTTGCAGATGCTCCTTATTATGGAACTAATGTAGCTGAAAAATTATTTGATGATGGGTTGTGTTTGCCTTCGGGATCTAATCTTTCTGATGATGACAGACTGAGAATTGGGAAAGTAATACAAAAGGTATTTTCAAAAAAATAGTTTAATCAAAATTAATATAGTATTACAACAGCTTGCTTTACATGAAGTAAGCTATTTTTTTATGAGTAATGTGTTGTATAAAGGTTAAATCCCGAAACTGAGAGTCAAAATCTTTCCTTATCTTTACCATTCAGTTTATAATTTGATGAAAAAATACCCATGGTGGAAAGTTTTAATGGACTACGGATTAAGTTTCGTAGCAATTATTGTTTTGCTGCCTATTTTCTTTATTCTAATCATTTTGGCATCTTTAGATACTGGGTTTCCTGGTATTTTTAAACAGGAAAGAGTCGGTAGATTCGGTGATGTTTTTGTAATTTATAAATTCAGAACCTATCACAGTAAAAGGCATACGAAATCTAATTTTGGTCAATGGATGAGAAAAACAAAGTTGGATGAATTGCCGCAGCTATTCAATATTCTTAAAGGCGATATGTCTTTGGTAGGCCCCAGACCAGATATTCCAGGGTATTATGATCAACTAAAAAATGAAGATCAATTGATTCTTCATTTAAAACCCGGATTAACGAGTGAGGCCGGAATAAAATACAGAAACGAAGAAGAAATTTTAAATCAACAGAAAAATCCGCTACAATACAACGATGAAGTTCTTTTTCCTGAAAAAGTGAAAATGAATCTCAAATATTATCATGAGCTTTCTTTAAAAAATGATATGTATATTTTATTTAAAACTTTTTCAGCTTTAAGATAACAGTGCTTGATACAATGATGAAGTTTGTAAAAGAGCTCTTGTTAAAAACCTTTTGATAGTTGTTGTTTTTAGGTGTTGGAATATTGATGTAAAACTTTGGATTTTAGGTTGTTAAAAACGTAGAATGTTGCTTAAATACTTAATAAGAAATACTACATTGTTGCTTATAATTTTCTTGTTGCATTTAATAATTAGACAACAAGCGATTTGTAATTTATGACTTCTGAAAGAAAATGAATGATGGTTATTTAAAAATCAAAGTAAATTATTTCAGTTTTTAGTAATTGGAAATTATAAAAAAAAGACATTCATGATAATAAATGGTTACCGATGATAAGTGAAAATATGCAAAATCATATAAAATAAGATAATCACTGCCGTGAATTTATAAAATATAGATATATTTGCAACGTTTAAATTTTAAAGAAAAATAATCCTAATTCTCAAATATAATCCAACAAAATGGATAACAAAAACAGTAAAGAAATTAATATTAAAGAGCTCATAAATCCTTATTTAAAAAAATGGAAATATTTCGTAGGAATGGTTCTTCTTATGGGGGTCGTGGCTGTTTTTTACATAAAATCAAAATCTCCGGTTTACAAAGCACAAACATCTGTTCTTATTAAGGATGCAAAAAAAATGTCTGCAGCATCAGGAGATATTGGTGTACTTCAAAGTTTAGGTGGTCTTAGTGGGATGGGAACTAGTAGTATAGAGAATGAAGTGGGTGTTTTTGAATCTAAAGCGATTGTGGAGGATGCTTTAAAAGAAATTAATTTTCAAACTACTTTTTATACTAAAAATTCGTTGAAAAAAATTGAACTTTATGGCGAGTCTAATCCTTATATTGTACATGTTATTCAAGAAAAAGAGAATATAGAATTACCTAAAAAACCTATATCAATTTCTTCTAAAGGGAATACGATAACTTTATCATCTGATGAATTCGAAAAAGATGTTACGACTTCTTTTAATAAAACAATCAGTCTGCCTTTTGCCATCATTATGATTAGTAAAAATCCGGCTTACAAGGTACCTTATAAAGTAGATATGTCTGATATCTCTTTCTATTATAATACTTTTGATAATATGGTTACAGATTATCAAAATGTTTTAAAAGTAGATTTATTAGATAAAGATGGAACGATTATTACTCTTGCCGTAGATTTTGAAAATAAAAACAAAGCAAAAGACTATTTAAACAGATTAGTAAGACAATATAATATTTATGCAATCAATGATAAAAATATAGAGTCTAAGAAAACTAAAGATTTTATTGATAAAAGGATTAGACTTATTTCTCAAGAATTAGGAGATGTTGAGACAGAAAAAGAAGGATATAAATCTGATAATAATATTGTTGATTTACCTGCTGAAGCTCGTATAAATCTTCAGATGAAGGAGCAGAGTAAGGCTCAGATATTAGAATTGGGAACACAAATGGAGCTTAATAATATTCTGCAGAATACTTTGAGCAGTAAAAAGACAGGTGATTTATTGCCCTATAATATAGGTCTAAGTAATGAGGCTGCTACAAATTCAATTCAGGAATATAATGGGCTTGTTCTTCAAAGAAATAAATATTTGCAGGAAGCAACTCCAGATAACCCTGTGGTTAAAAATTTAGACAAACAAATTGATGAAATGAAATCGTCATTGTCTGAAACTTTACAAAAAAATGGAACAGCCTTATCTTTGGCAAAAAGAAAAGTTGAAGTGCAATTGGGTACTTCTGAAAATATGATTGGTAAAATACCAAACCAAGAAAAATTATTCAGAAGTATTGAGAGGCAACAGCAAATAAAAGAAAGTCTTTACTTATTGCTTTTACAAAAAAGAGAAGAAGCTGCAATCAGTATGGAGATAACAGCCGAAAAAGCAAGAATAATAGATAAAGCATTCGTCTTTAAGGAACCAGTTGCTCCTAAAAAAAAGGTGATTTTTGGTGTTTTTCTATTAATTGGAGCGCTAATCCCTTTTTCAATTATTTATTTAAAAAGTTTACTTCTAAGTACAGTGATTACACGATCAGATATAACTAAACTTACAAAGCTTCCGGTGATTGCAGAAATTCCAAAGCTTAAAAATAAAGATAACGCTTTAGTGAGCTTCAACGATGTTTCGCCGATGGCGGAAGCATTTAGAATATTTGTAACCAATCTGAAATTTTTAATGCAATCAAAAGATGGCCCTCAAACTATTATGGTTACATCTTCTGTGAAGGGGGAAGGTAAAACATTTATATCTACAAACTTATCTATTATATTAGCCTCTTCGCGTAATAAAGTTTTGGTGATTGGGGCAGATGTGAGAAATCCTCAATTACAACGTTATAATCCCACAATGAAATCAGTAAAAGGACTTACTGAATTTTTGAGTGGTGATGAAAACTCTATCAATGAAATCATCCATCCAAGTGGGTATAATGATAATTGCGATTTTATTTATTCTGGATCTATTCCTCCAAATCCAACAGATCTTCTAGAAAATGGTAGATTGGATGAGCTTTTAAACATGGTGAAAAATCTTAATAAATACAAATATATAGTATTAGATACCGCTCCGCTTTTACTTGTTACCGATTCTTTATTGATTGCCGATAAAAGTGATGTAATCATCTATGTAACAAGATCTGAAGTTACCGAAAAAGAGTATTTTGAATTCTTGAATCATTCTATTGAAGACAAAAAACTGAATAACGTAGGTATTGTGTTGAATGGTGTAAATCAATCAAACTTTGGGTACGGAAATAAATATGGATACGGATATAATGCAGAGGAGAAAAAATGGTGGCAAAAGTTTTTTTAGTATGATTCGGGAGAATTGTAATAATGATTTTTAATCTTAGCAATAAATGAATTTTTCTTCAAAAAAACTCACTATAAATGCTTTATCAGCTGTTTTACAAGTCGTATTTACAGCATTTCTCTATTTCTTTTTATATAAATATTTATTAGAAAGTTTAGGGGTTGAGCAATTAGGAATTTGGTCACTTATTTTATCATTTTCTTCTATTGCGAATTTGGCCAATTTAGGGCTTACTTCAGGGTTGGTGAAATTTGTAGCAGAATATCTCTTAGATGAAGATAAGACAAAACTAGGGAAGCTGATATTTACCTCAGTTTTATCGATGTCAGTACTATTTGGATCGATAAGTTTGATAATATTATTCTTTGCCGAATCTTTGCTTGTACATATTATAGATGAAAATTTTTTAAAATTAGCTTTAGATATACTTCCATTTTCTCTGGCCTCTTTGTGTATAAATGCTATTAGTGGAGTTTTCACTTCAGTATTAGAAGGTTATCAAAAAAATTATATAAGGAACTTTATTTATATAATATCAGGAATTATAATGTTTGGAGGAACCATTGTTTTAACACCTGAGTATCATCTGAAAGGAGTCGCTATTTCTCAACTATTACAGTCAGTTTTTATATTACTTATCGCATTCGTTTTTACGGTAAGAATAAATCCTAATAACCGATTAAAATATTGGAAATGGAATTCTCAATCATTTAAAGAACTCTTTAACTATGGTTATAAATTTCAGTTGGTTTCTATAAGTCAATTATTATATGAACCAGCTACAAAATTTCTTTTAACAAAATATGGTGGTTTAGGACTCGTGGGACATTATGAAATGGCAACCAAAGCGGTTAATCAATTTAGAGCATTACTTACTAACGCAAATCAAGTTGTAGTACCGATAATCGCAGAAAAAACAAAATCAGGGGAAGCTTCTTTCTTGCAAAGTTTTTATATTAAAATGAATCGTGTTTTATTATTATTAACTTTACCATTATCTACTCTTTTAATTGTTGCAACCCCTTTCATATCGCTAGTTTGGCTTGGAACTTTTAATGAAGATTTTATATTTTCAATGCTCGTTTTGGCAGCTATGACTTTTATCAATATAATGTGTGGACCAGCATATTACAGCTCATTAGGAGAAGGTAGATTAAATATTTTAGTATTTGTACATGTTGGGATGGCAATTATAAATATCATTTTTGGAATTATTTTAGGAGAATTAGTGGGAGGGTACGGAATAATTTTGGCTTGGGGTGTTGCACTTTCATTAGGGTCATGTATTGTAATTATTACCTATAATAAATCTTTGAAAATAAATTTTTTTGATATATTTAGAAAAGAAGAATTTAAATTGTTTGTAATTAGTTTAGTTATTATTTTCGTGAATACTTTATCTTTTGAATTAATCTCTCAAGATAAAAATATAATTAAAGTAGCCCTAGGTATACTTTCGTTTTTGTTATTTATACCTGCAATATTGAAAAATGAGAATGTTAAACAAATTATTTTATTAATCAAAAAAAAGTAAAGAAGTATGGTTGATAGATCTTATTTGCAGAATCCTTTTTTTGAATATTTAAAATGGCTTAAGACTAAAATAAAATACCAAGCAAAGTACAAAAATCTTAAGGTGGGATATATGTCTAGGCTTATTAACGTAGTTTTTGGACAATATAACTGGTTGGGAAATAATGTAATAATGATAAATTCTTCTATTGGGGATTTTTCGTATATTTCTGACGGATCAGTAATTAGTGAGACGGAAATGGGGAAATTTTGCTCAATTGGTCCTAATGTGAGAATTGCACCAGGAAAACATCCTACCCATACATTTGTTAGTACTCATCCCGCAATTTATTCAAATCCTGATTATTGCATGAAAAATTTTCAGACAAAAGATCATCATAATCCTAAAAGAAATGTTATAATAGGTAATGATGTTTGGATTTGTGCAAATGCAGTTATAGCAGATGGTGTGACAGTAGGCGACGGGGCAATAATAGCAGCAAATGCTGTAGTTAATTCTGATGTTGAGCCCTATTCAATAGTAGGAGGGATTCCGGCTACATTCATTAGGAAAAGATTTAAGGACGAACAAATAAATGTTTTAAATAGATCTAAATGGTGGGACCAGAGTCTTGATTGGATTGAAAAAAATTCGGATATATTTTTAGATATTGAAGATTATTATAGGTTTCACACAAAATAATTTAATGTTATGCAGTCAATATATACATTAAAAGGAATTGTAAGAAATAAGTATTACAGGCTTAAGGCTGTTTTATGGTATAGCTTTTTTTTAAAAAAAATGGGAAAAGGTTGTGTTATTTTTAAGCCTTTGGTCATAACTCCCGATTCAATTATTATGGGGGATCGAGTTTCTATAGGAAATCGTGCAAGGATAGAAGGCGTTAAACAATATCAATCAAAAATATTTACTCCAAATATTATATTGAATGAGGGGGTTACCATTCAGCAGAATATACATCTTACTTGTGCAGAATCTGTAGTGATTGGCAGAAATACAGCAATTGCTGCCAATGTATCCATCACAGATATTCACCATCCTTATGATGATATTAATATACCTATAGAACATCAAGATATCAAAACAAAACCTGTCTTTATAGGTGACGATTGTAAAATTTATAATAATTCTGTTATATTACAAGGGACAATTATTGGTAAACATTGTACGATAGGTGCAAACAGTGTAGTGTCTGGTCAGTTTGGAGATTATTGCGTTATCGCAGGAATACCAGCTAAGGTGCTAAAACGATATTCATTTGAAACACAAGCTTGGTTAAAAACTGATGCTAAAGGGAATTTTTTAGAAATATGAAAAATATATTAATCACAGGCGGAGCTGGTTTTATTGGTTCCAATATCGCTCTTAGTCTTATAAATAAAGGGTTTAATGTTACTGTTTTAGATAACTTATCACCTCAAATTCATGGAGATAATCCTGAGGTAAGCTCTTCACTTTATAAAAATATTATTGGTAAAGTTACCTTTATAAAAGGTACAGTTACTTCAAAAGAAAATTGGGTTGAGGCTATTAAAAATCAAGATGCAATTATTCATTTGGCCGCGGAAACGGGTACCGGACAATCGATGTACGAAATTCAGAAATACATTGACGTTAATATTGGTGGTACAGGGTTGATGCTAGACATATTAGCAAATAATAATCATACCATAAAAAAGGTTATTGTGGCTTCTTCTCGTGCTATTTATGGTGAAGGTAAATATGAATGTAAAGAGCATGGAATTGTTTATCCTACCGAAAGACGTGAAGAAGAAATGTCAAAAGGTGATTTTTCATGCAAATGTCCTGTATGTAGCGAGACTGTTTCTATATTACCTACTACTGAAGACAGTAAAATACATCCCACTTCAGTATATGGTATTACCAAACAAAATCAGGAGCAATTGGTTTTGACGGTTTGTAAGTCTTTAAATATTGGAGCGGTCGCTTACAGGTATCAAAATGTTTACGGACCCGGACAGTCTTTACTAAATCCTTACACAGGAATACTATCTATTTTTTCTACAAGAATAAAGAATGGAAATTCTATTAATATATTTGAAGACGGTAAAGAGACTCGTGATTTTGTCTATATAGATGATGTTGTAGAAGCAACTATCTTAGGATTAGAAAACGACAATGCCAATGGGCAGGTTTATAATGTGGGAACCGGTATAGCAACCGACGTTATTACTGTTGCTAATACTTTGGCTAAATATTACGAACGTAACATTCCTATACAAATATCCGGGAACTATAGACTTGGAGACATACGACATAATTTTGCAGATATTACCAAAATAAAAGCAGAATTAGGTTTCGAATCTCAATGGTATTTTGAAAAAGGGATTAAAGCATTTACCAATTGGGTTAATGAGCAAGAAATTCCTGAAGATAAATACGAGCAGTCTATTGAAGAAATGAAAAATAAAGGCTTATACAAATGAGCAGAAAAATAGGAATTGTTACTGTTTTATATAACAGTGAGTCTGTACTCGAAGAGTTTTTTGAAACCTTAAGTACACAGACCTATAATAACTTTATATTATATGTGGTTGATAATCTTTCGCCAGATGGTTCTTTAGCATTAAGTGAAAAACTAGCAAGCCACTATCAATTCGAAACTAGAATCATCAAAAATGATACTAATTACGGGGTTGCCAAAGGCAATAATATAGGGATTAGAAGAGCTTTAGCTGATGACTGTGATTTGGTACTTTTATCAAACAATGATATTGCTCTTGAAGATAATTCAATTGATAAACTGTTAGTTGGTTTAGATAAAAACAATGCAGATATGGCTGTACCCAAAATTTATTTGTATGGTACAAAACAGATTTGGGCTGCAGGAGGGGGATTTGTAAAAAGAAACGGATTAACAGCACAATACGGTCAAGAGCAAGAGGACGAAGGACAATTTAATTCTGACCAAAAAGTAGATTATGCCCCCACTTGTTTCATGCTCATTAAAAAAGAAGTTTTTGATAGTGTAGGATTAATGGATGAAAACTATTTTGTTTATTATGACGATACTGATTTTGTATATCGAGCATTAAAATACAATGAAAAATCATTATGGTACATTGCAAATTCTGTAATACATCATAACGAATCTACTTCTACTGGGAAAATGAGTGATTTTTCAGTGCGATTTTTATGGAGAAATTTAGTTTATTTTGCATTAAAAAATTATAAGCCTTTTTACGCAGGATATGTGCTGATTTATAATTTTTTATATATTCTGATCATATTATATTTTAGATATTCTCCCAAGCAATGGAAGATTGCATTAGGTGCTTATAGAGAAGGATTTGGCTTGTATATTAATAATAGACCAGTATAGTAAAATTAGCACATTATCAATTTAGAAAAACTTAATGTTTTTAAAAATGAAAATCAATTAAAAAAATGAATAATTAATGGAGCCTACATTTAGCTATAGTTATTCAATGCCTTATGTTTTCCTTTTTTTTATATTTTTTTTACTTTTCTTATGGGAAAATAAAGTGAAAAAAAGTGAAGGAAGCATCACTATGATCAGATACCTATGTATGCTGGTTTTCTTTGTTTTTTTTGGTTTTAGAGGGTATGTAGATACCGATTTTATGGTTTACTATCCGGTCTACGAAACTGCACCTACACTTTCAGATACAAAAGGTGTTTTGAATTTTTTTTCGGATATGAATGAGGATTTTCTTTTAAAAATAGAGCCTGGATTCAAATTATTAGTCATTCTAGTCAAAAGTATTTTCAACGATTTTTTTTCACTTCAAATTGTATCATGTTTAATTGATGTATTATTTCTCAATTATTTTTTCAAGAAATATTCTCCTCAATATGTATTGGGTTTTATAATGTTTCTAATATTTTCTGGACTTATTATTGAGATTAATCTTCTTAGAAACTCTAAAGCAATGTTTCTTTTTATTTATTCGTTACAATTTATAAAAGATAGAAATCCTATTAAGTATTTCATATATAATGGAATAGGTCTTCTTTTTCATTCTTCAGCTATATTTTATTTTCCGCTATATTTTTTTCTACACAAGAAATTTTCACCACAATTAGTTTGGGGAGCATTCATCCTTGGAAATGTTCTATATTTGGGACAAGTAAAATTTATTACTCCAATGATTGTTGCCATAGGCAGTTTTTTTGGCGGTGTATATTCATTAATGGCTGAAGGTTATTCTCAAAACAGTTTATACAGCACAGGATATGGTATAACAATGGGATATTTAGAAAAGTTTTTTACATTTATTCTTTTTTATTATTCTTATAATAAAATTGGTGAGCTGATAAAAGATGAAAAAATACTCAATATATTTTTTAATCTGTTTTTTATTTTTACAGTTACCTATTTGTTTTTATCAGAATATTCTATATTAATAGATAGAATGACTACGCTTTTTGTAATGTCTTATTGGATATTATATCCATATATTTATGTAGTACTTGAAAGAGTTTTTAAATTGGTATTTACTTCTATCTTGTTTTTATTTGGTGTTTATAAAATGATTTATGCTAATAACATTATAATTAGAAAATACGAAAATATTTTGTGGAGTAAGCCTACTGTAACAAGAGCATATTACATCATAAATAAACATCTGGATAAAATACTATATCCTCAAAAAAAATAAATCTTTAAAAGTACAATGAAAGTCGTTTTCTTATCTACCTTTGCTTTCGATGCAAATATTTCTCTTATCAATGCTCTGAAAAATAAATGTGATATCTATTTTTTTACAGAAGCATTATATGAAATAGATAACTATCTGGATAAAAATAAATTGTCTGAATTTTTATCGGTTGGAACTGATGTGCAAGAAATACAACGTTTTTCAGAACTTATACCATTAGATAAAACATTTGTCATCAAAGGGACAAGACAGATAAATGTTGTAAAAAAACTATATAATTCATATAGAATAGATAAAAAAATTAGAGAAATAAATCCGGATCTTATTATTTTAGATAGTCACTTAATAACTTATTTTTTTACTGCATTTAGATACAGTAAAAAAAGTTTACTTATTGTACATGATCCTTTTTTTCATAGTGGAGAAAATTTTAAAGCAGATATATTACTTAGAAAATTATATTTTTCTCTCGTAGAAAATAAAATTCTACTCAATAAGAATCAGAAAAATGATTTTATTAATCATTATAAGCAAGATTCAAATAAGATTTTTACATCATTTCTTAGTGTCTATGAATATCTTACTTTTTACGGCGGTATAAATGATAAAAAAAATACATCCTTTAATGTTCTTTTTTTTGGAAGAATTTCTCCATACAAAGGAGTGAAGTATTTTTTGGATGCATGTGTAGAGATAATAGAATCAGGGCAATATCCAAACATAAGTTTTACTGTTGCTGGAAGCGGAGACTTTGATTTTGATATCACAAAATATTATAATTATTCTCAAATAAAAATAATAAACAAATTTATCCAGCCTGAAGAGCTGTCACAGTTTATAAAAAGCTCTTCTGTTGTGGTCTGTCCCTATGTGGATGCTACACAGAGTGGTGTGGTGATGTCATGTTTTGCTTTCAAAAAACCAGTTATTGCTACCAATGTAGGTGGGTTGCCAGAAATGGTTGAAGATGGAAAAACAGGTGTTATTATAGAGCCTAAAAGTACTGAGTCAATTAAGGAAGCCATATTTAAACTCTACGAAAATCCTCAGATATTAGAACAAATGTCTGAAAATATTGCTCAAGAATATTTGTACGGTGAAAAAAGCTGGTCGCAATCTGGTGAATATTTTATAGATGCGATTAATTCGATAATTAAAAAATAACTTAGATTAGATACATGAAGAGAGCACCTGTTTCTGTATGTATGGCTTCATATAATGGCGCAAAATATATAGAAAAACAAATAGAATCAATACTTGATCAGCTAAGATTAGGAGATGAGTTAATCATTGTTGATGATTGTTCCACAGACGATACCGTAAACATAATTAAAAAGTTTAATAGTGATTTTATTAAACTTTTTAAAAATGAAAAAAATATAGGTTACGTGAGAAATTTTGAGAAAGCCTTAGGCTTAGCAAAAAATCAATATATATGTTTAGCAGATCAGGATGATGTTTGGATTGATGGAAGATTACAAAAACTTGAAGAAAAAATAAAGAAAGAAAATGTATTCTTAGTTGCTTCAAACTTTGATCCAAGTTTTCAAGATTCTAAAAATGATAAAATATTTTTGAAGTTAAAGATTGAAAACTCTACAGAATACTTAGGGAATATTATAAGGATTTTTAAAGGAAAATCAGCTTATTATGGATGTACGATGATGATGAATAAAGAATTGTTGAAATTTATTTTACCCTTTCCAAAGTACATTGAGGCTCATGATTTATGGATTGCTATGAATGCCAATTTATTGAGATCAATACATCATCTATATGATGATACTTTGATTTATAATGTTCATCAAAATAACACCAGTCTTAAAAAAAGAAGTTTTCTTAAAAAAATAAAAGCCAGATATTATTTTTGTCAGGCATTAATAGACATATTAAAAAGAATAAATAAGTAAATTTGTCGAAAATTCTTTTTATTGAAACAAAAATTATGAAAAAAAATATGAAAAAAATTGTAATATTAGGAGGAGGTGGATTTATCGGAGGCCACTTAGGAAAAAGATTAAAAAAAGAAGGATATCATGTGAGAATTTGTGATATTAAAAAACATGAATATTTTCAGCATTCAGAAATATGTGATGAATTTATCGTTGGGGATCTTACAGATCCTTCAGTCGTAAAGCTTGTCATAGAAGATGGAGTAGATGAGGTTTATCAGCTTGCAGCAGACATGGGAGGTGCTTTATATATCTTTACCGGTCAGCATGATGCCGACGTAATGCACAATTCTGCAACGATCAACCTTAATGTTGCGAGAGAATGTGTTCTAAAAAAAGTGGGTAAGGTTTTTTACTCTTCTTCTGCATGTATGTATCCTGAACACAATCAATTAGATCCAGATAATCCCAATTGTGAAGAAAGTTCTGCATACCCAGCAAATCCTGATTCTGAGTATGGTTGGGAGAAATTATTCTCTGAAAGACTTTTCCTTTCGTATAATAGAAATTATAACTTAGATGTAAGAATCGCTAGATTCCATAATATTTTCGGTCCTCAGGGAACTTGGGAAGGAGGAAAAGAAAAATCTCCGGCAGCGATGTGTAGAAAAGTAGCTGAAGAAAATAATAACGGAAACATTGAAGTTTGGGGTAATGGAAAGCAAACAAGATCTTTTTTGTATATCGATGAATGTATTGAAGCGGTTTTGCGTTTAATGGATTCAGATTTTAAATATCCAGTTAATATTGGAAGTGAAGAAATGGTATCAATAAATGAATTGGCTCAAATGGCAATAGACATATCGCAAAAAGAATTATCTATTATGAACTTGGAAGGTGAAGAATTCTATGCGAAATATGGCTTTAAATGCCCTTTAGGTGTAAAAGGTAGAAATTCTCATAATAAATTATATAAAGAAAAAGTTGGGTGGGAAGTTTCACAACCCTTGATAATAGGAATGCAGAAAACATATCAATGGGTTTCTGAGCAGGTATTAAAAAGAAAAGAAGCTATTTCTATTTAATAATTGTACGAAATTTTATGAAAATAAGTATTATTACAGTTTGCTGGAATAGTGAAAAATATCTTAAAACTGCCATTGAATCAATTTTAAATCAAACATACCAAGATATTGAATATATCATTATTGATGGGGGGTCTACTGACGGAACTCTTGATATTATTAAACAATATGAACCATTGTTTAATACAAGAATGAAATGGATTAGTGAAAAAGATAATGGCATCTATGACGCAATGAATAAAGGTATCAACATGTCTTCTGGCGATGTTGTAGGACTATTAAATTCAGATGATTTTTATATGTCAAATACCTCTTTAGAAAAGATTACCAATGCCTTTATTAAAGAAAATGTTGACTCTGTATATGCAGATCTTTATTATGTAAAAGAACTTGATATAGATAAGATTGTTAGAAGCTGGAAAACTGGTAAAAAACGTCCATTTAGTAAAGGTTGGCATCCTGCACATCCTTCTTTTTTTGTGAAAAAAGAGGTTTATAATAAATTTGGTAGTTTTAACTTGAATTTCAAAATCGCTGCAGATTTTGAAATAATGTTAAGATTTTTAGAAAAATATTCTATTAGCTCGTATTATATTGAAGAATATATAGTAAAAATGAGATTAGGTGGAGAGTCTAATAAAAATATTAAAAACATCAAAAAGGGAAAGAATGAAATTATAGATGCTTTTAAGCAAAATAATATACAAATTCCTTTCTATTACCCTTATAAACGTTGGACTTTAAAATTGATTCAATATATAAGGAAATAATAATGTTTTCTAATAAATTAATTATATTTGCAAGTATTCTGCACAAATGATGATTGTAAGCATGAAAAACTATTTAAATCTTTCTCGGATTTCTGAAAGATACCTATTTGTAAACATAAGTAACATCTCAGAGAAAATTTTTACTGAGGCTAATTTTAGTAAGTCCTATAAATGTGTTTTTTTTAATTCCCAAACGGATAAAAAAAATATTTCAGAGTATATCTCTAAGCTAAATGTTAAAACTATTGTTATTGAAACTTCAGATTTAAATTATCTGCCGAAGAAAGTAACAGATGATATTATAGAAGCTAAACTTAAAGGAATTAAAGTTTTTGAAGTACATGAATTCTATGAAAAAATTAATGGTAGAATTCCTTTAGTGAAACTTAATGCATTTCAGTACTTAGCTGATGACGTTTTTTCAATAGGTTTAGACCAATTTGATTTTGCTTTTAAAAGAATTATTGATATTTTTGTTTGTATTCTTATTTTACCATTTGCTTTAATTATTATTTTATTAGGCTGTATCGGTGTTTTTCTTAGCTCTCCCGGAAATGTTTTCTTTACTCAAGAAAGAGTGGGAAAGAATTCTAAAACATTTAAAATCTATAAACTCCGTACAATGACCAAAAAGCATAATGGAGATTTTACAAAAGAGAAAGATGACAGAATATTTCCTGTAGGAAAGTTTCTTAGAAAAACTAAAATTGATGAATTACCTCAGATATTTAATGTCATGAATGGTAACATGAGTGTTATTGGTCCTCGTCCCGAGAGACCTAAATATGTAAAAGAGTCTGTAGATGAAAACTCTTTTTTTGATTTAAGACATTTAGTAAAACCAGGTATTACAGGATGGGCTCAGGTCAACCTCCCTAAAGCAACGCCAAAAGACAATCTTAAAAAACTAGAGTATGACTTGTATTACATTAAAAGCTATACTCCTCTCTTAGATTTTAAAATTTTACTAAAAACAATTAAAGTATTATTTACTTTTAATAGTAATTAATCTCTCAAAATGCTAAAAAGCATATTATTTAATTATATATGAAAATAAAACAAACTCCCTTAAAAGACTGCTATATCATAGAACCTACAATTTTTGAAGATGATAGAGGTTATTTCTTTGAAAAATTTAATGAGAAAAAATTTGAAGAATTGACTGGGATGAATGGGCATTTCGTACAAGATAACATTTCAAAATCATCGTATGGTGTTTTGAGAGGTCTTCATTTACAAAAAGGAGAACATGCTCAGGCGAAACTCGTATCTTGCCTCGAAGGAAAAGTTTGGGATGTGGCGGTAGACCTTAGAGAAGACTCTTCCACTTTCGGAAAATGGTTTGGGGTAGAGCTTACACCAGAAAATAAACTTCAACTTTATGTGCCAAGAGGCTTTGGACACGGCTTTTCAGTAATTAGCGAAACTGCTGTGTTTGCCTATAAATGTGATAATTTTTATAATAAAGAGTCTGAAGGTAGTGTAAAGTACAATGATAAAGATTTACAAATAGACTGGAAATTAGAGGAGAAAGATATGATTCTTTCTGAGAAAGATGAAAATGCTCCCTCTTTTGCCGATAAAAACTTTTAATTGTTTATAATCAATATAAATAGAGAACCGAATCATCGGTTCTTTTTTTTATTCTTAAATTTGCACCCACAAAAATTACTGATTACTAATTACTTATTATTCAATATAAAATGCGCACAAAATCTGTAGGTAAGAAAAAGATAAATATCGTCACGTTGGGATGCTCCAAAAACGTGTACGATTCTGAAGTGTTGATGAGCCAGCTGAAAGCCAACGGAAAAGAGGTTGTGCACGAAGAGAAAGGAGATATCGTAGTGATTAATACCTGCGGTTTTATCGATAATGCAAAAGAAGAATCTATTAATACAATTCTTGATTTTGTGGAGGCTAAAAATAGAGGCGAGGTTGAGAAAGTTTTCGTTACAGGATGTCTTTCAGAAAGATACAAACCAGATTTGATAAAAGAAATTCCGGATGTTGACCAATATTTTGGGACAAGAGATTTGCCTATCTTATTGAAACATTTGGGGGCAGACTATAAACACGAATTGGTAGGTGAAAGATTAATCACGACCCCAAAACATTATGCTTACCTTAAAATCTCTGAAGGCTGCGACAGACCTTGTTCGTTCTGTGCAATTCCTTTAATGAGAGGAGGCCACGTTTCTACGCCAATTGAGAAATTGGTGAAAGAAGCTCAGAAGTTAGCGAAAGTCGGAGTAAAAGAATTGATTTTAATTGCTCAGGATTTGACGTATTACGGTTTAGATATTTACAAAAAGAGAGCTTTAGGCGAATTATTAAAAGAATTGGTAAAAGTAGAAGGTATCGAGTGGATTCGTCTACATTATGCTTTCCCAAGTGGTTTTCCGGAAGATGTTTTAGATATCATCCGTGAAGAGCCGAAAGTTTGTAATTATATCGATATCCCGCTTCAGCATATCAATTCAGATTTGTTGAAATCGATGAAACGTGGGACGACTCACGAAAAAACGAATGCTTTATTAGATAAGTTCAGAGAGAAAGTGCCAGATATGGCCATCAGAACTACTTTAATTGTTGGTTATCCTGGCGAAACGGAAGAAAGATTCCAAGAGCTGAAAGAATGGGTAAGAGAGCAGAAATTCGATAGATTGGGGTGTTTTACGTATTCTCACGAAGAAAATACCGGAGCTTATGTTTTAGAAGATGATATTCCACAAGAAGTAAAAGAGGCTAGAGTAGAAGAGATTATGGAATTGCAGTCGCAGATTTCTTGGGATAAAAATCAAAAGAGAATCGGGGAAGTTTATAAATGTGTTTTCGACAGGAAAGAAGGAAACTATTTCGTAGGTCGTACAGAATACGATTCTCCGGATGTAGACAATACCGTTTTGGTGTCTGCAGAAAATACTTACATTTCAATTGGAGATTTTGCCAATGTAAAAATTACTTCCGCAGAAGAATTTGATTTATACGGAGAGCTTGTTTAAGCTTACATATAAAAGTAAAAACCAATGATTAGTCATTGGTTTTTTTATTTTAGTTAAAATATCAATTTACTTTTTAGTTAAATCTTTGATATAAATAGTGCCCAAATTCTTTTCCTGCTGAAAATATTCCGATTAAAATCACCGCCAAAACGAGAATAAGCAGTATTTTGTTGTTTTTTAGCTTTTCCATAATATTTTATGATTTACTAATAAGTATTGTGTTTATTTAATTAGTTACAGCGATTTTCAGAAATTTTTTATTTTATTTAATTTATTGATTTTCAATTGTTTGTTGTTTTCTTGAATCATGAACTATGCACTGTTTAGTTAATTACGTTAACATTTTACCTGTTTTTTTAACACTTTTTAACACGGTCTTTTAAAACCCCTATTAATAGGCACTTACAGGTTTTATTAAGATTTAATTAAGATTTAATTAACGTTTGTTAACTTTTAGAATAGGCAGGTAATAAGTTTAAGTATAGTTTTGCCTCGTCAAACAAGTAAAAGTTCAACATGATGAAAAGATTCATTCTCGTAATCATAATGATGATTTCAACACTAGGTATTTATTCATTTACGAATAATGCTGTAGATGCGAAGAAAACAAGTTATGCATCGTACTACCACGATAAATTTAACGGTAGAAAAACTGCTAGCGGAGCAATTTTTGATAATTCAAAACTTACCGCAGCGCACAGAACGCTTCCTTTTGGAACCGAAATTAGGGTTACCAATCTGAACAATGGCAAAGAAGTAATCGTATCGATTAATGATAGAGGACCTTTCCATTCGTCAAGAGCATTAGATATGTCTAAAGCCGCGTTCGATGAAATCGGAAATACCGACCACGGTACCATTCCGGTAGAATATGAAATTGTCGATTAATTTATGATTTAAATTACAAAGCCAGCTAAATTTTAGCTGGCTTTTATGTTTTCATACCCTTGTTCATTAATATCATTTCGCTCAGAATTTTATTTTATTAAACAGCTTAATAGGGTAAATATTGATATCTGTAATTTGCACTCCAGATGAGTTCAATTTTTTAGAAAATTCAAAACAAGTTCTTTTTTATCTTAAAGCCTATATTTTTCTCTTTTTTATTTGAGAATATCCGCCTTTAAGCATAACGCTAATATCAGCAGTCGTTTTGTCATTTCGGAGGAATCTCAATACACTGAAAATAAATTAGTTTAGATTGACTTCGTCGAACCACTACGTTAGGTTTCCTGCGGAATGATAAACAAACTGTCAAAAATTAAGTTGTTATTAATTACGGACATTCATATTTTTATTTGATGTTTGTCCTAGCTCAATTGATAGAATTTCAATTAGTATTGCAAGCAAATTAAAGAATAGAATTTAGGTAATTCATAAAATATTCATCAATTAAGTGATTTTTAAAACTGATATATTTATTTAAGATACTGTTTATTAATTAGTTGTGTTTATTTGAAAATTGATATTATGTAATGATTAGTTAATTAAATTATTATTTCTCTATTTTTTTTAACATTATTTAACGCCATGCTTCAATTCCTCTATTAATAGGAGGTCACAACCTTTTTTAAGTTTTAATTAAGCTTTGTTTAATACTTATTAACCATTAGAATAGGCAGTTATGATGTTTAGCTATAGTTTTGCCCCGTCAAACAAATAAAAGTTCAACATGATGAAAAGATTCATTCTCGTAATCATAATGATGATTTCAACACTAGGTATTTATTCATTTACGAATAATGCTGTTAATGCGAAGAAAACAAGTTATGCATCGTTTTACCACGATAAATTTAATGGTAGAAAAACCGCAAGCGGAGCAATTTTTGATAATTCAAAACTTACCGCAGCGCACAGAACGCTTCCTTTTGGTACCGTAGTTAGGGTTACCAATTTGAACAATGGTAAAGAAGTAATTGTATCGATAAATGATAGAGGTCCTTTCCATTCAGCTAGAGCATTAGATATGTCTAGAGCTGCGTTCGATGAAATCGGAAATACCGATCATGGTGTTATTCCGGTGCAATATGAAATTGTCGATTAATTTATGATTTAAATTAAAAAGCCAGCTAAATTTTAGCTGGCTTTTATGTTTTTAGAGGTTAAACTCTATCAATGCAGGACAATGGTCAGAATGAACGGCTTCTTTTAAAATAACAGCTCTGCTGAGTTTGTCTTTTAAAGAATAAGAAGCAAAGTTATAATCTAATCTCCAGCCTTTGTTATTGGCTCTTGCGTTTTGTCGGTAGCTCCACCAAGTGTAATTGTCTGGTTCATTATTAAATAACCTAAAAGTGTCTATCAACTCACATTCTTCGATGAAGTTGGTCATCCATTCTCTTTCCATAGGTAAAAAGCCTGAAGTGTTTTTTAAACCTACAGGATTGTGGATATCAATCGCCTGATGACAGATATTAAAATCTCCGGAAATAATCAAATTCGGAATTTCTTTCTTTAAATTTTTTATATATTCTAAAAAATCATGGCAAAACTGCATTTTAAATTCCAGTCTTTCAATATTAGAAGCTGAAGGAACATAGACTGAAATTACTGAAAAGCCGTCAAAATCTGCACGTATAATTCTTCCCTCATTATCATAGCTTTCAATTCCGCAACCATATTCTACATAATTGGGTTTTATTTTAGATGCAATTCCTACGCCGCTGTAGCCTTTTTTTACTGCAGAATGCCAATAACTGTGATATCCAGCTTTTTCAAGACTTTCAATATCAATCTGGTCGTTTCCGGCTTTACTTTCCTGAATGCAGATAATATCCGGATCTGCGGTTTTAAGCCATCCTAAAAAATCTTTGGTGAAAGCAGCCCTGATTCCGTTGACGTTGTATGTAATTAATTTCATAAAATAAATATACAGGCAAAGTTATAAAAACAAATGCCGGTTTTGGTACCGGCAATGATAAGTTATTTTATTTTTCACTTTTAAAAATGAGCTTTCCATCCTTGTGAAGCTCGTTTTCGTTTCCTTTTCCTCGCAGTTCGTAATGGTCATTTTTATACCAAATTCCAGATGCCGCTTTTTGACCTTCAAGTTCTATCGTTTCACCGTTCAATACTAAACTAACCGTGTTTTTTGTATTATCAAATGTCATGTCAAGCTTTTTTCCATCTTTATCGGAAATCGTTGTTTTGATAATTTCCGGAGCAGAATCTGTTTGATTGGTTGCCAATGAATCACTGATAGAGTGATGGGTAGAATCTTTCGGAGAACTCATGATAGAATCTGTACCTAGAGAAGATCCTGATGCTGGATTTTCTTTTTTACAAGCTGCTAAAGTTAATACAGCAACAAACGATGCTGCCAAAATGTTTTTATTCATAATTATTATATTAAAGGTGAAATTTTACTTCAAATTGAATACCAAAACTCAAGGGATAAAAGCATTGATTAGCAAATGTTAATTAATGTTTGAGTTATTTTGTGGAAAAATTATTTTTTTAATAAGTATATTGCGAATTTAAATGATGAATTGGTCGTATGTTTAAACTTAATTTTTTTATATTATTTTTTCTTTTTAGTTTACAAGTTTTTCCCTCTCAAAATATCAGACACTTATCTGTAGATGACGGCCTTCCGCAATCTTTTGTTTCGGCACTGGAGCAGGATGATGAAGGTTTTGTTTGGATAGGAACCCGAAACGGACTTTCTCGATACGACGGGCAAAACTTTAAAACATATCAACATCATTTCAATACCCAAAATTCTTTAGCTTCAAATACAATCGATTATTTAAGAAAAGGTAAAAGAAATAGTCTCTGGATAAAATATGAAACGGCAGGGATTGATTATTTTGATATTAACTCAGGGAAAATTAATCACATCATTGATGCTGAATTTTTAGATAAAAATAAACTTTCGATTCACCGGAAATCTTGGTTGGTAGCGCACGATGGTTTTTTATGGTTTAAAACTTTAAAAAATGAACTCTTTAGTTTTAATCTTCAAAGTAAAAAGTTGAGCCACAGAAATCTAAATTTCGATAAAGACGAGATTATTTATAATATTCTAGAGGATAAAAACAAAAATATTTGGGTCTTAACACAGAAAAATCTGAAGATTTTTGATGAAAAAAACAACAGCTTTACAAGCATTTCTATTCCTTATCATATGTTTGCAGATAAGCTGTATCAAAACAATAGTGAAGCCGCGCTGTTTCGTCAAAGAAAAAATGGAGAATTGATGTGGGCAGATAAAGAATATTTTTATTTTTTTAATCCTATCAAAAAAACGTTCAGAAGTGAAAAACTCCCGTTTTCTACTTTGTATCATATTAAGTTGTTGAGTACAGATGTTCAAGGCAAAGAATATTTTGTTGCAGACAATATTATTTATAGCTATACGAATGCTTTAGGTTTTAGAAAAATAACGGCGATTAATTTAGAAAATGATAGACCACCACAAGCTTTTCTTGTTGATAATTCTGGGTTAATGTGGATTGGTGGAGATGCAGAAGGAATTTATACAGTAGATCCCAAACTTAATTTTCAGTCTTTTCATTTTGAAAAAGATTTTGCTGCAGATTTGTTGAAGAATTATTATGGTATCTCGCTTTACGATTTTTTTAATTGGAAAAAACAAAATGGTATTCTGCCGGCTTCCTATTTTCTTAGATCTGTGACCACTCAAAATAAAAACTGGATAGCGCTCAATCGCACTGTTTCGTATTATGATAAACAGCAGAAAAAAATATTCCGTTTACCAGAATTACCAAAAGTAAAAAACGTGGGTTTCGCTCCGATAAAAGGAATCAGCCTTTATGATGAATCGCCAATTGTGATGGATGAGCTGAATAATATTTATCTGTTTAAAAATGCTAAATGGGAGCTTTTGTTTTCATTACATAATTTTAATGCTGATATAAAGCCCACCAATATTTATTTTGATGGCAAAACCAAAATACTTTGGGTGACCACAGAATCTCACGGTATTGTTAAGGCAAATTTGAAGACAAGAAAAATAGATAATATTAAAAATAATACCAAAGATTTCCCTGTTAATCATTTAATATCCCTCGCTGCAGATCCAAAGAATGATGATATTTTATGGATGGGAAGCAATGATGGATTAATTCAATACCATAAAAAGAATAATAAAGTTAAAATATTTTCCGGAAAAGAAGGGCTTCCCGATAATGTAATCTATTCTATCCTTCCTGATCAATCGGGAAATCTTTGGATGGGAACCAATAAAGGACTTTTTAAATTTGATACCCAAACTCACAAAGTAAGAGTTTTTACTCGTTCACACGGTTTAGAAAATATTGAATTCAACAGATTTCATCAATTGATGCTTCCCAACGGAAAAATGGCATTTGGTGGTGCAAAAAGTGGAGTGGTTTTTAGCCCGGAAGATATTAAAAATGATAATTTCTCACCGCCCACTGCAATTACACGCATTGCTCTCAATAATGAAAATATTAATCTTACTGAAAGAAATCTGAAGCCTGTCAATCAAATTAAAGAACTTTCTATAGATTATTTTGAAAATACAGTTTCCATAGGTTTTGCTGCTCTTCAGTATAATCAACCGCAACAAATTCAATATCGCTACCGTTTAAAAGGATATCAGGATGAATGGATTTCAGCAGGGAATAGTACAGAAGCCGTTTTTACAAAACTTCCGCCCGGAAATTATATTTTTGAAGTAAATGCTACAAATACCACAGGGAATTGGAGTACACTCATTAAATCTTTAAAAATAGAAGTAACGCCACCTTGGTGGAAAACATGGTGGGCAATACTGTTGTATTTAATGATATTAATTGGAGGTGTTTTTTGGTTGATTAGATTCAAAATTAATCAGGAAATCATTAAAAAAACAATAACGCTAAAGCAAAAGGAAGCTCGCGAATTACGCAGATTAGATAAAATAAAAACAAAATTTTTCGCCAATATTGCCCATGAATTCCGTACTCCATTATCTCTTATTATAGGACCTGCGGAACAGTTGAAATCTGTAGAATCTCAGGATGAAAAAGAGATGCTATTTGGTATGATTAAGAAAAATACCAACAGTCTTATTCAGCTTACTGATCAGCTGATTGATGTGGCAAAACTTGAAGCCGGAGTTTTAAAGCCTCATTTTATGTGGGGAGATGTAGTTCCTGTGATTTCAAATATTATAAATGCCTTTTTGGAAACCACTTCCGAAAAAGGGATCAAACTCAGTTTAGAAGCTCCGGAAAAAGCCGAATTTTTATTTTCAATCAATACTTTAGACCGTATTTTGTACAATTTGATTTCAAATTCCATTAAATTTTGTAAAAATGGCGATACGATTACAGTTAAAATAGATACCGAAACCGACGGTTTGTTAATTCAGGTTGTTGATTCAGGAGCTGGAATTCCAGAAGATGAGCAAGCTGAGATTTTTGAGAGGTATTTTAAAGGTTCTAATCAGGATCAGCTTCAGGGAAATGGTTTGGGACTTTCATTGGTTAAAGAACTGGTCGATCTGCACCATGGAACTATTGATGTGAAAAGTTCTACCCAAAATCCTTCCGGAACTACATTTTTGGTATGGCTTCCTTTTGAGTCTCAAAATAATAAGTTGCCTCAAAATACCGAGCATCAACAGAATTCAGAAGAAAAAGCTACGATACTTATTGTGGAAGATCACAAAGAGTTGGCGCAGTTTATTGCCGGAAATTTAGCAGATTTATATCATGTTCTAACCGCAGAAAACGGAAAGCAGGCATTAGAAATGACTTTAGAGAAAATGCCAAATCTTATTCTAAGTGATGTTGCGATGAGTGAAATGGATGGTTTTGAATTTTGTAAAACGTTAAAAACAAATGTAGAGATTAATCACATTCCTATTATTATGCTCACAGCAAAAGCTGATACAGAAAGTAAACTTGAAGGCCTTTCTCATGGAGCCAACGATTACATTGTAAAACCTTTCAGTATAAAAGAGCTTAAATTGAGAATAGAAAATCTACTGAATTTGCAAAATCAGCAATATAAATATTTTCAAAAACAACTTTTGCAACCCGATTCAACAGAGAATCTTCATCAGGAATTTCTTAATAGAATTTATGAAATCATAGAAAAAAATCTAGATGATAATAATTTCAGCGTAGACGAGCTGGCTTCTGCTTTATCAATGAGCAGAACGAGTCTTCATCGTAAAGTAAAAATGATGTTTAATATTCCTACAGGAGAAATTATTAAAATTTACAGGCTAAAGAAAGCCGCAGAATTATTAAAGCAAAATTTTAGTATTTCTGAAGTCGCTTATATGACAGGATTTAATACACCGTCTTATTTTACCAAATGTTTTAAAGAATATTTTGGTAAAACACCCAATAAATACCACTGATATAGGTCGTTGCAACGAAATTGATAGTTTTTGCAACGAGATTGCTTTTCTGTTTTGGGCTTGAAATGTAATTTGGCCGAAACAAAATTATTTCAGTATGTATAAAAATCTACTTAAGAACAAATTAAAATTTGCAACATTATTTACGGTTTTTCTAGGGTCGGCTTCGGGATTAAATGCTCAGCAAAATGCGCTTAATTTTGACGGAACAAATGATTATATTCAAACCACTTATCCCGGAATTTTAGGAAACGCACCACGTACTGTAGAAGCCTGGATTAAATTACCAACAACTACTTCTGGGGAAAATCTCGTGACAACTTGGGGTTCTGATAATGTAAACGGAGGAAGGTTTACTGTAAGGATAAACAATGTAAGCGGACTGTATAAACTAAGAATTGAAAATAAAGGGGGTGGAGTAAACGGAAACATTACCCTAAGTGACGGAAACTGGCATCATATTGCAGTAACGTATGATAACAGTTTGTCGACCAATAAGTATAAATTATATGTAGACGGTAATTTAGATGTACAAGGTGATATCAGTACGGCTACCAATACGGTGGCGCTTACCAATATGATTATCGGAAGAAGAATTAATTCTAGTTTTGGAGGATTTTTTAATGGAAGTATAGATGAGGTTCGTGTTTGGGATAAAGCGCTTACACTGGCAGAAATTCAGGCAAATAAAAATTATGAATTTTGTACCCCGCCTACAAATTTGAAAGCTTATTTTAAATTGAATGAAGGAACGGTAAATTCTAATAATAGCACCGTAACTTCCATTACGAGCGCCGTAGGTTCTTATTCTGGTACACTAAATAGTTTCGCTTTAAATGGAACTGCTTCAAACTTTATTACAGGAGCTTCATCACTAGGAGGGGCAAATATCAACACTGCAGTTACCGTTTCTGGTTCTACACTCACTGCTACACAAGCCGGCGCTACTTACCAATGGGTAAATTGCAATAATGGGAATGCTCCGGTTGGCGTAACGACGCAGTCTTACACCCCAACGGTTGCAGGAAATTATGCAGTTATTGTTACGCTTGCAGGATGTACACAGACATCATCTTGCCAATCGGTAACTTTAGGAGTGAATGATTTTGATGCCATTCCTGAGTTGACTTTATCACCAAATCCTACCAACGGAATTCTTAAAATTAAAGCTAAAAATGCAATTGAAAAAGTAGAAATTACCAACTTTTCAGGGCAGAGATTAATGAGTTTCCAGCCAAATTCTGTAGATACAGAGCTTAATATCTCTCAATTGAAAGCCGGAGTTTATTTGGTAAAGGTAAGTTCAAAACAACAAACCCAAGTTTATAAAATAATTAAAAGATAGTTTTTTTCATAAATCATTATTACTAATCCATATTAATGATTAAGCCTCTTCAGATTTTGAAGAGGCTTTTGTATTTTTAAACTTAAAAAACTATTTCGGTTCTAGAACGCTTATAGGAATGATACATTCTTCCAAAGAAATTCCACCGTGTTGATACGTTTCTTTATAATAATTTACAAAGTGATTGTAGTTTTTAGGATAGGCTAAAAATATATTGTTTTTGGCAAAAATATATTTTGAACTCAGATTTCCTTTAGGTAAAAAAAGCTTTTCAGGATTGCTCACTGCCCAAACATCTTTATCGTCATAGGTTAAGCTTTTCCCTGTTTTATAACGGATGTTGGTTGAGGTTTCTCTGTCACCCACAACGCGACTAGGTTTTTTAACGTAAACGGTTCCGTGGTCTGTTGTAATCACTAATTTGAATCCGTTTTCTGCGGCAAGTTTAATAATCTTAATTAATGAAGAGTTTTCAAACCAATTTGATGTTAACGATCTGAAAGTTTTATCATCTCTGATTAATTGGTCAACAATATGATTGTCTGTTTTTGCGTGCGAAAGAATATCGATAAAGTTATAAACAATCACTAAAAGATCATTGTTTTTGTGCTGATTAAAGTCATCATAGATTTTTTTCTCAAAATCAGCATTCAAAACTTTAAGGTATTTCATTGATTTTGAACTTAGACCCACTCTTTTCATTTGGTCTTCTAAGAAATCACGCTCAAATTCATTCTTATTTCCTTCTTCATTATCGTTAAACCACTTATCCGGGAAGCGCTTTTCAATTTCTGAAGGTAAAAGTCCTGCAAAAAAAGCATTTCTTGCATATTGTGTAGCAGTAGGAAGAATACTGTAATAATAATCTTCAGAAACTTTATTGTAATATTTCGTGAAAAGTGGTTCTATCACTTTCCATTGGTCATATCTTAGATTATCGACCATCAAAAGAAGTACTTTGTCTTTTTCAACGACAGATTTTATTTTATCTTTAAATAAAGTATGGCTCATCATTGGTTTTTCAGAACCATTCAACCAATCTTCGTAATTGTTTTCGATAAATTTAGCAAACTGAATATTGGCTTCCTCTTTTTGAGATTGAAGAAGGTCTGCAAACTCATTATCGGTTACTTTATCAAATTTTAGTTCCCAATTGACGATTTTTTTATAATATTCTGCCCATTCTTGATACGTTCTAAGGTAAGAAAGTTCCATAGAAAGGCTTCTGAATTCCTGCTGATATTGCAAAATTGTTTTCTGCTCTACCAAGTTATCTTCCTGGAGATTTTTTTTCAGCGAAAGTAAAATCTGGTTTGGGTTAACAGGTTTTAAAATGTAATCTGCGATTTGAGAACCAATGGCTTCTTCCATAATGTGCTCTTCTTCGCTTTTGGTTACCATTACAATTTTCAAAGAATTGTCTTTTTCTTTAATCATTGGGATGGCTTCCAATCCGGAAATTCCCGGCATATTTTCGTCGATTAACGTTAAATCAAATTTCTCAGAATCTATAAGTTCTAAAGCTTCATTCACATTGTTTACTGGGGTTACAACGTAGCCTTTCTTTTCCAGAAAAACGATATGAGGTTTTAGTAAATCTATTTCATCATCAATCCATAATATTTTGTTTGACATACAAGTTTATTTTTTATGCGGAATATAGTATCAAAACTTCGACCAAAACTTTATAAAACTTCATAAAATAAGTGGTCTGAAAGTTAAATCTTAGTTAACGGTTTTTATCTCAAATTATTGCATGAAGATAAGATAAATACTGCGATTTGTAAACAAACTTTAATCTTTATATTCTTAAATAATAATCTGGCATTTTCTTTGAATTGACTTTAATAACCTAATTTTGCAATACTCTCAGAATATCTCTAATGCAGAACAAGCTTAAAATCATCAACGATCCGGTACACGGTTTCATAAAAATACCTCACGAAATCTTATTTGATGTTATCGAACATCCTTATTTTCAGAGATTAAGAAGGATTTCGCAGACCGGACTTTTAAATTTAATTTTTCCTGGAGCAACACACACCAGATTTCATCATGCTATTGGTGCAATGCATTTGATGTTTATGGCTTTAGAAACTTTAAAGCAAAAAGGAGTTTCTATTTCTGTGGAAGAAGAAAAAGGGGCTATGTTGGCGATTTTAATGCACGATATTGGGCACGGCCCGTTTTCTCATGCTCTCGAAAGTATGTTGATGGATGATTGGCATCACGAAAATCTTTCATTATTATTAATGAACCGAATAAATGATGAGTTTGACGGCCAGTTGTCAATAGCGATAGAAATGTTTCAGGGAAAATACCACCGAAAATTTTTCAATCAACTGATCAGTTCGCAATTAGATGTTGATCGTTTAGATTATTTAAACAGAGATAGTTTTTTTACAGGAGTTTCAGAAGGGAATATCAATACCCAAAGGATAATCTCAATGATGAATGTTTGTGAAGAAGAATTGGTTATTGATGCAAAAGGAGTGTATTCTATTGAAAACTTTTTGACAGCTAGAATGTTTATGTATTGGCAGGTTTATTACCACAAAACTTCAGCTTTGGCAGAATTTATTTTGGTGAAAATTCTTGAAAGAGCAAAATATTTAGTTTCTGAAGGAGTAGATTTACCGGCAACTGAAAATTTAAAATATTTTTTAAACAGAGGTAAAAGTGCCGCAACTGATGAAGATGTGGAGCGTTTTACACAATTGGACGATAATGATATTATTCATGCGATGAAAATTTGGCAGAAGTCAGATGATTTTGTACTTGCTTACTGGTGCAAATGTGTTATTCAGCGTAGTTTTCCTAAAACAATTATTTCTTCGCAACCTTTTGACCCAGAATTTATTAAGGAAAAAATAAAAAACACCAACGATTTTTTTGGAATTGACAACGGTGACGAACTAGTACACGAGATTACCAGAAGTTTACTTCCGTATAATACAGAAAAACAGCCTATTTACCTTCTTCAAAAAAATGGAAAGGTCTTAAAATTGGATGAATCGGAAGATCAGCTTTTATCGGGGCTTATCGTACATAAAACGAAAAGATATATTCTGGCATTTCCAAGAGTATAACCTTTATTTTTCATAAATATTATTAAAATCGACATTCCATAAACTAAAAAATGTTTGCGAATAAGAGAATTTCTTATCTTTGCAGAATATGGAATTTACAGCTTCGCAAATTGCAAGTTTTATCGACGGAAAAATTATAGGTGACGAAAACGCACTTATTACTGGCGTTTCACCGATTGAAAGCGGAGAAGCCGGTCATCTTTCTTTTGTTGCACAAGATCGTTTTGCACATCATCTAGATACTTCAAAATGCTCGGTACTTATTGTTACCGAGACACTTATTGATAAAGATCAATACGATCCTACAATTATAGCGGTAAAAGATGCTTACCTTTCTTTTCAGATTTTAATGAATCTATATCAGGAAATGCAGGGCAGAAAAGAAGGTGTGGAAGATGGTTCTTCTATTCACGATACTGCTGTGCTAGGAGATAAAGTTTATATCGGCGCATTTACTTATGTTTCAGAAAAGGCTAAAATTGGTGAAGGCTCACAGATTTTTCCTCAAGTATACATCGGTAAAGGAGTAAAGATCGGTAAAAACTGTAAGATTGATAGTGGTGCAAGAATTTATGATTACTGTATTATTGGTGACAATTGCGTGATACATTCTAATACCGTTATCGGTGGCGACGGATTTGGTTTTCAGCCTACTCCGGAAGGTTTTCAAAAAATTCCTCAGCTAGGAAACGTTATTATTGAAGATAATGTAGAAATCGGGTCAAACTGTAGCATCGACAGAGCAACAATAGGTTCTACAGTTATTGGTAAAGGAACTAAAATCGATAATCTGATTCAGATTGCACACAATGTAAAAATTGGTGCCAACAATGTAATCGCAGCTCAGGCTGGAATTGCTGGCTCTACAACCATCGGTGACTGGAACCAAATTGGAGGTCAGGTGGGAATCGTCGGTCATATAAAAATAGGAAATCAGGTGAAAATTCAGGCGCAAAGTGGAGTGAACTCCAGCGTTAATGATAAAGAAACCATTTACGGTTCTCCTGCGATAAGCTATAACGACTACCTTAGAAGTTATGTACACTTCAGGAATCTTCCTGAATTGGCAAAAAGAATAAATAATCTTGAGAATAACTCAAAAGATCATACTAATGAGTGATATGCAAAAAACCCTTCAGCAAGAGGTTACTCTTTCTGGAATCGGTCTTCATACTGGTAAAGAAGTAAAACTAACCATTAAACCTGCAAAAGAAAATACAGGTTTTGTGTTCGTAAGAACAGATCTTGAAGGGCAACCTCATGTAGAAGCAGACGTAAATTACGTTGTGGCTACAGAAAGAGGAACTACTTTGGAGAAGTTGGGTGTTAAAATCAATACGTGTGAGCATGTTTTAGCTGCATTGGTTGGTTGCGATATCGACAATGCTATTTTAGAGATGGATGCTTCTGAGCCTCCTATTTTAGATGGTTCTTCAAAATTCTTTGTAGAAGCTATCGAAAGTGTAGGCGTGGTAGAACAAAGTATTGCAAGAGAATATTTTGTGGTAAAAGAAGTATTAAGCTACAGCGATCCGGTTACAGGTTCAGAAATCACAATTATCCCTTCAGATCATTACGAAGTGACAACGATGGTAGATTTTGGAACTAAAGTTTTAGGAACTCAAAATGCTACCCTTAAAAATATTTCAGAATTTAAAGAAGAAATTTCTTCTGCAAGAACATTCAGCTTTTTGCACGAATTGGAAATGCTTCTTGATCACGGTTTAATCAAAGGAGGAGATATCTCTAACGCTATTGTTTACGTTGATAAAGATTTAACTACTGAAACAACCGAAAAACTGAAAAAAGCTTTCGGAAAAGACCATGTTTCTATAAGACCCAACGGAATTTTAGATAATTTAACTTTAAACTATCCAAACGAAGCCGCAAGACACAAATTATTAGATGTAATTGGTGATTTAGCTTTAACAGGAGTGAAAATTAAAGGAAAAGTTATTGCCAATAAACCAGGTCATTTTGTAAATACCCAATTTGCAAAAAAACTAAACCGTCAGTGGAAACTACAGAAAAAGAAAAATGTTCCTGAGTTTGATTTAACTAAAGAACCCGTTTTTGACATCAATGGAATTATGAAGCTAATGCCTCACAGACCTCCGTTTTTGTTAATCGATAAAATTCTTGAGCTTTCAGACTCTCACGTTGTAGGTTTGAAGAATGTGACGATGAACGAACCATTCTTTGTGGGTCATTTCCCTAAAGAACCGGTTATGCCAGGAGTTTTACAGGTAGAAGCTTTAGCACAGACAGGAGGAATCTTGGTTTTGGCAAGCGTTCCGGATCCTGAAAATTATTCAACTTATTTTATTAAAATAGATAAGGTGAAATTCAAGAGAAAAGTTGTTCCTGGTGATACAATGATTTTCAAAATTGAATTGATAGAGCCAATCAGAAGAGGTATTGTTCATATGCAAGGGTATGGTTATGTTGGCGATACTGTTGCTGTAGAAGCAGAACTAATGGCTCAAGTTGCAAAAAATAAAATTGATTAAATGATTCATCAATTAGCAGCCGTTGATAAGCGTGCAAAAATCAGCAAAAACGTTGTAGTAGAGCCATTCACTACCATTGCAGGAGATGTAGAAATAGGAGAGGGATCTTGGATTGGTTCAAATGTAACCATTATGGATGGCGCAAGAATCGGTAAAAACTGTAGAATTTTTCCCGGAACTGTAATTTCTGCAATTCCTCAGGATTTAAAATTCGATGGTGAAGACACACAAACGATTATCGGTGACGATACTACAATCAGAGAATGTGTAACGGTAAATAGAGGGACCAAAGCTTTAGGTTATACAAAAATCGGAGCAAATTGTTTGATTATGGCAACAACGCATATTGCACACGACTGTGTAATCGGTGATCATGTTATCATTGTAAACGGTTGCGGTATTGCAGGTCACGTAGAAATTGGTGACTATACAGTAATGGGAGGTTTATCAGCGGTACATCAGTTTGGTAAAATCGGAAAACATGTAATGATTTCTGGGGGTACTTTGGTGAGAAAAGATATTCCGCCTTACGTAAAAGTGGCTAGAGAACCGATGGCTTATGCAGGAATAAATTCTGTAGGTTTAAGAAGAAGAGGTTTTACCAATGAGAAAATCTTTGAAATTCAGAAAATTTACAGAGCTATTTTTCAAATGAAAATGAATGTTTCTCAAGCAGTGACGCATATCGAAAAAGAAATGCTTCCTACTGCAGAAAGAGATGAAATTCTTCAGTTTATTCAAAACTCACCAAGAGGTATCGTAAAAGGATACGGAACAGGAAAAGAATAATTTAAATTGAAAATGATGAAAATTTTAGTATTGATTCTTACCGTTTTATCTTCCTCTTTTTTTGCACAGCAGAAAAGAAATTTGTCTTTAGATATTAAAGATTCTCTGGCAGTTAAAAATGTAAATTCAATCCTAGATTATTCTAAAAAATCTTTTTCAAACCTAAATTCAGACTTAAAGAGTTCTTCACAGGTGAATAAAAATCTAGACCAGCTTTTAATCAATACAATCAACTTTAATACAGTAATTAATAATCGCGCGGTAACTCTTGTAGATGCAGGGTCATTTAGCAAACCGAGAATTGATGCAGTAGATATGCTTGGTAGAAAATTGTTGAGCGTTCAGGTTTATAAATCAAAATAAAAAAACATACTATACATAATGGCAACAAGTAACGATATAAAAAAAGGTCTTTGCATCGAATTTAGCAATGATATCTTTAAGGTAATCGAATTTATGCACGTAAAACCAGGTAAAGGACCTGCTTTCGTAAGAACAAAAATGAAATCTGTAACCAACGGAAAAGTTTTAGACAATACTTTCTCTGCAGGTCACAAAATTGATGAGGTGAAAGTAATTACCAGAAAATTCCAGTATCTTTATGATGATGAGAATGGTTTCCACTTCATGAATAACGAAGACTTCTCTCAATTATATTTAAACAAAGAAATGATTGAAAACTCAAACCTAATGAAAGCAGGTGAAGAAGTAACAATCATTTTGAAAGAAGCAGACGAAACGCCGCTTTCTGCAGAACTTCCTCAGTCGGTTTACCTAGAAGTTATCGAAGCTGATCCAGGTGTGAAAGGAAATACAGCTACCAACGCCCTGAAAAACGCAATCGTTGAAACAGGAGCAAGAGTAATGGTTCCTTTGTTCATCGAGGCAGGCGACAAAATAAAAGTGAGCACAGAAGACGGTTCTTACTTAGAGAGAGTAAAAGAGTAATCTTAGATAATATTAGAGAGCTGAAAGCATTACAACTTTCAGCTTTCGTTTTTTTATGGCAGCAATTCCCGCCTTCCACTCCCGCTTTTTTGCTACACTTCGTTTCGCAAAAAGAGCTCCGTTCAAGTCGGGCTGCAATGTAAACAGAAAAACAAATTTTGTCAGAATTTCAGATTTTGGCAACAATCATTACAAACCTTGTCAAGGTTCAAAACCTTGACAAGGTTGATAAAACAACACATTATTTAAAAAAATATGACGTTTCATCAGCCACAAAAACTTAAAACAATTGCAGATTTAATCGGAGCAAAATTTATAGGTTCTGAAGATTTTGAAGTAGTGGGAACCAACGAAATTCACAGAGTAAAATCTGGAGAAATTGTTTTCGTAAACCATCCCAAATATTACGATAAAGCGTTAAACTCAGCAGCTACCATTATCTTAATAGATAAAGAAGTAGAATGCCCAGAAGGTAAGGCGCTTTTGATTTCCGACGATCCTTTCAGAGATTTCAATAAAATAAACACGCACTTCACTAGAATTTATAATTTCGCAGAGACCCTTCATGATGTTGAGATTGGTGAAGGCACAAAAATTCACCCTTCAGCAGTTTTAGGAAACAATATTACCATCGGTAAAAACACCATTATCTTTCCAAATGTGGTGATAGGTGACCGCACAGTTATTGGTGACAATGTCGTTATCCAGTCTAACACGGTTTTGGGTGGCGACGCATTTTATTACAGAAAACTCAATGGAAATTTTGACCGTTTAATCTCTGTAGGAAATGTAATTATCGAAAATAACGTAGAAATCGGAAACGGATGTACCATCGATAGAGGTGTTACAGATTCTACCATTATTGGGGAAGGTTCTGTTTTAGATAACCAAATCCAAATCGGTCACGATACCGTAATCGGTAAAAAATGCTTGATTGCTTCTCAGGTGGGTATTGCAGGATGCTGCATTATCGGTGATGAAGTAACGTTATGGGGACAAGTGGGTATCGCTTCTGGGAATACGATTGAAAGCGGTTCCGTGCTTTTAGGTAAAACAGGAGTCAACAGAGACCTCAAAAAAGGAACCTACATCGGAATGTTTGCAGAAGATTACAAAACCTACCTCAAAAAAGAGGTGAAATTGAGGCAGCTTTAATAAACAAATTGCTCTGTTTTATTCAAATTCAAAGAAAAATAAGTAAATTTGTGAGCATTAAAATAAATAAATTTAAAAAATAATAAAATGTCAATTTTAGTAAACAAAGATTCTAAAGTAATTGTACAAGGATTTACTGGTAACGAAGGTACTTTCCACGCTGGTCAAATGATCGAATACGGAACAAACGTTGTAGGTGGTGTTACTCCAGGAAAAGGTGGTAGCGAGCACTTAGGAAAGCCGGTATTCAACACCGTGGCTGATGCTGTTTCAAAAGCTGAAGCAAACGTAAGTATTATTTTCGTACCTCCTGCATTTGCTGCAGATGCTATTATGGAAGCTGCAGAAGCAGGTATCAAAGTAATCGTTTGTATTACAGAAGGTATTCCTGTTGCTGATATGGTAAAAGTAAAAGCTTATATCGCAGACAAGGAGACTAGATTAATCGGGCCAAACTGTCCAGGAATTATCACTTCTGATGAAGCTAAAATTGGTATTATGCCAGGTTTCGTTTTCAAAAAAGGAAAAGTAGGTATTGTTTCAAAATCAGGAACTCTTACGTATGAAGCTGCTGACCAAGTAGTAAGAGCAGGTTACGGTATCTCTACTGCAATCGGAATTGGTGGTGACCCAATTATCGGAACTACAACTAAAGAAGCGTTAGAATTATTCATCAACGATCCAGAAACTGAAGCGGTTGTAATGATCGGAGAAATCGGTGGTGGTCTTGAGGCTGAAGCTGCAAGATGGTACAAAGCGAGTGGTTCTACAAAACCAGTAGTAGGTTTCATCGCAGGACAAACTGCTCCTAAAGGAAGAACAATGGGGCACGCTGGTGCAATCGTTGGTGGTGATGAAGATACAGCTCAGGCAAAAATGGAAATCATGAGAGAAAACGGAATCAACGTTGTAGATTCTCCTGCTGATATTGGTGCTACTGTAGCAAAAATCTTAGGATAAGCAAAAACAAATATGATATGAAAAAAATTTTATTAACATCTGCATTGGCCTTTTCTTTTTTATCGTTCGCACAAATCGATTTAAGAAGTACAAGATTCGGTCTTACTGCAGGTGCAAACTATTCCAGAATTAAAAACGCTCACAATCCTTCGGGAGCAAAATTTGCTTTTCAGGGTGGCGTTTTAGCATTAATTCCAATGGGGGGAGCAAATCAGTTTTATTTGCAACCCGAGGTGACGTATTACGGAGCCGGAGAGTCAGGGAAAGATAAAAATGCGAAAGGAGCTGATGGTTATAACGCAGTATATGCCAATAATTATTTAAGTGTTCCTATCTATTTTAAAGGGTATTTTTCTGAAGCAGAATCAGAATTTTTTGGACTCATTGGTCCTAGATTTAATTTCTTGCTTAGTCAGAATGTAAAAAATGTTCCTCTTGGAAGACCTTATTATGATCCTGATGTAACCGTTCCTAACTATCCTCAGATTAGCGGTAAAGCAAATAGCTTTAATTTTGCCATTGGGGCAGGAATAGGATATAGCTACAAAAGACAGTTAGAATTAACTTTAAAATATGATTTAGGGATTTCTAATACATATCCCAAACTTGTTGAGGATTTTACCAAAGATCCCAATACTGTAAAGAAGAAATCTGAGCAGGTTTTAAGCTTAAGTCTTAGTTATATTTTCGAATAGAATTTTTTCATTCAACACATAAAAAATCCCGAAACCATTTAGTTTCGGGATTTTTGTTTATTTATAGAAGCTTTTACCCTCTAATCCACTTCCAAAGCTCTTTCAAAGTCGCCTTATTTCCATACATCAAAATCCCAACTCGGTAAATTTTTCCGGCTAAGAAAATCATGAAAATTGTTGTTCCTAAAAGCAAAGCCATAGATAAAGCAATCTGCCATGCCGGAACTCCAAACGGAATTCTTGCCACCATCGCAACAGGCGAAGTAAACGGAATCATCGACATCCAGAATCCTACCGGTCCGTCAGGATTATTAATGACAGAAATACTTCCATACATCCCTAAAGTAAGCGGAAGAATAGCAAATAAAGTAAATTGCTGGGTTTCAGTTTCGTTATCAACTGCAGAACCAATTGCAGCATAAACAGAGCTGTAAAACATATAACCCAAAAGGAAAAACACAATGAATACAAAGATTATTAATGGGAAATTCATTTCCAATAAGCTGTGAGAAACCTGTGTCGCCATTTGCCCGATATCTAGCTTGCTCATCAACTCTTCATTTCCACCAGGAATATTTTTCTGAATAGACGAAAAACCAGTGTTTAAAATCAAAGCTCCAGCTATAGACATGGTAATCCATACAATAAACTGAGTAAGAGCAACCATGGTAACGCCTAGAATTTTTCCCATCATCAATTCAAAAGGCTTTACAGAAGAGATGATGATTTCTACAACACGATTGTTTTTTTCTTCTAAAACGCTTCGCATAACACGAACACCGTAAATAAGAATAAACATAAACGTAACGTACATTAAAATCATGCTCAAAGCACTTTTAATCCCAAATGCCAAATCAGAATCTTCTTTGTTATCTTCCGAAACATTAATGGTTTTTAGCGTAAAGCTCTTATCTAAATTTTTAAGTTGTGCTTCCTGAATTCCCAGCTGCTTTATTTTTTCTTTTTTGATGACATTGGTAATGTCTGAAATAATCTGTTGCTTCGTATCAAAACCAATTTTCGAGTTGATAACTAATCGAGTGTTTTTCTCTATATCATCAAGATTATTACCCGATATAGCAGGAAGAATTAAAATTCCGTCTAAACTTTCGTTGCCTTTAAGATTTTTAATTTTAGCATTCTCTTCAGCAGTAGGAATAAAAACATAGTTGATTTTTTCGTCAGATTTGAGCTGTCCTTTAAATAATCCGCTGTTGTCTACAACCTCTATCACATTATGAGATTGGTTGGCTTTAAACATAAATCCGATTACTGCACCAAAAGCAACAATCATCAACGGAGCCAGTAAAGTCAGTATAATGAAAGATTTTTTCTTAACCTGAGTAAGAAATTCCCTTTTTGTAATTAAAAAAATATTGTTCATAATATTAAGAGTGATTGCTTACCGCATTGATAAATACTTCATTCATGCTCGGAATTCTTTCGTCAAAAGACCTTACTTTTCCTACATTAACCAAATCTAAAAGAATATTGTTTTGATTGGCTTCGTTTTTCAAATCAAATGAAACCAAGTTGTTTTCATTGGTGATATTAAAAATTCCATATTTGTCTTTAAACTGGTCAAACTGATGGTCGTTGACTTCAGATAAAGTAATTCCAAAAATATTTTTCTTGAATTTTTCGCGTACATCAAAAACTTTTCCGTCAATAATTTTTTTAGAATTGTTAATTAAAGCTACATAATCACACATTTCTTCTACACTTTCCATTCTGTGGGTAGAAAGGATAATGGTGGTTCCGTTGTTTTTAAGGTCAATAATTTGATCTTTAATTAAATTGGCATTCACAGGGTCAAAACCTGAAAAAGGCTCATCCAAAATCAATAGATGTGGTCTGTGAAGAACAGTGACAACAAACTGTATTTTCTGAGCCATCCCTTTAGATAATTCAGAAAGTTTCTTCTTCCACCACTGGTCGATATTGAGTTTGTCAAACCATTTTTTTGCTTCATTCAGAGCATCGCTTTTTTTCATGCCTTTCAGTTCTCCAAAATAAAGAATCTGATCACCAACACTCATATTTTTATAAAGACCACGTTCTTCCGGCATATAACCGATGTCTTTAATATGATTAGGGTTCAGTTTTTCTCCGTTAATGAAAACATTTCCAGAATCGGCTTGTGTAATCTGATTGATAATTCGGATGAATGATGTTTTTCCTGCTCCGTTTGGTCCTAGAAGACCGTAAATACTTCCTTTCGGAACGTCTATGCTAAAATCTTCTAATGCGGTTTTTTTTCCGGCATTGTAGGTTTTAGTAATTTGTTCAGCTTTTAGCATTAAAATTGTTTTTACAATTAGTTATGAAATATCCCGAAAGTTACGGAATAATTGAAAAAAAATATGCTAAAAGAAAAAATTCTGATGATTATCAGGATTTTGAATATTATTGCTTTACTATTTGAGTAACTTTTTGTGTGTTGTCGCTTAGAATATATCTGATAAGATATTTTCCGGGTTTCAGTTTCTGAATATTAATCTCAGCATTATTGCTGTTAATATTATAACTCGCTACTTGAGTTCCTAATATAGAATAAAAAGAAACATTTTTAATTTTCAATGAAGAATCTTTCGCTTTCACCATCAAAAAATCTTTCGCTGGGTTAGGATATGCAGTAAGCACACCGTCATCAGATTTTTGAGTAGTGGAAGTTGGCTCTTTTATTTGTGCTTTCAAATTATCAGAAAACCCAATAGTAGCGCCAATAAATATAAATAAAAGTAAAAGTTTTTTCATCAACGATATATTTGCTTAAATATTACTAACAAAAATAATAAATTCTATAATTCTCTGCAATAGTTTTTTGGAGAACTTATATTAAATTTGCAATAAATTATTCAAAAAGTATTCCAAAGATGATATATTCTAGAAACAGAAGACTAAGAGTGAATGAATCGATGAGAGGATTGGTGAGAGAATGCAATCTTTCAGTCAACGATTTTGTAATGCCTATTTTCGTAATGGAAGGTGAAAATAAGGAAGAAGCAATCCCTTCAATGCCCGGTATTTTCAGGCGTAGCATCGATCTTACGGTGAAAGAATGTAAAGAATTATTTTCTTTAGGAGTGAAGGCGGTTAATCTTTATATGAAAGTTTCCGACGATTTAAAAGATAACACCGGAAAAGAAGCTTGGAATAAAGATGGCTTAATGCAAAATACCATTAAAGCAATCAAAGATGCAGTACCTGAAATGGTGATCATGCCTGATGTAGCCTTAGATCCGTACTCAATTTATGGTCACGACGGAATTATAGAAAACGGAAAAATCATCAATGACGCAACCAATGACGCTTTAGCGAGAATGGCAGTGTCACATGCCGAAGCTGGAGCTGACATTGTGGCGCCAAGTGACATGATGGATGGCAGAGTTTTGACAATTCGCGAAGCTTTAGAAGAAAGCGGCTTCCATGATGTAGGAATTTTAAGTTATGCGGCAAAATACGCAAGTTCTTTTTACGGACCTTTCAGAAGTGCTTTAGACAGCGCACCAAAAGACAATATGGAAATTCCAAAAGATAAAAAAACCTATCAGATGGATTTTCACAATTCTCGTGAAGCATTAAACGAAGTTTTCAAAGATGTGGAAGAAGGTGCTGACATTATTATGATTAAACCGGGTCTTCCGTATTTGGATATTGTGGCTAAAGTGCGTGAAGCTATTGATTTGCCAATCGCAGTTTACAACGTAAGCGGAGAATACGCAATGTTAAAAGCGGCTGCACAAAATGGCTGGTTAGATAATGATAAAGCAATTATTGAAAGCTTAACGTGCTTCAAAAGAGCAGGAGCAGATATGATTTTCACGTATGCGGCAAAAGAAGCAGCGATGATTTTAAATAAATAATTTTTTACCACAAAAGGCACAAAAGTTTTTTCAGAGTTTAAAATGATATGGAAAAAGTTCACATAAGCCATTGTTTGGGAAATTATGTGAACTTTTTTAGGTCTAAATTAGCTCTTTTCTTTTGTGCCTTTTGTGGTTAAATTAATCTACATCAAAGTTTTTTCCTTTTACAAACTTTGCCGCAAAAGGAGCTTGGTTTCCGGAATATTTTAAGACAAAATGTTTTTTGGTATCGGTATCTACTTTTGCTTCTACATCCACATTGGTTGTTTGAAAACTGACATCCAAGCCTACACCAGATTCTTTTTCAAGAAAAATTTCTACACTTTCAGCATAAAATAAAGAGATACTCAGGTAATTGAATTTAATATTCTTGCGATATGTTTTAGATTTTGACTGTGTGAATTCCGAGAAACTTTTTAATATTTCAATTCCCGGCGAATCGATATTGGTGATTCTAGATTTTGTAACTCCATTTACTCGGATTGAGAAATTTTTTGCACTGTTGATATTTCCGTTAATTCCAATATTAAATAAAGACGGTAGAGATAAACCGTATTCAATCATACTGTCTTTGGTGAATTCAAAATCAGGGATTAATGCAGTATGTTTTGGTGTATTTAATAATTGATTTTTTACGGTATTCAATTGTTCACCCGAAAACAAATAACCGATGAGGTTGTTATTGGTTGTGCGCCAGTTTCTGCCGTTCCACTCGTAGATTTCACAAAGTAAAGTATCAGTTGATGAATGGGGAAGAAGCTCGATATCCTGCCATTTAAAAACTTCTTTTGCGTAAGGTCTTCTGTTGATAAGGTTGATTCCCAAATCGAGAGCCATCAAATCGCTTAATTGTTGGTTGGTTTGCATAATTATTGTGTGTAATTGGTGATTTAAAATTAAATAAAAATACCGAAATCAATCTTATTTTATCAACAGAATTTAAAAGGATTTATAAAATTTAATAATTGCTTCAGCTTAATGAAAATTTTCGGTTGGTTTTGTTGATTTAAACTTTACCAAACATTTGTCAGCATAGTTTTAAAAAAGTAATTTAGTCTTTTCAAATCACCGTGATTACGCAGGGTGTCTAAGAACAATGAAATATAATTATGAAAATATATACTAAAACTGGGGATAAAGGGCAGACTGCTTTATATGGCGGTACAAGAGTTTCAAAAGCGAGCGCAAGAGTAGACAGCTACGGAAATATTGACGAGCTGAATTCTTTTATTGGAATTTCAAAAAGCCATATCACTGATGAGGAAGTTTTAAAACAGCTGAAAAAAATCCAGTTTGATTTGTTTACGGTAGGTTCTGAAGCGGCAACTCCGGTTGATAAACTGATGTTGGCCAACGGAAAATCTCGTCTTCCTTTAATTATTTCTGATACGGAAATTGAAGAACTCGAAAATTGGATGGATGCTTATGAAGATAAATTAGAGCCTTTACAATATTTTATTCTTCCAGGAGGAGGCAAATCGGCAACTTTTTTACATGCTGCCCGTACCATTTGCCGTAGAGCAGAGCGTTCTTTGGTTTTTTTGAACGAATCTGAGGAAGTGCGTCCTGAATTAATCAAATATCTTAACAGACTTTCAGATTATCTTTTTGTTTTGGCAAGATATATCTCAAAAATCAATAATGAACCGGAAGAATACTGGAATCCGAATGAAAGATAAAGTATTACTTTTTATCAACGGTGACGCTCCGAAATCTTTCCCTGATTTAGAAAATTACGATTTAATTGCCTGTACAGACGGTGCTTTTCATTATTTGAAAGAGCTCGGTTTTCCGTTAGATAAACTAGATTTTATTTCCGGAGATTTTGATTCGCATATTGGCTCAGACGAAAATGTTTATCAAGATAAATTTATTCATACTCCTGATCAGGAACGTACCGATTTTTACAAAGCTTTAGAAATAATTTTAGAAAAAGGTTATAAAAACGTTGATGTTTTTGGCGGAAGTGGAGGCGAGCAGGATCATTTTTTAGGAAATCTCACGGTTGCTTTCGGCTTTAAAAATCAAATGAAGATTCAATTTTTTGATGAATTTTCTGAATATTATTTTATTCCGGAAAGTTTTATAATGAATGGAGTGAAAGATAAAATGATATCGCTTTATCCATTTCCATCGGTAGAAAATATTACGACAAAAGGTTTGAAATGGGAGTTGAATAATATCAATGCTAATATGACAACCGATATGCTCACCAGAAATTTAGCAATAGAAGATGAGCTTTCAATTGAATATAAAAAAGGTGATTTACTACTTTTTATTGGAAATAAGAAGCGTAATATTTAATTGGAAGTCAATAAAAATAAGATGTGACAAACTGTGTAAATAAGAGTAATCTGTAGGAATAAAGAATGAAAAATCAAATTAAAATAATAAGCCTGTTCATTTTATTACTCTGCATCTCCTCTTGTAAGACTCAAAGTTTTTCCATTCCCGAATACGGAATTATAACAACTGAAAATAAAGTTTTAATCAAAAAAGCAACCAATTTCAGAACCGTTGGGAATATCAAAAATAGTGATGGCAGAATTTTAAAAGAGGGGAAATTTTACAGAAGCGCACATTTGCATAAGCTGAAGAAAAAATCATTTGAAGCTTTTGAAAATTTAGGAATTAAAGAAATTATTGAGCTTAGAAATTCTAAAGAGATTTCTCAAAAACCAGATGTCATTCCTCAAAATGTAGATTATAAAAATTATTCTGCTTTTGAAGATGAAGGAGATCAATTGAATCATGCGAAAAAGCTTGTTTTAAAAGGAAAAGTAAAAGGTTCAGATGCAGATCAAAGGATGCTGGATTTTTATAAAACCTATGCAACAGAAAATCCGGAAATTATTAAAAAGATTATTCATCAGATTTTAGATGCAGAAAATCCTGTTTTATATCATTGTACAGCAGGGAAAGATCGTACAGGGATTATAACGGCATTAATTTTAACTATTTTAAAATTTGACAAAGCCACAATTGAGAATGATTATCTTCTTTCTAACAATTATCGTGAAAAATTAGTTCAAAAAAGACTTCATCTCGCTCATAATCTACATTTTATATATCCAAAAATGGATTTAAATGTTATTGAAAAATTAAGCTGGGTAGAAAAGAATTATTTAGATGCTGCTTTTTTAGAAATTAATAAAAAATATGGCTCAATGGATGTATATATTCATGAAAAATTGGAAATCTCTGAAAATAAAAGGAACGAATACATTCTTAAGTTCACGTATTGATTTTAGACTAAGTTTTTAGTCTAAAAACTGCTTAAATTTATAATAAATTTAACGTTAAAAAATCAAACTTTTTTAGCAATTTTGCATTCTTAATTCACTTGTCAAAAAATGAAAATAAAATACTCGGAACTTATTGATCAGACATTGTATTTTCCTACGGAAGAATTCAATGTTTCTGAGAACAATTTGTCTTTTCACGATATTCCTTTGATGGAAGTTGTTGAGAAGTTTGGAACGCCTCTTAAGGTAAGTTACCTCCCGAAGATTTCTCAAAATATTCAAAAAGCAAAAGGCTGGTTTAAGGAAGCTTTTGAGAAAATCGATTACAAAAAGAACTACAGATATTGTTACTGTACAAAATCCAGCCATTTCAAATTTGTCATTGAAGAAGCTTTGAAGAATGATATTTCTATCGAAACATCTTCAGCGTACGATATGGATATTGTGAAATCGCTTTATACAGAAGGTAAAGTTGATAAAAACATCGAAGTAATCTGCAACGGTTTCAAAACGGATGATTATCTGGCGAAAATTTCAGATATGATTAACAGTGGTTTTGAAAATATCACTCCGATTCTGGATAATTACCGTGAGCTAGATAAGCTTACAGAAAGCATTGATACAACGTTCGACATCGGAATCAGAATTGCTTCTGAGGAAGAACCTAAGTTCGAATTTTATACCTCAAGATTAGGAATCGGATATAAAGATATCATTCCTTATTATAGTCAGAAAATTGCAGAACATCCGAATGCAAGGCTGAAAATGCTTCACTTTTTCATTAATACCGGAATCAAAGACACGGCTTATTATTGGAATGAATTATACAAATGCCTTCGTGTTTATGCACGTTTGAAGAAAATTGCTCCGGAAGTAAATTCACTGAATATCGGTGGTGGTTTCCCAATTAAAACTTCATTAAATTTTGATTACGATTACCAATATATGGTGGAAGAAATCGTTTCTCAAATTAAAAAATTCTGTGAAGAAGAAGGTGTAGAAGAACCAAATATTTATACTGAATTCGGAAGCTTTACAGTAGGAGAAAGTGGTGCGAATTTGTATAAAATTATTTCTCAGAAACGTCAGAATGACAGAGAAAAATGGAACATGATTGATTCGTCTTTCATGACCACACTTCCTGATACTTGGGCGATTTCCAGACATTTCATCATGCTTCCGTTAAACCGTTGGGAAGATTCTTACGAAAGAGTTTTCTTGGGTGGATTAACGTGTGATTCTGATGATTATTACAATTCTGAACAACATACCAACGCCATTTATCTGCCAGTTTTCAGTGATACAAAACCTTTATACATCGGTTTCTTCCACACGGGAGCATATCAGGAAACAATTGGTGGTTACGGTGGAGTTCATCACTGTTTGATGCCTCAACCAAGACATATTTTGATTCAGAAAGATGAAAATGGAGAATTCCAATATGAAATCTTTAGAGAAAGACAAGAGCCAGAAGATATTTTGAAATTATTAGGTTATCAATAATCATATCTTTCAATATAAACGTGCTTTAGCTCGTTTGACATAAAAAAACAAAGCTCTCCGATTTGGAGAGCTTTTATATTTTAGAAATGTTGAGAAATTTTATCAATTTCGATTTCTGAATAATCTGAAACGACAATATTAGCTAAACTATAATCCTGATTGTGAGAATTGAAGCTTTTATAAGCTGCGCAAAAAATATTGGCTCTGTGTGCTGCTAAAATTCCGTTGGTAGAATCTTCAATCACCATGCAGTTTTCAATCGGCTCATTTGCTAATTTGGCAGCAAGTTGGAAAATTTCAGGATGAGGTTTTGATTCTTTCAAATCGGCACCACTTATTTTTCCGCTAAAATATTTTTCTAAGCCAAATTTCTCGAAAACCATATTAATGGTCGTCATACTTGCAGAAGAAGCAACAATTAATTTTACATTGTTTTCGTAGTAATGCTCAATCAGTTTTCTCACTCCGGGAATTAAATCAAAGTCGGCATCATTATAGAAATAATCTTTGAAATGAGTTCTTTTGAGTTGCGTGATGTTCTCGTGGGTATGATTGAGATTAAATTCAGCAATTAAAGTTTCGCAGACTCTTTTTGTAGAAGCACCAGTAAAAGAGGTGTATAATTCTTCAGAAACTTCAATTTCCAGCTGATTGAAGGTTTTAAAATAAGCTTTTCTGTGCAGAGGTTCTGTATCAACAATTACCCCGTCCATATCGAAAAGCACAGCTTGTAAGGACATATTTTTGAATTTCTTGCAAAGGTAAGGAATTTGATGGAAGCTTTTAATACTAATGATTTAGAGAATGGCTATATAATCTGCTTAATCTAACAAATCTGCGAGCGTTTAAGTTTAATATAATCTAAATCAATTACTATTTTCACGCATAAAAACTTCCAACTTCCATCATCTATCTTCCATCTTTCATTATCTTTGCTGCAATCATTTAATTCTAAAATAAAACATGAAAACATACGCAGGAATTCCTGAAGAAAATGCTTCATTAGAAAATTCAAAAGTAGTTTTGGTAACAGTTCCTTATGATGGAACTTCAACTTGGGGAAAAGGAGCTGACAAAGGCCCAGAATTGTTTTTGGATGCTTCCGAAAATATGGAGTTGTACGACATTGAAACAGGAACAGAGCCTTATCTTGAAGGAGTTTATTTAGCGGGAGAAATTTCTGAAAACTCTACTCCGGAAGCGATGACAGAAGCGGTTTATCAGAAAACAAAAGAGCTTTTGGCAACAGATAAATTGTTTACCCTTTTTGGTGGCGAACATTCGGTTTCTATCGGTTCGATTCGTGCAGTGGGTGAAAAATTTGAAAATCTTACCGTTTTACAGTTAGATGCTCACACAGATTTACGTCCTGAATTCCATGGTTCTACTTCTAATCACGCTTGTGCAGTTTTTGAAGCAAATCAAAAGCATAATTTGGTGCAGGTGGGAATCCGTTCTATGGATGCTGAAGAAGTTGAATATTTACCGGAAGGAAGAGTGTTTTTTGCACACGAAATTGCCAATAACGAAAACTGGGTGAATGATGTTTTAGAAAAAGTTTCAGGAAACGTGTATATCACCATCGATTTGGATGCTTTTGACCCTTCAATTGCTCCATCTACAGGAACTCCCGAACCAGGTGGTTTACAGTGGTATCCAACATTGGAATTGTTAAAAAAGGTTTTTGAAAAATGTAATGTTGTTGCTTTTGATATTGTTGAATTAATGGATTCTGCATATTCAAAACCAAGTGCATTCTTGGCTGCTAAATTATATTACAAAATGTTGGCATATTATCACATCAACAAAGATTAATATTCATTTTGAGTTAATATTAATCGTAAAAAATTCAAACCCATAAGTCACATTAGTTTTTAGATTAAAACTTGAAAATATTTAGAACACATTAGTTTTGAAAATCTTTGATTTTCTCTTATGTGTTCTAAAATATACATATCAAAAATAAGGCTCTAATGTGACTCATGTGTTAAAATTGAAAGAGCTTTTAAAATTCCGCAGGAAACGGATTTTTTCTTTCAGATTTTCTTTGGAAATTTGTGATACAAAACAAAACGAAATGTTCACACAAGACGAAATAGATTATCAGAGAATTGCCAAAGCGATAGAATATATTCAGGGCAATTTTAAGCTTCAGCCCAATTTGGATGAGGTTGCTGAAAAGGTAAATTTGAGTCCGGCACATTTTCAGAGAATATTTACAGATTGGGCAGGAACAAGCCCGAAGAAATTTTTGCAGTTCATCAGTCTTGAACACGCAAAAAGTCTATTAAAAGAAGAAAAAGCAACCTTATTTGATGCTGCATTAGAAACCGGACTTTCAAGTACCAGCAGATTACACGATTTGTTTGTGAAAATTGAAGGAATGTCGCCTGCAGAATATAAAAACGGCGGAAAAAACTTACATATTAATTATAGTTTTTCTGAAAGCCCGTTTGGAAAAATTATCACAGCTTCTACCGAAAAAGGAATCTGTTACATGGCTTTTGAAGAAAATAAAGAAAATGCATTGAGAGATTTACAAAGTAGATTTCCCAATGCATCTTTTTTTGAAAAACAGGATGATTTCCAACAAAATGCTTTGTCTATTTTTACCAAAGACTGGTCAAAACTTAATACCATCAAACTTCATTTAAAAGGAACCGATTTTCAGCTGAAAGTCTGGGAAAGTCTACTCACAATTCCATTAGGAAAACTTTCAACGTATGGAAATTTAGCCGATAAAATTGGAAATCCAAAAGCTTCAAGAGCAGTGGGAACCGCAATTGGAAGTAATCCTGTAGCATTTTTAATTCCTTGTCATCGGGTGATACAATCTTCGGGAAAAATTGGAGGTTATATGTGGGGAAGTAATAGAAAACAGCTGATTATTGGTTGGGAAAGTGCAAAAATTTATTCTGATGATTTGTTTTAAATGCAATGAACACAAATATTTTCATAAATAATCACAATGATTTTATTTATTATAAATTATTGTTTTTTTTCAATAGAAACGGGCTTTAGCCCGTTTAAAATATAGAATAATCGAATTGGCTTTAGCCAAAATCTATTTTCAATAATAAAATTTACTTCAATATTGTCATCCCGATTTCTATGACAAACTGAGTGGGCTGAATTTGTTCAATTTAATTTTAATGTAATCATGAATAATTTGTTCGACGAAATCCAAGATTTCCCCATCAACATTCTTCCCAAAGACGGCGTCGCAGAATATTACGGAAAGATTTTTTCTGCTGAAGAATGCGAAGAATATTATCACTATTTATTCAACCAGATTCCGTGGGAAAATGATGAAGCAATTATTTTCGGAAAATTGATTTTAACCAAAAGGAAAGTAGCCTGGTTTGGAGAAAAAGCATTTGAATACACTTATTCAAACCGAACAAAATATGCAAAACTTTGGACTCCGGAACTATTAGCTTTAAAGCAAAAATGTGAAGAAATAACAGGAGAAACATACAATTCTTGCTTACTGAATTTATATCATAATGGAGGCGAAGGAATGGCCTATCACAGTGACGGTGAAAAAGATTTGAAAAAACATGGAGCCATTGCATCTCTCACTTTTGGAGCAGAAAGAAAGTTTGCATTCAAACATAAAATTTCTAAAGAAAGAATTGATATTCAGCTTGAAAATGGAAGTTTATTAGTGATGAAAGGAACGACTCAGGAAAACTGGCTTCACAGGCTTCCACCTACTACAAAAGTAAAAACTCCAAGAGTAAATCTTACTTTCAGAACGATTGAAGAATAAAAAATAGCGACAGTAAAAATGCCGCTATTCTAATTATTGTAATTTTGTTCTAACTTCTAACTTCTAACTTCTAACTTCTAACTTCTAACTTCTAACTTCTAACTTATTTCAAAACCTCAACCTCAATCGCCGAGTCTTCAAAAACCTTAATAAACGCTTTTGTATAATCCTCTTTTGTTGCAAAATTAGGATTGTCTAAAAACTTCTGTGGATTAATCGCAAACAACGGAAACCAAGTTGAAGAAATCTGAATCTGAATTTTATGCCCTTTTTTAAACGTATGAACAACATCCTGCAGTCTGAAATTAACGGCAGTTTTCTGATTGGCAACCAAAGCTTCACTTTTTTCTCTTGAATTTCTGAATCTTGCGGGCATAATTTCGCTTCTTACCATTTGATGATAATTTCCATAAATGACACCTTCTTTTTTTTCAGTAGGCTTAAAGTCTTCAGGATAAACATCGATTAATTTCACTGCAAAATCGGCATCGGTGGAAGTTGAAGCAATATTTAATTTAGCCATGATTTCTCCTGCGAAAGTCATATCTTCTGTTAAAACATCGGTAGTGAAAGTCAAAACATCGGGTCTTCCCACTGCAAATCTTTGGTCTTCCGACATATAATTTCTTGGCGTAAATCCGTTAAAATCTTTCAGATTATCCGAACTTAAAACCGGATTATTTGGGTCACTGTAATATTCTGAAGAGCCTTGTCCTGCTGAATTTTTCAAAGTTTCGTTTGCTAAATAAAAGTTTACTTTCTTTGCTTCTTTTGGTGGATATGTTGCAAATTCTCGCCATTGCTTTACTCCGGTGTCATACATTAAAGCTTCGGGTAAACCGGCATCCTGTTTTGTATTTCCTTTTAAATAATGATTGAAAAATTTCGTTTCAACATTTTTCTGATAATACGTTGCAATACTGTCTCCGAAATAGATTTGATTGTGAAAATGTTTTCCTTCTTCACGTCCCCATCCGCCGTGAGAAAAAGGTCCCATTACGATGGTATTTTTAGCTTTTGGGCTTGTTTTTTCAATCGTTTTGTAAATATTTAAAGGCCCTGAAAGGTCTTCTGCATCAAACCAACCTCCAACAGTCATTACCGCATGATTAATGTTTTTCAGATGTGGTAAAAGATTTCTTTTCTGCCAGAACTCATCAAAATTGGGATGGTTCATTATTTCGGTCATAAAGAAATTGTTTTTATAATATTTCTCGTAGCCATCTTTCAAGGTTCCCAGGTCTCTGTAAAATTTCAAACCGTCTTCGGAAGTCGATTTAATCATAGAATCAGAATACCAAGCCTTATTTTCTGCTTTTGTTTTCTGAACTCCGAAAACAGGAAACGTTTTAAAATAACCTAACATAAATCTTCCATTGTGCATAAAATCGTCATTCCAGAAATCGGAAATCGGAGCTTGTGGAGAAGAAGCTACCAAAGCCGGATGTTGCGCTAAAGTTCCTACAGCTGTGTAAAATCCAGGGTACGAAGTTCCAAACTGGCCGACTTTTCCGTTGTTGTTTTTAATGTTTTTTACCAAATATTCTACCGTGTCGTAGGTATCTGTACTTTCGTCAACATCTTTTTTGGTTTTTCTTTCAACCTGTGGTGTCATATTCGTAAAAACTCCTTCACTCATATATCTCCCACGAACGTCCTGATACACAAAAATATATTTGTCGTTCATCAGATATTTATTGGGACCAAGACTTCTGCGGTATTCATTTTCTCCGTATGGAGCGATGCTATAGCAGGTTCTCTGCATCAGAAAAGGATATTTGTTTTTATTAGAAATATCTTTCGGTGTATAAACCGCTGTAAACAGTTTTGTCCCGTCACGCATCGGGATATAGAATTCCTGTTTGGTGAAATTGTCTTTTACATACGTGTCCTGCGGCTGAGTCTGAGCATTTCCAAAGATGATAAGCAACAGCAGTAAAAATGAATATCGGATGTTCATAGTTGAAATTTGTCGCTAATTTAATGATTAATTAGTTTTGAATATAATCCTTTTAAAAATGAAGTTTTTGGTAATGAAAAAGACCAGAATTTCTTCTGGTCTTTTGTTGTGTATGATAAACCTTGTCAAGGTTATTTTTACTCTGAATATTAACCTTGACAAGGTTTCGCTTTTAGTACTTTGCTATAAACACTGCCTTTTTACAAGTCGCTCTGCTGGGGCAACCAATGGGCTAACTTTAACATAGCCACTGATTTTTGAATGTTCTGATTATAAATTTTCCTGAGTCCGTTTGATAATTCATAGGCTTTTTTAAGGTCATGATACACCTCAAATAAGATTTTTACTCTTTGTTTTTGTGATAAAGCCCACTTTTCTCTGGTTTTATAAAGCAGGTATTTGCTTCTTGCCAAAAGTTATTTGCGGGTGTCACCGTTTTGAAAAACTTCAATTACTCATTATTTAGTTTAAATAGAAAAACCCTCAACACTTAGAAGTATTGAGGGCTTATCATATAAATTATTGCTCGTCTTATTATAAAGCCGTTGCAGTATAAGTTACTGTTTGTGTATAAGTTCCGGCTGGTTTACCTAAAATATCAGAAGATGATGATTTCGCTGCAGGAATTGTGTAATCCAAATTCAGCGTTAATGCGCTTCCAAGTGGAGCATTTGCCACTAAAGTTTGATCAGTTGCAGATAAAACAACCGCGCTTTTTGTTCCGCCCATTGTTCCGGCAGCTGTAGCCGCTTTGATCGTCAAAACATTTACAGGGATTAAGTTAACTCCATTCATGAAATTGGCACCTCCTGCTTTTACTTTCACATTAAAGTTTTTCGTAGAAGTAACTTTTAAAGAGTTGGCTTTATTGATTGTTTGATCTGAGTTATAGTCTGCAGCTGTAACATAGTTAAAGTCAACGGTATTACCAATTGCAGTACTTCCTGCGTCGATTGAAATTACATCATTCAGAGTAATGTTTACTGTTGTAGTAGCGGTTGTATTTTGAGCTTTAGCATTGTTAGTTCCTAATACGATTGCTCCGATAGTTAATGCTGCGATTGCGAATTGTTTTGTCATGGTATTAATTATTTAATTTTTTATTCTTGTTTAATTGTTCTCTTTTGAACACTACAAATTTACGGTGGCAATAAAAGTTTGTTCGTAGTTGAAAATGGAAGTTCATGTAGTAAAATAACTACACGCTTTATTCATTTGCTTAAGTAAAAAAGCCCTCAACACTTAGAAGTGTTAAGGGCTTATTATATAAATTGTTGCTCGTCTTATTATAAAGCTGTCGCAGTATAAGTTACTGTTTGCGTATAAGTTCCGGCTGGTTTACCTAAAATATCAGAAGAAGATGATTTCGCCGCAGGAATGGTGTAGTCCAAATTCAGAGTTAATGCACTTCCAAGTGGAGCATTTGCCACTAAATTTTGATCAGTTGCAGATAAAACAACCGCGCTTTTTGTTCCACCCATTGTTCCGGCAGCTGTAGCCGCTTTGATTGTCAAAACATTTACTGGGATTAAGTTGGTTCCATTCATGAAATTAGCACCCCCTGCTTTCACTTTCACATTAAAGTTTTTCGTAGAAGTAACCTTCAAAGAGTTTGCTTTAGTAATGGTTTGATCAGAGTTGTAGTCTGCTGCAGTAGCATAGTTAAAGTCAACATTATTACCAATTGCAGTACTTCCTGCGTCGATGGAGATTACATCATTAAGGGTGATGTTTACTGTTGTAGTAGCGGTTGTATTTTGAGCTTTAGCATTGTTAGTTCCTAATACGATTGCTCCGATAGTTAATGCTGCGATTGCGAATTGTTTTGTCATGGTAGTAATATTTTAAATTTTTATTCTTGTTTAATTGTTCTCTTTTGAACACTACAAATTTATGGTGGCAATAAAAGTTTCTTTGTAGTTGAAAATGGAAGCTCATGTAGTAAAATAACTACACGGTTTATTCATTTGGATTCAAATAGAAAAGCCCTCAACACTTAGAAGCGTTGAGGGCTTATTATAAAGATTTTTGCTCTTCTTATTATAAAGCAGTGGCAGTATAAGTTTACTTTTTGTATGTAAGTTCCCAGCGGAGCAAAAGGGCCGTGGATGCTTTTTCTCCCCAAATAGTGCTGTCAACAACTATCTTAAATTGGCTCTATTATTTTATAATCTTGCCAATTTATTGTAATGATTATTAACTAATTTATGTTTTGTTTATCATGGATTTCTGTCTTAAAGATTAGATGATTAACTTTAAAACTACTTTTTATAATATATGTCCTATAAAAGCGGCTGCAGCTGTCCAATCCGGATTACGATCCTGAATTACGTTGCTTCCGACAATTTCAAGAGCAATACATCCATTAATTGCATTTGCTGTAATTATTTTTTTAATTCATCTGAAGAAAGATTAGCTATATAATCATCTGGAATTACAGTTAACTTTTCTGAATTTGTAGGATTATCATTCAATTCAATACTTAAAATTTCCTGAAAATAATGGGCAATTAATTTAGATCCCTGAAATTCCAATTCTCTTTTTAAGTCTATTATTTCACCAGCAGTTACCAAATTAGTAATCGCATTAAGATTTATATCATGAACAGAATACAAAGCTTCTCCCGTATTAGAAGTTGTAATGGTTATATCAATTTTAAGAATGCATTTAGATTTTTCAAGATTTACTGTTAGAAGTCTTTTAAGGGAAAGAATTGAATTTTAGAAAATAAAGAAACTTTCATTTGAATGAAGATAATTTTTTAACCATTAGATAGAGGAGTTTTTTTATTATTGAGAAATCATTTTTGATGATCTTCTTTGATCTATTTAAGAACTTGGGCTTATAATTTTAAAAATCAGCTATATTTGCCAACAATTGTTAAATTCGAAAGAATTCTTCTTACTTTAGTTAACAGTCTATAATGATTCACGCATGCCTACAAAAATTATTAGAAATCTTCAAATCGGAATAGTACTTTCACTGGTGCTGCTTATCACAAGTTCCATAGCATCTTATATCAGCATTCAGAAACAGATGAAAAACCGGGAGAGCTTTATAAGAAGCAAAGAATCCATCATTTTTGTAAAAGATATCTTAAATTCTCTTCTGGATGCGGAGACTGGTAACCGAGGGTATCAGCTTACTCATCAGGAAAGTTTTCTCGAACCTTTTAATACAAGTAAACTTAAATATCAGTCGCTGGTTTCTAAAGCCGGCAAACTTAATATTACAGAAAAAAAACAGACGGATATATTTCAAAATTTATTGCGTACATCACAAGCGATGATGGAAGAAGGTGTTTTGCTCATAGAGAAACATAGGAAAGGAAATTTAATTACCGCACAAGAACTTTTACAGAATAGGACAGGGATGGATGCCTGTCGCAGGTTGGTTCAGGAGTTTGTTAAGCATGAGGAAGCTCAGCTAGCCATCACAAATAGAGATTTGAACAGGTCTTCTATATGGACAGTATTATTTATTGTTTTTTCCGGTGCAGCAGCCGTCAGCGTGACTGTTTTTATTTACGTACAATTGAAATCTGATATTAAACGCCGAGACAGGTTGGAAAAGGATCTGTCTTATGCGAAGGAGTTGCTGGAGGAAACAAGTGAGGTCGCACAGGTAGGCGGATGGGAAGTCAATATGAAATCGGGTGAGCTGTTTTGGTCTCAGAGCACAAGAAAAATTCACAAAGTGAATAGCAATTTTCGACCAAATTTTGAAAATTTCCTCGGATTCTTCGAAGGGAAAAATGAGGAGAGAGTAAGATATCTCTTCGATAAGGCTGCAAATGAAGGATTGGCTTTCGATGAGGAGCTTCAGCTTTTACGCAGTGACGGTATTACGGTATGGGTAAGATTGAAAGGGATTCCCGAATTGGAAGGAAAGGTCTGCCAGAGAATTTTTGGAACCATCCAGGATATCGATTCTTACAAAAAGATGTTGCTGGAAATTACAAAGAAGGAAGCGATGATGCAGTCGTTTGTCAAAGATGTTCCTGTTCCTTTGGCGATGTTTGATAAAGATCTTAATTACATTGCTGTAAGCAGCAGATGGAAGGAGGAATTCGGAATAAACCGTAGAGAATTTATCGGGCACACTCTTTTTTCTAGTACGTTTCCTATGATTGAAGAAAACGGAATGGATATTTATCAGAATGCATTATCAGGAATTACTTATGTGAATAAAGATTTTACGCTGGAAGTGAAAGGCAGGAAAGATATTCAACATTATGACCTCAAAGTTGGACCATGGTATCTTGATAAAGATCAGGTAGGAGGGATCATTATTTCTATACAAAATATCACCGATGAGGTTAGGATAAATGAAGAGCTTAAAAATGCGAAAGAGACTGCTGATATGGCCAGCAGAGCAAAATCTGAATTTCTCGCTAATATGAGCCATGAAATCAGGACGCCATTGAATGGAGTCATCGGATTCTCAGACCTTCTTTTGGAAACCCCTCTCAATGAAACACAGACACAATACCTGAAATACATCAATGATTCGGGAGAAAATTTACTTCATATCATCAGTGATATTCTAGATTTTTCGAAAATTGAATCAGGAAAAATGGAACTCTTGATTGAAGAAAGCAACCTGAATGAGATGTTGGATCAGGTTATTAATGTTATTCTTTATCAGTCTCAAAAGAAAAATATTGAGCTTCTTCTCAACGTAGAGCAGGGTCTTCCAACGATGCTTCTTATTGATGAAGCACGTTTAAAGCAGATTTTAATCAATCTGCTGGGGAATGCGGTGAAATTTACAGCAAAAGGAGAAATAGAGCTGAAAGTTGAGAAATTGCAGATGGATGAGAAAAATATCGTTTTACGATTCTCCGTAAGAGATACAGGAATAGGAATTCCTGAGGATAAACAAAAATACATTTTCAATGCATTTACTCAGGAAAACAGTTCTATTAGCAAACGATATGGGGGTACCGGTCTGGGGCTTACGATATCGAACAATATTCTGGGATATATGGGAACGCATCTCTTATTGATTAGTGAACCGGAAAAAGGGTCTACTTTTTTCTTCGATATCGAAATTCCTTATCTGATGACTGAGCCAGACGATGAGATGGAAGTTGCGATTGAGAGCGCACTGGTTGTGGATGATAATGAAACGAACAGGATTATTCTTGAGCATATGCTTGCTCACAAAAATATAAGATCTACACTCGCTACCAATGGAATGGAAGCATTGGAAATCCTGATGAAAGGCGAACGATTTGATGTCATCTTGATGGATTACCACATGCCCCTGATGTCTGGTGTAGAAACAATTGAAAAAATAAGAGTACTCTTCAATGAGCGGAAAGAAGTAACTCCATTTATTATACTCTCTTCTTCTTCGGAAGAGAAAGAGATTAGTAACACCATTCGCGATAAAGACAATTCATATCTGCTTTTAAAACCGGTAAAATCAAATGATTTATTTAAAACTTTACGTAAAGCAGTCCACCGCAGCGTAGTTGATTTAACGCCGATTCAGTCTGAAATGAATTCGTATTCGTTCTCTCAGGACCTTGAAATTCTGCTGGTCGACGATAATCCCATCAACATGATACTTAATAAAAGAATGATGGAATCGCTTGCTCCAGATGCAGTTTTAACGGAAGCAGTCAATGGAATGCAGGCATTAGAAGCATGCCAGAAAAGACATTTTTCTATTATACTGATGGATGTGCAGATGCCAGTAATGAATGGTATCGAAGCAACAGAACAGATTCGGATGCTTCCTGGCTATGATAAAATTCCAATCATTGGTGTGACAGCAGGTAATATAGCAGGTGAAAGAGAAAAATGTCTAGGATCAGGCATGGCAGATTTCCTTCCAAAACCTTTCAAGAAATCTGATCTTCAGGAAATATTACAAAAATATATCGGTGCTGATAGCAATACTAAAAATATAAATCAGGTTGTTAATGAGACGGTACCCTTATCAGAAATAGATATGAAACTGTATATCAACATCGATATGCTGAACGAACAGACAGGGGATAATTCTGATTTCAGGAAAATCTTTCTTGGGCTTCTGATTCAGGAGCTTGTTAGCGCAGAAAAAAACGTAAAAAAAGCAGCAGCAGAACAAGATATTGCAGAAATAAGGTTAATTCTTCATAAACTTAAGGGTACTGCCGGGAGTGCCGGATTTTTTAAATTGTCGGAATGTGTCCTGAAATGGGAAATGGTAAGTGATAATGAAATAGATTTATTTGTCTTGCAGAGTGATATACAACATGAAATAAAAATGGGATTAGAAATTGCAAAGGATTTGATAAAGTAATTTTCGTCATTACACCTAATTCTGCAGAAAAAGGTACCATGAGAATGGATAGAAGGAAGTATAATCAAGATCAAAAAGTTTACGCAGACCTTTGCGAAAGTCATGACGTTTTGAGATGGATGGTTACAACTGTACAATTAGCAGCACGACATCAGTTTCATCAAAAATTAGTCTTTATTTAATTTTATAACAGGCTATAAGTTAAAGCTGAAAATTTTTTCAAAATTATCCGCAACTGCTTTTCATATTGTTTTTTTTCTTTAATTTAGACAATCTGAAAAAGCATTTGCTTCGCTTCAGTCTGAATTGAACTTTTGGTTAAATCCAGACTGCACTTTGTAAAGCTTTTTCGGTAGCATAAATTTTAAAAAAAATGATATTTAAAGGACATTTAGATTTACTATTACCGCCCCTACATTTTAATAAATTAACAATATCTTTAGAAAATGAAGATAAAAAACAAATTAAAAAAGAATATTTTTATAAAGAAAATAGAGTTGTTAAAATTATAGATTATTTTAACAATATATATTCAGAATATGAATATTTAAGCAATGCTAATTATTCTGTAAAATTTCATCTATTTGAAGAGTCAGTAAATGATAAAAAAATTGATTCCATTAAAAAATTCACACTCAATGAAAACAAAATAATAAGAGAAGATCTTATTACTATTGAAAATAATAAAGAAGTTAATATTTATAAAGGTGAATTTAATTATTCTGGAGATTATTTATCATTTGAAAGATTTAGTTATGAAGATGGGGAAGTTTATAGGATAGAACATAAGTGGAATGAAAAAAGGACAATTAATAAAATTGAACATTTAGACGAGCCTACCAAAGTTGAATATACTTTTGACGATAATAGATTTCTAATTGAATGCTTACAATTTAAATATAAAGGAAGTGTTAAGAAAACACTTTATGAATACAAAAACGATAAACTTTTTAAGTTAATTGAATTTCCTGATCTCGAATACAAAAAAAACATTTTTGGAAAAATTAAAATTATTGAAGAGGCACAATTTATGAATGAAACTGAATATTGTTACTATGAAAATGGATTGGTTCAAAAAGAAATAATTAGAGATTATGAGACAAAAGAAATTGTTGACGTAATTCATTATGATTATGAATAAAAATTTCGGCTAACACGGCTAACCGTCGCATAAGCCTAAATTTTTGAATTATTCTAATATATCCAATCAAAAAACAACCTCTTTTAAAGCGATTTAAGAGAGGTTTGGTTTTTAATGAAGAAAATATTTTTGCTTTTTAGGATGCGTATTTTTGAAGAAAGGCTCAGATTATAATACACTCATCAGGTTTCTGGACTTTTAAACTAAGAGCCTGTGATAAGTTTTATTAATTTAATTCTGTATGATTGACTTTTGATTTATTTCAATCATTTTTTAATATAATGTCTTGGAATATAAAGATTTAGCAGCTTAAAAGGAGAGGTGTTGATCTGCTAAATCAGCAAAATCTGCGAGATAAATTATTTTCATTTAAATTTAAACATTCTCTAAAAAGATTTAAGGTTATGGTGTTTTTTTTTAGATACCTCAAAAGATTACCTATAGTAAAAGTGAAGCCATTCTTAGAATGACTTCACTTACAATATTTCAAAATGTTTTTTTAACTGTTTATTCAGCTTCTATCACTCCACCTCTTGTGATAATTGGGAGTTGATCTGTAGTCTCAGAAGCAGTTATAACATCATCAAATCGGACTTTATTATCCTCAATTTTTGAACTTGGAATTTGTTTTAAAATTTTCAAGTGATTTTGATAGTTCCTAATACCAATTGAAATTTGGAATGAAAAATCAGATGTTTTATAAGCTTTACCTTTGTAATTGATGGTCTGTACACCGCCTTTCACTTTTTGGAAAAACTCTTTAAACATTTCAATACTATAAGGGTTATTAGAAAAATCTGCAATATCCAAAGCATCATAATCAGCACTTAATGCTGCATGGCTGTGACAGGATATACACGATGCTCTTTGATTGTCAACAGGGCCATTCATTCTACCTCCGATTCCTAAATGGGTAACGTATGCTTGATCTAGATTGTTTATGGATTTGTCATTTCTTATCAGTGAAGCATTAATGATATTTTCTGTGAGTTTTTCATTTATAAAATCATTTGGGAATCTATTGATATCATTCAGTTCATCAACATCATTATCCCAGCCTATTCCCACCGGTTCAAGTTTTTCATACCATTTTTCTCCTTTCTTGGCGTTATTATAGATAAATGTTCCAAATGCCCATTGTGTGTGTTTGGCTCTGGAATCTTTTACAGCAATATCCAGTTGAATCAATCTTACCTTTTTTACTAACTTACCGTTGATATTTTTCTTTACTGTATTATCATAGATGTGAGCATCCCATTCCAAACTTCCTTTCAGGAAAGGCACTTCTTCAACAGGTGCATCAGTGAAAATCAGTTTAAAACATACTGTTCCTTCCGGAAAATCAGATTCGTCAATATTTGGAGCTTTCTCTTTCCATACTTTTCCAAAGGTATATCCTCCGGGCTCATTGTAAAAAGAAACTGCCCAAGTCTGTGAAGGATTTGTTTGCAAACTATGCAACTGACCTGGTCTGGAAGTAATTTCCTGAGTAAGTCCTCTCAATGCCTCTCTTCCTGCACCAACGTAGAGCGAATCTTTGTTTGCATTGATAATGTATTGATCATCATTATGCATCCAGGGTGCATGATACCATTTTCTTTGTGTGTTTTTTTGCACTCTAAAATCATTTTCTACATTCCCTTCAAGACAATATTTTAAAACGGTATTCATGTAATCCTCATACTTATTCTTGTCTGTAAAATCGATGTCCTGCCATGGATATTTAAGGTTAGAGCCATCGTAACTCTGCGGATAATCTTGGCTGAGTTCGAAAGTTTTTCCTGAATATCCATCTGGTACTTTATAAAAAGTATTGTAATCCGGAAAACGGTCTTTATCGTTCGAAAAAAGCTTTTGAGTAGCAAAGAGTAATTCATTGTCAGATAATTTTTTGTTCTCTTTACAACCTATTGCTATAAGCATAAGCAGCATAGAGCAAAAGATTGCTCTTGTTTTTGTAGTTTTCATAGGTACTCGTGATTTTTGGTTAAATTAAATATAATAAGCTCGCGTCTGAATTGCCGCTGGAGCCGACATACTAGTACGAACCGCAAAAGCCGGACTGTTGCCAATGAGAAACTCCATATCGGTTTTCATGATGTGATCAGAATTTCCATAAGTCATTTTTACTCGTTTTTGGCTTTCTTCTTCCGTTAAAAAATGAAGTTTTGTAGGTTGTAAAATATTCCACCTGCAGCCGATTAATTTATCTTCAAATTTTCCATATTCTGTGATAGGAGAGAACGCAGACATTTCAGGAATAAGATCTTCTACATTTGCAACACAGGTGAAAATTGATTCTTTGCTGTCTTTAGGGTCATTGCACGTAACTTCCCATGTATTTTGTCCGGGAACATTCAGAGAAGGGAGATTTGTGGTAAATGTTGTCTTAAATTTTGGTTCGCCAAATAATTCGATTCCAGCTTTTATTGCCATATCTGCATCGCAAGGAACGTGAACTCTTTTATGTCCCATCAATTTGGTTTGCTCTTCGCCACGAAGGTATTCTTCTGCACTTACGAAAGCTACAGTATCTTTCTGAGATTCCGGATAGCAAACGATATTAAGTTCTATTTCCTGAGTTGTGCTTGAGCCGTTTGGAAATTGTCCTGTATAATTTTGAAAATTAAAGCTTACGATTGCTTTTCCATTAAAATCAGAAGCAATAAGTCCTGTATTCTCGAGGTATTTTAAAACTTTTTTTCGGTCTACAAGAAAAGCGACTTCAATGTTATATAAGGTTGCGTAATAAAACGGTAATCCAAATCCTTCAGGAATTGGAGGGAGTTGATTATTCATGGTAAATAGTTTTTAGTTTTAAAAATATAATTCTACGGCATCAAAAGTTACCGTAGAATTTTTAATTATTCAAATTTTATCCTTTATGATAAGGGCATCCGGAAGGTGGAGTTACGCTTTCAATTGAAGCAGGTATTGTCATGCTCATCCCTGAAGGCGCATTAAAAAACTGTTCTTCTATTATTTTTCTTTGATTTGCAGGAATATCTTCTATTTTACGAAGTGTATTCACCTGAATGTGTGGCCAGCTTGTCGTACCTCCATCATTTCCAAAATCAAATTCGAAAAATATAATCTGCTCGTATTGCAACTGAAGGATTTCTTTCCCATCTTCAATCACAGTTTCAATCCAAAGATTAAAATCTATTTCAACGGTAGGTACAAAACGATTAACAAAAGGAACATTTAGAATTCCACCTTGCGCTCCAGTTTTCATTTTTGATGATAATTGAACAAGTACATAATCGGTAACATTTTGTTCGCTCAAAGTATCTCTTAATCGCATATCGGGTCTTACGCAATAAGGATATAGCTCATTGGCCAATATTCTCTGCGTATAAATTTTGTTTGAACCAGGATCGTTTTCATCATTTAAAGTCTCATGAACCCATGCCGGAGCCGGTTCGTCGAGGTTTATAGCACCTCCAGCACCTCCCATAGTTGGTGAGATAGCAAGATGAGGTGGGTCCCAAGTTGCAAGACCGGTAGGGAATTGGGGAGCGCCGTTTCTAAGGTAATATACTTTATTATCTTTACTTTCAGGGGTAATATCTCCCAATACGGTAATGGTGCTTCCGTGAGGGATAACTCCACTTCTTGAGATAGAATAATCAGGAATAAAATAAGGTCCTTTAATTCCATCCATTGGTTTTATTTCTTGTGCAGGAATGATCTCATAATATTGCTGTCCTTCTTTTAATTGGCTTAAAAGAATGTATGAAGAATTACCGTTTTCGTCTTTTACTTCAACCAAAGGCTCATTTCTGTATTCTCCTTTATATCCGTATTTTTCAAAATCTTCATTAGAAAAGGCATGAATTCCACGGTCTCTTTTAATGGTTTCTTCAGTTGCAGCGTAATTGTAAACGTCGCTTAACCAAAGATACATTCCGTTTTCTTCGTGAATTCCGGCATATTGTAAATCTGGATTTCCTTCTACTTTATTGACGCTTTTAATGGTTTGATCGTATTTTACAGCGCCACAAAATAATTCTGTTGCACCACCACGGTTACGAACACCACCCGGAACGATTTCGAATGTTAATTTTTCAATATATTCTTCAGTATCAAAACTGAATTTCCCCGGAATTGTATTTTGATTAGTACCCGGAGAAGGCATAATCGTTGTATGAATTCCGCTTCCTAATGATGGTCTGTCAATATTTTTATTGTAATTGGCATTATAACTTACCCAAGTTCCATCCAGTGCTGCTAAAACTCCATAATCAACATTATTTGCTATTTCATTTAGGTTTTCTTCTCTGAAAGGTCTTACAGGATCATCAATTAATAGCTTTGAGTAGCCATCCATTAATTGCTCTAAATAACCTTTTTGTTCTTCAGGTAAAGCTTTTAATAATCTCGCGTTAAGATCCTGAATAATCTCTTTTTTTCTTTTTAACATGGTATATTAAGTTTATTGGTTGTATTAATTTGTTGGATACTCAAAAGTTGGCCCTGCATTGTATTGAGAATCTAATGGTTGACTCATCAATCCGATTGCTTGTTCTTTTAATGCATACATATACATTACTGATTTTGGCAATTCTTCAGCATTTCCTTCTACCGCAGCCTGAATTGCATCCAACAATTTTTTGTAAGTCATATTAAAAGCTTTTCCTTGCTCAAATAATGCTGGATTTGATTGATAATCTGCAATTTTAGGATTGGGTTTCATCGGGTAAGCGGCGCTCCAGTCAACAGGAAGAGGTTTTCCGACCGGTGGAGTAGTAACAGGCATCATTCCGTTTTCATCTGTAAAAGGACTGTAATCTCCGCCAACATAAAAATGCTCATGGAAAACCTCTTTAAATCTAAAATAATGCGCCAGTTCGGCACCTTCCTCAAACTGAGAAGAATCTACATCAAAAATAGAATCATCCGCACCTTCACCTTGACCTTTAATTTCCTGAAAGACAAGAATTACACCTGCTAAAGCATCAACCGGATGCAGTTTTCCACCGCTTCCGTAATATTGTTCCGGACGGATTTGTTTTGCGGGATCTCCGGTGAAAATTCCGCCTTTGTTTAATTCTTCAAAATTCTGTGGAAGTGTTCCGTGTTCTTTGTAATAAGCAATGATTTGGAAAACAACAATGTAAAAGAATAATACATCGTAATATTCACCAATTGTATGAACATTCTGCATCATAAAATCTTTCATGTTTTCCAGATTCCAGAAATTATTTTCCTGTACTGCACTTCTTGAAAGTAAATTAGAAGTTTCAATTTCAGGAGTATATTTCGGAGCCTTTACCAAAGGATTGCTCGGGCTTTCAATAGCGATAAAAGTCGCAATACTGTTTGATGAAAATGTTTCTAAACCAACGTAGAAATCAACATTCATAGGCAATTTCATTGGATAGCTTGGATAATTTTGTGGTCTGTTTACCGATGGCTGAATACTTACTGCATTCATTACATTACAAACCATGATCATGTGAAGCATTTCTTCTACAGCGACACTTCTGATGATTTGTGAAGCTAAAACATTGGTTCCGTCTTTAATGGAATATAAAGCTGTAAGATATGGGGGAATTGTAGAATGCTCAATCAGAATTGCAGTCTGTAAAAGATCCTGTAAAATAGGACGGTAATCTAATTCTATTAATCCTTTTTTAAATTCAGAAAGTTGTCCTTTTGAAAGTTCCGCAGAAGGTTTTAAGTTTGAAATTTTACCAGAAAATTGTGAACTTAAATATGCATTAAATTCTTTAATCTGATTATTTAATAACAGGTTTGTGAGTGTTTTGCTGTGGTATTTTAATCCTTCAATCCAGTCTTGTTTATTTATAGTTGAATCAAATAATAATGACTGGAGTGAAATAGCTTCTGCTTCGATTGTATTTTGCGCTAAAGAACTTCTTGAAGAAATATTAGTTTCCTGAGGTTCTGTTTTATTGATAAGTCTTTGTCTCATGGTTTTTATTTTAAAATGTTTTCCAGATCTTTCAAAATGGATTCTACTGAACGAATGGTAAATGCTGATAAGGTTAAAGTAGGATTTGAAGTTCCCAAAGTGGTCATGTTTCCTGCACCAACGATATATAAATTCGGGTGATCCCAAGCTTTACAATAACTGTTGGTTACAGAGTCTGATGCGTCGTGACCCATTCTGTGAGTTCCCACGATATGACCAGCTCCGTTGTAAGAGTATCTTACATTATTGTAAATGAAAGTGTTGTTATCTGTAGCGTTGTACTTTGTAAAATCATCAATTCCTAATCTTTTAAACATTTGGTCAGAAGCGAGTTTTGCCTGTTCCATGGCTCTCATTTCATAATCCGTTAGTTCATAATTGATAACAGGACGCGGAATTCCCAAAACATCCAAATATTGATCATTTATGGTGACTCTGTTGTTTGGATTGGGTAGCTGTTCAATTTCAAAATGGAATAAAACCTGTCTAGAAAGTCTGTAAGCCAAAGCTTCTTTTAATTTTTCACCGAAAAGACCTTGTCCCAAAAACTCTGAAAGATCAGATCCCGGCGAGAAAGTCGGCCAGCTCCATCCCCAATTGTCAAGAGGAGAGATCCAAGCAGAAAAATCGCTTCTGAAATTTCCGTCACGGAAAGACGAAATATTGGTGGTAGAACCGGGTCCTCTGTAAGAATAAACGGGATCTGGGAACAGTCCCCAAGTCAGCATTACCATGTGATCCATCAAATTTCTTCCGACTTGGTCGCTGTTGTTGGCGACAGTTTTTTCAACTTTTTGCCCGTCTTGAATAACGGTATATTTTGAATTTAAAAGAATTTTAGGATTTTCAAAAGCATTGGCTGCAAGGATTACAATTGAATCATTTGTATCTATTACTTCTTCAATAAAATCTGTTTTTTCCTTAGAAATATATCTTCTCAAATGAACTTTTGAGATTTTATCATGATCATGCTGATTGACACTTAATTTATAAACAACACTCTGCGCTTGAACCTGAATGTGAGGATTTCTCTGTAGATTTTTGTTTTTATTGACTTTATATAAAGCTTTTTTCAAAGTCTTCAAAGCATTATATTTTGCCTGAACCGGGCAGATAGGAACACATGAAGCATTTCCTTCGCAACGTTCTCCCTGATAAGGATTCCATACTGCACCTAAAGCCTTATACTCTTCATTTTCAATATTGTTTAATGATAATTTATATCCCGATTCTGAAGAATTAGCTTTGATTAATTTTGCTTTTCCATAAGCAATATTTGGAGTAGAGTTTCTTCCCTGAGGCGAAGGAACCATCATCAACGGAATGTTCTCAAAGTTCAACTGAACTGAAGTTCCGGAAAGTCCTTTTATGATTTGGTTATCCATATAACTTTGCGGAATTTCATCCATAGGAAAAACATAGTCTTTACCATAATATTCTTCCATGCTTTCTTTAATAGGGTATTCCTGCGCTGCAACATTTCCTGAAACACCGATTTCAAATTCCGCCATTTCGTAATAAGGCTTCAAAATATCATAATCGATAGGCCAATCCATTCCTCTGCCGTATTTTTCTTTTAATCTAAAGTCATTGGGAAGCATTCTCGGTGTTGTTCCCAACCAGTGAAGGGTAGTTCCACCTCCAACACGGATAGCATCACTTGCAAAAGGCATGGGGCCCAACTGTACCAAATATCCTTTCTTATCTGGAAATGGTTGAACAATAGGCTGCATATCCAAAACATTAGGCGAAGGAGCCTGTTTCAAATCCGGGTATGGAGAATTCGGAACTTTTGCTTCTTCCATGTAAAATTTACGGATATAATCATTATAATTGACCATAGAAGAGGCGGAGTCTAGCTCCAGTCCGGCTTCTAATCCGGCTTCATACATTAGAATTGATAATTCTTTATATGTTTTTGAATCGTTCATTTCTGAACGGTGAATCATTTTTTTTGTACCTGTATCAAAAACATGATCTGTTAAAAGCTTGGCAATCAAAGATCCAGCAATTCCGGTTCCTACGATGATTACATCTTTTTTTGGCTGTATTTTTTCTGTCTGATTCATGAATTACTGTTTACAGGTTTAAGATTCCAAGATTTAAAGCCGGGCTGTTTTGCTCCTGGTGGATGAGCGTGCATGACGTTCCAAACCAATCCTTCTTTGTAAGATAAATCGTTGACGTAAACACCTTCCCAAGTTCCCAAATACCAAAGAGTGATTACACTTTGAGCGATTCCTTGAGTTGAAGGTGCAGATAAAATTTTAGCAGAAATTACATGAGTCAGTTCTTCTTGAGTTTGAGAATTTTCAATACTATTTTTAGAAATATTCAAGAATTCTATGAATGTTGCCAATTCGATATGATTGAGAATATAGCTGTAGTAAATTTCTGCTAAACCAGTAGATTGAAGTTCATTAAGGGTAAATCCTGTGAGAGATTCTGAAATTGTCATGAACACACCGTAGTAGTAATCATCGACGTTGAGGATTTTGTTATTGATAATCATTTTGTAAAATTTGGTGTTAAAAAGCCATCCTTATAAATCATTATGAAGGCTTTAATACAATTGGAATAATAAAATAAAGAATGCCAAGTCGTTACTTAGCTAAAAAAGTTATAATTTCTTTTTGTATACATAGTTGTTAGTTTTTATTAATTCAAAAATATAGAATCAGTACTGCAACTACTTCCGTATTTATACGTAAAATACGAGTTGTCAGATATTTGTAATTGTTATAAATAAAAATTACTTCGGTCGGAAATAGAAAAGTGCTAAAGCCTCCATTTCACGCAATGATTTCTACCAAATTTCAGGAACATTTTAAAGAAGAACTCATAAAGATTTTGACAGTAGGATTTAAGGCGGAGCTTTACTGTTTTTTGACATAAATTTTTGCTTGAAATCTTATCGTTTTTTTTCGTTGAATAGGTAAAATGAGTCGATGAAAGCAGATGTTATTTTATAATCTGTAAACTTCAGAGCAAGATTTTTATCATTTTATTAATCCTTTTTTGAATAAGTAGGAGTTATTGTGTTTACAAGCCTGTAATTGTGTTTATAAATAAAAATTTTATAAAAACTTATTTGTATAAATACTATAATGATATTTATTTATTTTTAAATAATTTAGCGGCTAGTATGATGAAGTATATTACTCCTGATAATGAGATGGGAAGATTGAAAAAATTAGAATTTTTTCATCTCCTGAACTTAGGTAAAGACCCCCAATTTGATGTTTTTGCAGAGACTGCATGTTTGATTGCCGATTGTCCAGCTTCTTTAATTGCGATTATGGAAAGTGAAACGCAGACCATCCAAAGCTGTATAGGTCTTGAAATTGATTCTGTAGAGCGCAAGAATACGGTTTGCCAGTATTCGATAGCAAGCGGAGAAGTGGTGATTATTAATGATACGCTTTTGGATGAGAGATCTAATAGCAACCCATTAATCTTGCAAGGAGGGATACGATTTTATGTAGGAATACCTTTTATTGACGAAGAAGGCTTTGCATTAGGAACACTTTGCGTGATCGACTATAAGCCTAGAACAATAACAGAGAGTCAGATTACAGCACTCAAAAAGCTTTCAGATGTTATTTTGAATCTTTTAAAGGTAAAGAGAAAGACAATTTATGCAGAGTATTTTCAGCAGCTCTTCAATATATCCAATAATCTGATTTGTGTTTTAAATGACGAATTGAAGCTTAAAGATTTCAATCCTGTAGTAGAAAAAATATTTTCTTTAAAGAAAAAAGAAGCGATTGGGTTTGGTTTCGACCAGGTTTTTGGTGAAGATAATGAAGAGCTTTCAAAGCTTAAAAACTTTCCAGAGAATGGTCAGGAAGTATCTTTTACTACTTCTACACTCATTGAAGACGGTAGTTCTGTGACGATAGAATGGTTATTGAAGCCAAATCAGGAAATTTCTGAAGTTTTCTGTTTCGGAATCAACATTACCGAACAAATAGAGGAAAAACGCCAGTTGGAAAGCTCGGAGAGACGCTTCAGAAGCTTCTTTGAAAACGCTATCGGTTTGATGAGTATGCATGATATGGAAGGCAATATTCTCGCTGTTAATGAAAAAGGGAGAGAAACATTACAATATTCTATAGATGAAGTAAAAGATTTAAACCTTAGAGATCTTGTTCCTGAGCATAGGTGGCCTTTTTTAAACCAATATCTTGATCGGATTAATAAAAATAAGGAGGATTTCGGAACCATGATTCTGAAGGCAAAGAATGGGGTAGAGCACATCTGGATGTACCACAATCTTGTTGAGATAGATGAGGAAGGAAAGCCTTACATAGTGAGCACTGCATTGAACGTCACCGAAAGAATGACCTTAGAGAAAGATTTGATTCACACAAAAAAAATGCTGGAGCAGACAAGTTCTGTAGCTCAAGTAGGAGGCTGGGAAGTAAATTTAAAAAAAGACACTGTATTCTGGTCTCAAAGTACCAAAGAAATTCATAAGATAAGTAACGATTTTCAGCCTAACTTAGAAAATGCTATTGGTTTTTATAAAGAAGATAGCAGAGAAAGAGTTAAATTTTTATTCAACAGAGCGGTAACAGAAGGAATTCCGTATGATGATGAATTTCAGCTGGTGCGTAATGATGGTGTTACAATCTGGGTTAGGGTAAAAGGAATTCCGGAATTTGAAAATGGTGTTTGCATCAGGGTTTTCGGGATAATTCAGGATATTGATGTTTTCAAAAATATGTTTCTGGATATTGCTAAAAAAGAAGCAATGATGCAGTCGTTTGTAACGTATGTTCCCGTTGCAGTGGCAATGTTTGATAAAGACCTTAATTATATTTCAGTAAGCAGCAGATGGAAAGATGAATTCGAAATGAATGAGGCTGACATTATAGGAAAGAATATTTTTGTTGTATCACCAGACATTCCTGAAGAACGAAAGGAAATTTATCGTGATGCTTTGCAAGGTAAAACTTATATCAATGAAGATCTTGCAATCAGTATTGAAGGCAAAGAAGAAATTCAGCATTTCGACTTTAAGGTGGGGCCATGGTATCTTTCAGATAACGAAATCGGAGGGGTGATTGTGTCTGTACAAAATAGTACCAATTCTGTACACACCAACGAAGAGCTTAAAAATGCAAAAAAAATGGCTGATATTGCAAGTAAAGCAAAATCAGAGTTCCTTGCGAATATGAGTCATGAGATACGCACACCTCTCAATGGAGTGATTGGCTTCTCAGATCTTCTTTTGAGAACTCCTCTTAACGATATTCAGACCCAGTATCTTAATTATATTAATGAATCGGGGGAAAACCTCTTGAGCATTATTAATGATATTCTTGATTTTTCTAAAATAGAATCCGGTAAAATGGATCTTCTGATCGAGAAAAGTGACGTTTATGACATCGTAAGTCAGGTTATTAATGTGATTCTGTATCAGTCTCAGAAAAAAAATATAGAACTCCTTCTTAATATAGAGCAAGGGCTTCCAAAAACTCTGTTACTTGATGAATCGAGATTAAAGCAAATTCTTATCAACCTTCTGGGGAATGCCGTAAAGTTCACGGAACAAGGCGAGATTGAGCTTAAAGTAGAAAAACTCAGCATGGATGATAGCAATATCGTTTTGCGATTTTCTGTAAGAGATACAGGAATTGGTATTCCCATCGAAAAGCAAAAACATATTTTTGATGCTTTCACTCAGGAAAACAGCTCTATCAGCAAGCGTTACGGAGGAACCGGTCTCGGTCTTACCATCTCAAACAATATTCTTGGTTATATGGGAAGTCATTTGTCATTGATCAGCACCCCTGAGAAAGGTTCGGTATTTTTCTTCGACATTGAAATTCCTTATGAAATATCAGAATTGAAAGAAGAAGACGAACTTACTATAGAAAAAGTGCTTGTAGTAGATGATAATGAAGCCAACAGAATCATCCTTCAACATATGCTTAGCTATAAAAATATAGAAGCTACACTGGCTGCCAACGGAATGGAAGCTTTACAGATACTGCTGAAAGGTGAACATTTTGATGTGATATTGATGGATTATCATATGCCGGTAATTTCCGGATTAGAAACCATTGACAAGATCAAAGAGCTATTTAATGAGCGAAATGAGACTTCACCATTGGTCATTCTTCATACTTCTTCAGAGGAGCACGATGTCATTAATTCTTTCCGGAAGGAAGATAATTCTTATTTCCTTTTAAAGCCTATTAAATCTGATGATCTTTATAAAACACTCAGACGTGTGGCACAAAATAATGTGACAGAAGTTGTGGCTCTGGAGCATTCTGAAGAAGATGAGTTTTCTTTTATGAAAGAGCTTGAAGTACTCTTAGTAGACGATAACCAGGTAAATATGGTGTTGAATAATAAAATGATGAGATCGCTTACACCTGATGCTAACCTTACAGAGGCGGTAAACGGCCTTGAAGCTTTGGAAAAATGTAAGAAAAAAGTTTTTTCTATTATTCTGATGGATGTACAGATGCCGATGATGAATGGTATTGAAGCTACACAGCAAATCCGTCTCTTACCCGAATATAAAAACGTACCCATCATTGGGGTTACAGCAGGAAATGTCTTGGGCGAAAAAGAAAAATGTCTGGAATCGGGAATGAACGATTTTCTACCAAAACCTTTGCGACAGACAGATCTTTCAGAAATGCTCAAAAAATATATTGCCATTAAAGAAGATAAAAGTGTTGAAGCAGAAACTGAAATATTAACTGGGAAATACATCAATATGAATATGCTGAATGAGCAGATTGGTGATGATGACGATTTCAAAAAAATATTTTTAAACCTTGTCATTAACGAGCTTGTCCAGACAGAGAGTAATATTGCAACCACAGCAGCAGAAAAAAATGGGAACGATACCAAAATGATTCTTCATAAGCTTAAAGGCACTGCCGGAACTGCTGGCCTTTTCAGGCTTTCAGAATGTGCATTAAGATGGGAAAAAATAGCAGATGAAAATATAGATTTTTCAGCTATGGAGAAAGAAATAAAAGAAGAACTAACAATAGGATTAAATATTATAAAAAGTTTAGTAAAATAAAATCAAAAGCTATATTCATTTTAATTGCTGCTAAAAGATTTTTCAGAATACGTTTTCGTTAAAGATGGGTCGATTCAGAAAAAAGATATCTGATAACGCAGGGAATTCGTGAGCTTAGCTTCTGTCTATCTCTTGATCTCCAGTTCTGTTCGTAGAATCACTTTTCACGAACGAAACTGGAAATCAGAGTAAAGAATTTTATTGTGATGTATGAAATTCCACGATTTCTCGAGATGATAAAGCGGGAAATAATGGAGTTTTTACTAATTATACAGTCTAAGAATTTCCACCAATTCGGGTACGGATCGTATTTCCAGTTTCTCAAACAATCTGTTTTTATAGGTACTGATCGTCGATGAATGGAGATTGAGTTGATTAGAAATTTCTTTGAGGGAAAGACCTTCTGCAATTTTATTAGCAATTTGCAATTCACGGTCTGACAGCGCTTCAAAGGGTGAGTCTTTTGTTGTACCGGCTAATGATCCTAAAAACATTGCTTCTTTTACAACTTCACTTGCATATCGACCAGTATTGAGCATCGCCGTCAATGCAGCTTCAATTACAGCATACGAGCTTTGTTTGCTCAGATAGCCACCTGCTCCCATCTTTAGATAACGCATTGCGTACACCTCTTCATCCTGAGAAGAAAATATGAGAATTTTTAAGTTAGGTTGGTGTATTTTAATATAATCAATCGCTTCCTGAACAGAACCATTAGGCATATTAACGTCCATAATGGCCAAATCCAATTCTTCTTTTAGAATTGCTTTGTACAACGATTTATAATCCTCAACTTCTGAAATTATAGCAGCAGGTAAGAGTCGTTTGATGGTTTGTATCAAACCCATCCGTACGATACCATGATCGTCTGCTACAATAATACGAGCGTTTACTTTTAAAGCCATTATTCAGTAAATTTTACAAAAAAAGGGAAACTGTAGTACCTGCATTTTCAGCGGAAATGATTTGTATGTTTCCACGCATCAATGATACAAAATTTTTAACAATTTTCAAACTTAATCCAGCTCCTTTCTCACCAGAAGTACCTTGGAATATGGGATTCTCATAAGTGAAGATCGTAGATACATACTTTTCAGCCATTCCCGTTCCAGAATCGACAACAGAAAGTATGACCTGATCACCTTCTGTAACTTCCTGCAGGTAGATATCTTGCCCCGGCAAAGAGTATTTCACTGCATTGTCGAGAATTTTGTCTAAAACATAGTCAAGCAACAATCGATCGGTTGTAACAAATGCATTGGAATCTCCTTTAAAATGAAATTTAATATTTTTTTCTTTTAATTTGGCAGCATATTTTTCTTCAAAATGGTGAAAAAGATCCATCACTATGATTTTCTCAGGTTTAATCTTAAACTCCCCGTATTGAGTTTTTAACCAGGAAGTACTGTCCTTAATGGTTTGCAGATTCTTCTGGGCATCGCTTTTTATCTGCGGCAACAAGTTGAAAAAATCTTCTTCACTTATAGTCTTTTCTTCCAGCGCTTCTATAATCCACAGAAAATTTCCAAACAGCTCTTTTGAATCATGAGACAACATCGAGATCAGTCCGTTTTTAAAACTGATTTCACTTTCCAGTCTTTCGTTTTTTAATTGTAGTTCGTTGATAAGGTCTTTCATAAATTAAGTATCATAGCTTTAAAAAAATACAATCCAGTATTTTTCAAAGTATAGTTTTTTTTGATCTCTATGCCAAACCATTTTCTCATCATATGAGTTTAATAAAGGTTTGGTTAAAAAGTCTGATATTCAGGTTTGCAGACATTTTTTATTTCTCACCAGGCAGACTTCCTGCCGCTAGTGCAATAATAGGTATTTCGATACTTTTTTCCAAGACTCTTATTTTTTTTCTTCAATGATGAGGTATCTGAATATCCATTAAAATAAAATCGGAACTTTCTTTTCAGAACTTTTTAGGGCGAATAAAATCGGGTACTTCTGTTATAAACGAATGGGCTTTACAAGTCGATTTTCTATTTCCAAATTGCCATAGGTGTCTTGTAATCTAACATTACCGGACGAGCTGTATAAAACAATATACGACGCTACATGAGTGGCGTCGTATATTTTTCATTTAAATTTAAAGTTCTTAATTTATCAATATAGTGCTAATCCGGCGATTGGTTATTGATTAATAAAGAAAAGTTTTATAAAAAACTATTGTTAAATTGCCGTAAAGCTATAATAAATGTTGATTGAGTAAGTAGAATTTTGTTTTCCTACTAAACTTTGGGCACCCGCAGGTAGTATGGTGTATTTTACGTTCAGTCCTCGGTCTAAAACCGGTGTTCCGTTAAAGAGTATTTTTTGAGGAGTTTTGGATAGGGGAGTATCTACAGAACTTCCATCTATGCCAATTTGTAATATGTTAGAATTGATGTCGGTCTGCAGGCCACCTTTCTTGAAATAATTTTCGTCTGATTTTACATACAGTTCAAAATTCTCATTATTGGACAATGAAATTTGATTTGGAATCATTTGTGACTGACCACTGGTGTACTGGGCAGCTGTATTAAAGTTGAAGTTTACATTTCGCCCGGAACTGGGGATGGTAATCTCCGACCTAGGAAGTACCTTTAACTGAACAGCTGTATTTTGAAAACTGTTTATTGAATTATCTGTACTTATGGCGTTGAAGTTCAAATCAAAAGTATAGGTTCCTGCTTCAAAGAAAAAGTTCTTAAAATCTTCCGCAGAAACATAAAGCTCTGGGGTGAAGTTATTTCTGTTTCCCGCAACAACACTGAAATTAGCAGGGGAAAAATTCTGAAAATTAGCAGATAAGGGTTTTGTAGTGAGTGTAGATCCATTACCACCCAATTTAATGCTTGCTACATTTCTGGTTCCCGGAACACCTTTAGAGGAAGTGAACTGTACATTTGTTGAGGTAGCTTTCGCCCATAAATTAAAATCTACAGTATGTGCGATTTCCGCATTTTCCAAACTGAAGACTTTCGTGCCAGTACCTCGGTAATCATTTAAAGAAGATATTTCTATGTATTTTGTTAAAGAGGTTGTGAGCCATCTGACGGAGGAAGGAATTACTAAAATTGTTTTAAAATTACGTGGCGTAAAATCATTATAATTTTGATTGATATCCATGGAGTAATTTCCTGCCCGGAAGGTGTTGGCAGCAAACTGTGAGGCTGGGATTTTAAAAGTGAAATTGATATTTCCGCGGTTAAATCCTCCATTAAAAATAATCGATGCGGGCGGTTCAAACCATCGTATAGCACTTGTGTTGAACGACTGAAAACCTGGTAAATAACCCGAAAGTCCTGTAGATGGCAGCTGCCCGCCCATACTTTCTAACTGCCACACAAGAGTAGAGCTGGGTAAAGTAAATGAAGACGAAGAGTGAGTGAAATTAGGACCCGAGACAGAGGTAAATGTAGGAGCTGTTGGGGAAAATCCAAAAAAGGTATAATCCCAGTTTGTTCTGTTGGCATTCGTCATCATCCTTGTAGGGACTGAGGTAAATTCACTCCTGTTAAAAATATTATTTTCAGGAATAGACAGGTAAACATCCTGAGCTTTCATGACTGTTGATCCTGAGCACACGGTAAAAATTCCTATTAAAAAAGCTCTCATCGTTTTCATATCCTCTAAATTTAAAACTTTTTCACCTTTATAGTGGTGTCTTTCTTCTTATATTCAAAAACTACGGTTCCAGAATAACCTTCTTTTGTTACCTGAATAGTCTGGTTGGGCTGTGTATAGCTGTATTTGTCATTTTCAATGTAGAGGTTGTATTTTCCATCTTTCAGGAAAAACTCAAACTCATTTTTTTGGTTAACCACGGCGGTATAGATTACACCATCTTCACTTTTTGCATACACCACTATTCCGGTTACATCCGTTTCCAAAACATCGTAGGTTTGTTTAATTTCTTTTAACTTTCCGCTTACTTTGATGTTTTTTACCAGACCCACTTTACGGTTGATATTTTTATTTACCATAATTACAGGATCCATCATCAATCGTGCACTGGCACTTTCGTTCACCTTCAGTGTGTAAATACCCTCAGGTACATTCTGAAAAACTACTTTTCCGTTTTTATCTGTTATTGCAACAAAATTGTCAAGTTTCACTATTTCATTGGCAATAGCCGATTCACCTGTTTCAAGAAGTCCATTAAAATTTTTATCTTCAAAGAACTGGAACGTCACTTTATGATTTCCGAGAGCCGTAGCTGCGGTAAAGGATTTTTTAATACCCACTCTAAACTGGTAATAACTGCCACTACTTGCATAAGCAGCCGTAGATTTATAACCTGAAAAATTAAAATAACCTGTGGTAGACCATGAAGGAGAAACCTTATACTCCAGATTACCACTGATATTGCTGTTTAAGTTTTGATAAAGTTCCGAATAGTAAGTTCCAGCAGTAAAAGATCCAGTCAGATTATTTTTAAGCATCTGAAAATTATACGAGGCGTATACATTGTAGTTGGCAAAATTACGGTCTGTATCGTAATAAGAATTTAAATCAAAGACGCTAATTGCGTTCCATTGGGCTGTTCCGTTGAGGGAGAAGGATTTGTATCTGTAAGACAAAGTTGTTCTCAGACTGTTGAACCAATCGGCCTTATTGTTCTCTTTCGAATAAGAATATTCCGCCATCCAGTTGAATCCATGAGCACCCAATACCGTGCTTATGTTAGCTTCCATCCGGTAGGAGAAAAGCTCCTGCGATGTATAAATATTGGCTGTTTTTTGGTTTTCAATTTTTGGAGAAAGTAGGAAATTCCACTTTTTTAGAGAAAGCTGATACCCTGATCCCAAAGTTTCTGTACTATTGAAATAATAACGCAAATTAGCAGTATTTCCAGATTGGATTGGTGCACTTTGAAAACTCAGAAACTCGGGGTCTACTTGTGAATTCTGATATTGTATAAAAGCACGCTGAGAAGCAGAAAATTGGCGGCTGATTCGCTGATTTGAAAAAAAAGACCCTCTTTTTATCCCTGCATAGCTTTTTGTAGCAAAGGAATTAATAGATTGTATATCCCATTTTCCTATTTTTCCCTCGTAATTGGCTCCCATTGAAGCTCCTGTATTTTCATCTTTATTAATAAGGCCTTTTTCGTTGCTGAGGCCTATCTCTGTGCGGATTGTGTGTTTATCGTTAATTAAAAATGATGATGTTGCGTTTGCAACCTGTGTATCTATATTAAAGCGCGGATCATGGTCAAATATATAGGAAACTTTCCCATTGAAAGATTTAGCATTCCCAAAACCATATTTTGCACCCATTATGGTAGATCCTTTGGTTTGTTGGAAATAAGTTCCATACAGGTTATAATTATTTTCCAGCGCAAGAATTTCAATCTGATTATTTTCACCAAATTTGGTAGAAGCTTTTCCACCTCTTCCGAAAACAGGGTGATCGTAATCGTTACTATTAACATTTCCCACTCTTAATACCGTATTTTTTTTCTCAAGCTCCAGCCAGGTATCATATAAGTTATAACGACCGTCTTCAAGATAGTAATCTGCGCCTATATTGAAACGGGATTTCAAATCTTCAGTCACTCTAAATGATGTATTTCCTCTCAATTGAAGAAAATTGAACCCTGAACTGTTTTCGTTATAGGAAATTTCCGCAAAATTACTTCCGTTCACCGTTTCATTTCCACGGGCAATTTGCCTGTTGTTTGATAAAATGACTAAGTATAGCGTATTGCTTCCCACGATTTCATTATTAAGCACATCGGTTGCGGTTGCATTAATATTAAATTCTGGAAAAAGCGTATTCTGTTTTCTTACCGCAATTCTGATCTCAACGGTTTGTTTTTCTAAACCTTCCAGAGATATAGTTTGTTGCTTTGGCATCATTTCCAAACCATCAGGAATAGATTGCAAATCAATCTTAACGGTTCGTTTACTATAGCCTTGGTTTTCTACAATCAGCATGATTGAGGAAGCGGGAGAAGCAGGATTAATGAAATTTTCATACGATGCCGTATAAATTGCAATATTTTTGTTCTCGTCTTTGTCAACGAAGAACGAGGTACTTTCAGTTTTGGTGACCGTTGAGGTGGTATACGAAACCTGGAATTTGATCTCATTTGATTTCAGTTTCATAAAATCAAGGTTGGCAATCAGTTTCACAGGAAGATTTTTAGACTGACCGGCAGCTAAGGTAAAATCATTTTTTGGATAGAAAAGTAAACCCGGATAATTTTCCTGAGGCATAATATTCTGAATGGTAATTTCTTCAGAACTTTTATTCTCAATCACCAGGAAATTAGTAAAAGTAGAACCCTTCTTAACCGCTACATTGTCATTTTCAAAATGAATTTGAATATTCTTCTTTTCCTGCGCAAAGGCAAACGAGAAGTGCAGAACTAATGCAAAAAATAAGATGGTTCTTTTTACGGTTGATATTGGTATTTCCTTATGTGGTCTCAAGACTTAATTTTAAAATTTAAAGTTTTTTTCGCCAACACGTAAATCATTGGATCCTGCCATTTTGATAATCGCCACGCCAAGAAAGTTCCCTGAAATATTCTCAGGTAAAGAAAATTGAACGACCTGACTGGTATTAGGAAGCATAGAGATAGAAATTGCGGGTAATTTTATTTCCTTACCACTTTCTGTTTCGGTTAATTCAAACTCAACGGTGGCATCATTGATAGTGTTTCCATCATTTTGGATGCTTACTGCTACTTTTCTGTTCGTGGCATTTTCATTACTTACTTCTGAAATATTGGTAATATCCAAACTTTTTACGTGGTTCCCAGAGGGAGTATAAAAGATGTGAAGCCCCACCTCAAATAAGGTGATAATACCAATACCATTCTGAATACGTGCCTGATCTGCTTGCTGGGGAAGTTGGGTGAAAAACAACATACTGTTTGTAACATCAGACTTTGAGGCGTTTGCCGGAATCTGCATGGTTACTACAATTTCCTTTGTACTTTTCGCAGGAACTGTTACAGCGTTTTCTAAGGTTGATACCCAAGCGGCATTAGAAGTTTTTGAACTGCCTGCTTCAAGATAAACTTTATTTCCATCTTCTTCTCTGCTCCAATCTTTATAGTTGAGATTAAAAACATAATCCTTATCTGAGCTGTTTTGAAGCGTAACTGTTTGCGTTACTTTTTCTCCTGGATTACCGGTGAAAAATAGTCGCGTTGGCGACATAGAAATACTTTGTGCTCGAAGTGCAGAAGACACTGTTAGGATAAAGAAAATGAAAAGATAAGTAAACTTGCGCATGGTGTAAATTGTTTAAAAATAAATGATCCCCAAAACTACTGAAAACGTAACAAAAGAAAGCTTTATAAGCTAAAAAAAATATTATAAAGCCGTCGCAGTATAAGTTACTGTTTGCGTATAAGTTCCAGCTGGTTTACCTAAAATATCGGAAGAAGATGATTTCGCAGCAGGAATAGTGTAGTCTAGATTCAGTGTTAATGCACTTCCAAGTGGAGCATTTGCTACTAAAGTTTGATCGGTTGCAGATAAAACAACTGCGCTTTTTGTTCCGCCCATTGTTCCGGCAGCTGTAGCAGCTTTGATGGTCAAAACATTTACAGGGATTAAGTTAACTCCATTCATGAAATTAGCACCGCCTGCTTTCACTTTCACATTAAAGTTCTTCGTTGAAGTAACTTTTAAAGAATTGGCTTTATTGATTGTTTGATCAGAGTTATAATCTGCAGCAGTAACATAGTTAAAATCAACGGTATTACCAATTGCAGCACTTCCTGCGTCAATTGAAATCACATCGTTCAGGGTAATGTTTACTGTTGTGGTAGCGGTTGTATTTTGAGCTTTAGCATTGTTAGTCCCTAATACGATTGCTCCGATAGTTAATGCTGCGATTGCGAATTGTTTTGTCATGGTAGTAATATTTTAAATTTTTAATCTTGTTTAATTGTTCTCTTTTGAACACTACAAATCTACGGTGGCAATAAAAGTTTGTTTGTAGTTGAAAATGGAAGTTCATGTAGTAAAATAACTACACGGTTTATTCATTTGGCTTAAATAGAAAAGCCCTCAACATTTTTAAATGTTGAGGGCTTATATAAAATTGCTGTTTGTTTTTATTATAAAGCCGTTGCAGTATAAATTACTGTTTGCGTATAAGTTCCAGCTGGTTTACCTAAAATATCGGAAGAAGATGATTTTACTGCAGGAATGGTGTAATCTAAATTCAGCGTTAATGCGCTTCCAAGTGGAGCATTTGCTACTAAAGTTTGATCGGCTGCAGATAAAACAACTGCGCTTTTTGTTCCGCCCATTGTTCCGGCAGCTGTAGCAGCTTTGATCGTCAAAACATTTACAGGGATTAAGTTAACTCCATTCATGAAATTAGCGCCTCCTGCTTTTACTTTCACATTAAAGTTCTTGGTAGAAGTAACTTTTAAAGAGTTCGCTTTATTGATTGTTTGATCAGAGTTATAATCTGCAGCAGTAACATAGTTAAAGTCAACGGTATTACCAATTGCAGCACTTCCAGCGTCAATTGAAATCACATCGTTCAGGGTAATGTTTACTGTTGTGGTAGCGGTTGTATTTTGAGCTTTAGCATTGTTAGTTCCTAATACGATTGCTCCGATAGTTAATGCTGCGATTGCGAATTGTTTTGTCATGGTAGTTATATTTTAAATTTTTATTCTTGTTTAATTGTTCTCTTTTGAACACTACAAATCTACGGTGGCAATAAAAGTTTCTTTGTAGTTGAAAATGGAAGTTCATGTAGTAAAATAACTACATGGTTTATTCATTTGCTTAAGTAAAAAAGTCCTCAACATTTTTAAATGTTGAGGACTTATTTCAAATAATCTTTTTATATTTTAAATATTACTCCCTTATTTTCAACCTAATACTTGTTACAATTTCGTCTTTAAAATACAGCGATAATGAGGTCAGGGTATTTCCAAATTTATCTGATTCTACAGGATATGACCATGTTATGGGAGTATAAATTTGTGGTTCATGTCCAAAAAGTTCACATATTTCTTTTTTGCTTTTCCCAATAGGAATTTTAAACTTGAAAATATCATCAACAAGAGTTTTTCTTTTTTCTGGACGGGTTTTCCAAAGGATGCTGTCAAATTGATGATTACCAATTTCAAGTAAAAACAATAGCTTTTTTATTAGGTTCGGCATATTATCTTGTAATTATTTGATTATTACCTTAATTTTATTTGTTAGCCTAAAATAGGCCGTTTTAACATTAATTTATAAGATATTTCAGAATTAAAAATGTTTTATTATAAAGCAGTCGCTGTATAAGTTACTGTTTGCGTATAAGTTCCAGCTGGTTTACCTAAAATATCGGAAGAAGATGATTTCGCAGCAGGAATAGTGTAGTCTAGATTCAGTGTTAATGCACTTCCAAGTGGAGCATTTGCCACTAAATTTTGATCAGTTGCAGATAAAACAACTGCGCTTTTTGTTCCGCCCATTGTTCCGGCAGCTGTAGCGGCTTTGATGATCAAAACATTTACAGGGATTAAGTTGGTTCCATTCATGAAATTCGCGCCTCCTGCTTTCACTTTCACATTAAAGTTCTTGGTAGAAGTAACTTTTAAAGAGTTCGCTTTAGTAATGGTTTGATCAGAGTTATAGTCTGCTGCAGTAACATAGTTAAAGTCAACATTATTACCAATTGCAGTACTTCCAGCGTCGATTGAAATCACATCGTTCAGGGTAATGTTTACTGTTGTAGTAGCGGTTGTATTTTGAGCTTTAGCATTGTTAGTTCCTAATACGATTGCTCCGATAGTTAATGCTGCGATTGCGAATTGTTTTGTCATGGTAGTAATATTTTAAATTTTTATTTTTATTTAATTGTTCTCTTTTGAACACTACAAATCTACGGTGGCAATAAAAGTTTCTTTGTAGTTGAAAATGGAAGTTGTTGTAGTAAAATAACTACACGGTTTATTCATTTGCCTAAGTAAAAAAGCCTTCAACATTTTTAAATGTTGAGGACTTATTCCAAATAATCTTTTTATATATTACTCCCTTATTTTCAACCTAATACTTGTTACAATTTCGTCTTTAAAATACAGCGATAATGAGGTCAGGGTATTTCCAAATTTATCTGATTCTACAGGATATGACCATGTTATGGGAGTATAAATTTGTGGTTCATGTCCGAAAAGTTCACATATTTCTTTTTTGCTTTTCCCAATAGGAATTTTAAACTTGAAAATATCATCAACAAGAGTTTTTCTTTTTTCTGGACGGGTTTTCCAAAGGATACTGTCAAATTGATGATTACCAATTTCAAGTAAAAACAATAGTTTTTTTATTAGATTCGGCATATTATCTTGTAATTATTTGATTATTACCTGAATTTTATTTGTTAGCCTAAAATAGGCCGTTTTAACATTAATTTATAAGATATTTCAGAATTAAATAATGTTATATTATAAAGCCGTTGCAGTATAAATTACTGTTTGCGTATAAGTTCCAGCTGGTTTACCTAAAATATCGGAAGAAGATGATTTCGCTGCAGGAATGGTGTAATCTAAATTCAGCGTTAATGCACTTCCAAGCGGAGCATTTGCTACTAAAGTTTGATCGGCTGCAGATAAAACAACTGCGCTTTTTGTTCCACCCATTGTTCCGGAAGCTGTAGCGGCTTTGATGGTCAAAACGTTTACAGGGATTAAGTTAACTCCATTCATGAAATTCTCGCCTCCTGCTTTCACTTTCACATTAAAGTTCTTGGTAGAAGTAACTTTTAAAGAGTTCGCTTTATTGATTGTTTGATCAGAGTTATAATCAGCCGCAGTAACATAGTTAAAGTCAACGGTATTACCAATTGCAGCACTTCCAGTGTCGATTGAAATCACATCGTTCAGGGTAATGTTTACCGTTGTGGTAGCGGTTGTATTTTGAGCTTTAGCGCTGTTAGTTCCTAATACGATTGCTCCGATAGTTAATGCTGCGATTGCGAATTGTTTTGTCATGGTAGTTATATTTTTAATTATTAATCTTGTTTAATTGTTCTCTTTTGAACACTACAAATCTACGGTGGCAATAAAAGTTTGTTTGTAGTTGAAAATGGAAGTTGTTGTAGTAAAATAACTACACGGATTAATTATTGGGTTTAAATAGAAAAGCCCTCAACATTTTTAAGTGTTGAGGGCTTATTATAGAGATTGTTACTCGTGTTATTATAAAGCCGTTGCAGTATAAATTACTGTTTGCGTATAAGTTCCAGCTGGTTTACCTAAAATATCGGAAGAAGATGATTTCGCTGCAGGAATGGTGTAATCTAAATTCAGCGTTAATGCACTTCCAAGCGGAGCATTTGCTACTAAAGTTTGATCGGCTGCAGATAAAACAACTGCGCTTTTTGTTCCACCCATTGTTCCGGAAGCTGTAGCGGCTTTGATGGTCAAAACGTTTACAGGGATTAAGTTAACTCCATTCATGAAATTCTCGCCTCCTGCTTTCACTTTCACATTAAAGTTCTTGGTAGAAGTAACTTTTAAAGAGTTCGCTTTATTGATTGTTTGATCAGAGTTATAATCAGCCGCAGTAACATAGTTAAAGTCAACGGTATTACCAATTGCAGCACTTCCAGTGTCGATTGAAATCACATCGTTCAGGGTAATGTTTACCGTTGTGGTAGCGGTTGTATTTTGAGCTTTAGCGCTGTTAGTTCCTAATACGATTGCTCCGATAGTTAATGCTGCGATTGCGAATTGTTTTGTCATGGTAGTAGTATTTAATTTTTATTTAACTGTTGTTTTTGTATACAGCAAATCTACAGCGACGACAGATGTTTCTTTGTAGTTGAAAATGGAAGTTCATGTAGTAAAATAATTACACGGTTTATTCATTTGGCTTAAATAGAAAAGCCCTCAACATTTTTAAGTGTTGAGGGCTTATTATAGAGATTGTTGCTCGTCTTATTATAAAGCAGTTGCAGTATAAGTTATTTTTTGCCTGTAAGTACCCTGTGGTTTTCCTAGAAGCACCTTTGATGCTTTTTCCGCCGAAATAGAGTAGTCAATATTTAAAGATTGTTTGGTGCCTAAGCTTGCATTACTTACCAGCACCTGATCAGTTGGAGATAAAGTGACCTCGTTCAGGGTTCCTGCTAAACTCCCTCCCGGTATTGCTTTTACCTGTAAAATATCTACTGGAATTACGTTGGTACCACTTACAAAGTGCGTACCTTCAGATTTTACTTTTACATCAAAATTTTTGGAAGAAATGATAACTAAACTGTTGGGAACAGTCACATTTTTTGATGAATTATAATCTGCTGTACTCCCATAATTAAAATCTATGGAGCCTTCTGAAGCAAGACTACCAATGTCCATTGCAATGACATCTGCTAAAATAATATTTACTGATTTACTAACCTGTCCAGAATTTTGTGCCAGAACCAAGTCGGTTCCTAAAGCGATTGCTGCCAGCGACAGCGCGGTGATAAAGATTGGTTTTTTCATGATTTGGATAAATTTGAAGAGTTGTGATAATAAAATGAACTATATTAACAAACATAATCAAGACTAAATTTAAGAACATTATCTGACATGACCAAACTCTTTATTGTAATATTCCCCAACATTAAAAATAAATGTCAATTGTCGAGTTATGCAGGTCTAGATGTGAAAGAAAAACAATCAGGCACATCGGTAAAAGGAAAGCCCAGAATATCTAAAAAAGGCAATAGAAATTTACGAAAATCTCTTTACTTACCTGCTTTAACGGCTGTAAAATGGGATGATGATTTTAGAAATATCTACGCAAGACTGGTATCGAAACACGGTATAAAAATGAAAGCGTTGGTGGCAATACAAAGAAAAATTTTAGAGTTAATTTACATTTTATTTAAAAATGAAACCGAATATGATAAAGAGTATCAAACAAAAAATAGCGTGCAAAAACAAATGCTTTAACACGCTATTGAGTCTAGTTCTTGACTGACTTGAAAAACAAATTTACACAAATAAATATCAATTTTTATTTGGAAATCAACACAGAACCTCCTTGTACATTTGGTTCATTTTCGTCACTTCGAGTAGATTTTTAGAAGAAAAATCATATCGAGAAGTTGTTGATGGGAAAACAAGTTTTGTGCTTCGGTTCATTTATTCTCGATATACTTTTTCTCCACTTTGTTACGAAAAAGTACTCGAATTGACGGATGTACAATCAAAATTTTGCAAAACGTACCCTAAATTAATTAGCTTTAAAACAAAAAATAACCGGAGAAAAACATCTCCGGTTATTTTTTTAGAATGATTGTGTTTTATTTCACTTCAGCTTTCTTTCCTCCAAATTTGTTGAGTTTCATGGTTAAAGAAAACATGATATACCGTTTTAGGATTAAATCTTCTCTGTCTTCAAAATAGGTGTTGGTAATGGTACGTCTTACACTTTGGTTTTGATTAAGAACATCATATACTTTTACTTTGGCAGTGAGCTGTTTTTGAAAGAATGAATAACCTAAACTGGTATTCCAGAAATAGAAGTCTCTCTTGAAACCAGGAGCAATGTTTGAGGTCGTGTTGTATTCAAAGTCGTTCCCAAAGATTAGTTTACTTTTAAAAATGTAATTGGTGAGTTCCATTTTAAGAATCTGATTGCTCGTTTTTATATTCCCGACACTGTAATTGTTGTATTCTGAGAAATTATAGCCTAATGAATACGATGGTTTAATGGTGAATTTTTCTTTCAATTCATACGTCAGATTGAAGCCTGGGTTGATGCTGTATGTTTCACTGGTAAACTGCTGCGTGTTGACAAAACCTCTGTTGTAGCCATAATTCATATTAAATCTAGGGTTTACAATAAGTTTATTTTGTTTCCATTTGAATGTTTTAGAAAAGCCACCGCCAAGGTTTACATATTTGTTTCCACTTATATTGACGTAGGTCGCAAATTGCTTTCCAGAATCGTCATAGTAAGAATAGTTGGTCACATCATTATTGTAGTAATTGAAACTTAAGCTCATATAATAGTTCATGTTTTTCAAGATATTATAATTACTATAGTAAATATAGGCTGAGTTTTGCCACCTGTTTTTCAAATTGGGATTTCCTTGGTAAGTAACCAAAGGATTGAGGTTGTCTGTAAACGGAGTAAGCTGTTCTGCAGTAGGGATTGAAAAATCAGCGCTATTGTAAATACTCAGGCTTTTATTATCTGAAAACTGATACTGAAGATTTAAACTATAGCCGGGTAAAGCAAAGTTGTTTTGAAAATCGTATTGCTGACTGTTGAAAAACGAATTCACATTCATATTTGTAATATCCAAGTTTGCCGATGCCCAAAAATTGATTTTCTTTTTATTGAGTTCATAAGATATTTCAGGCCTGAATTGGTTGTTTTTTTGGCTCATCGTATTCGATAAAGCATCATTATAGTCAGAATATTGCCCGTTACTTAAATCAAAATCATTGACGTCTCTTAAATTTCGGGTTAATTTATTTTCGTAAGTTAGGCTTACAGTTACATTTGATGAATCGGATAACGGCTCGGAATATGCGGTTGTAAAACGATATCTGTTGGTTTGATTTTTTGTCTTGGAAACCTGATTTCTTATATCATTTGGATCTGTGGTTTGGTAGAAAATAGTTTGGGAATTATTGGTGTTTTCTCTTTTAGATTCCGAGATTGTGGTGTTGATGTTAGCTGACCAAACACGGCCTTTCTTTTTAAATTTTCTTGAAAAATAAAGGTTGGGAGAAAAATTATTGTTTTCAGTTTTAGAACTTGTAAACGATTCGCTTTCGTTCAGAAGTAAATTGTCTTTTAAAGTAGATGATTTTGAATTGCTGAAATTGAAACCCTCTGTTCGTGAAAAGTTAGGTGAAAAATAAATGTTGGTAAGAGAATCTATTTTTATTCTTGCTGAAGCAGCAAAACTATACTGTTGGCTATCATTCTCTCCGTTGCTTTCTGTGTTTGTTTTTAACGTAAATTCCGGTAATAAAGTGGTTCTCGAAACTCTTGATCTTGTTTCGAGATTATTATCAATGTGCATGAGACTTAAAGATTCCAGATCTGTTTTTTTGTCGAATTTATCACTGTAATTAAATCCTACTGTCGTGCTGCGTTGAATTCCTTTGGTATTGTTTCCGCCTTGTGTATAATAGGTATTTCCGCCATCACTAACTACAGATCCGCCCTGCATGAGCCAGGAATTTCTTCCGTGTCCCATGCTGTCGAAGACCTCATCATTAGAAAATCCCTGAGAATTGATATTGTTTGACGAAGCCAAAAGACTGACCTTTGAATCTTTTTTAAAATAACTTAAAAGTAAACTGCCTTCATATCGCTCATCAGAACCGTAACCGGCGGTTAAACGCGATAGTAAACCTTTATTTTTCTTTTCGTCGATAGTAAAGTTGATGGTGGTATTCTTCGATTTCGGAGCTTTGCCGCTCAATTCCTCTTCTTTGGTTTTTGTAGTGGTAAACTGAATATTTTTAATAATATCTGCCGGAAGATTTTGTAAGGCTATTTTCCCGTCTTTGTCAAAAAACGGTTTTCCGTTGATCATGATTTGGTCGACTTCTTTTCCGTTAACGGTAATTTTTCCGTCGTTGCTTACTTCAACACCTGGAATCTGTTTTAAAAGTTCTTCAATTTTACTGTCAGGTCTTACTTTTATCGCCGAAGCATTAAACTCGATTGTATCTTTTTTAATTTTAACAGGCGAAGCTGAAATGGTGACTTCTTCAATATTTTGAACAGAGTTTTTCTCCAGTTCAATTTCTCCAAGCGAGACCGATTGTTTAATAATATCAAAACTTTTTGAGTACGTTATGTATTTTTCAGCATCAATTTTTAGAATAGTTGATTCTGAGAACTCATCAGTTTTTAGAGAGAATTTTCCTTCGCTGTTGGTTGGAGTATAATTGACAATGGAGGAATCTTTTTGTTTCAATAAATAAACGGTGACATTTTCAATTGGTTTTTTTTCAAAGTTTAAAACTTTTCCGTCTATGCTTAATTTTTGCGCATTTAATAATAAATTGCTGACTACAAAGAACAGTAACCAAAACTTTTTTCCCATTTATAGATGTTTAAGGCGCAAAAGTAATAAAAAAACATCCCTTTATTGGGATGTTTCATGTTTTTTAAACTTAATTTTTAATTTAAGCCTTCAAATATCTTGAGTAAGCGTAACCCTCCTGTCCATCGGCAGTTTTTACTTTCCACCAATCGTCTGAAGTTTGCTCTACTAAAGTAACAGAAGCTCCTTTAGCCGCTTTTCCTACAACTGCAGCTTCTGTAGAAGGCTCTTGTCTGATGTTTAGATTAGAATCTTCAGTCGCAACCGTAAGATTTGCACCAGCCGCAAGACCTGCAACCTGTACATCGATGTTGATGTCTGTAGCAGAATACGTAGAGTCAATAGCTCCTAAAGCGTTCCAAACTGCGTCTTTTGTTGCGGTATTTGAAGCGTTTCCGGAAACATAAAGAATACCGTCTTGCTCCTGAACCTGTAGATTAGAAATTCCTGCAGACTGAGCCGCAGAAACTACACTTGAATATTTATCTTGTAATGTGCTCATTTTTTAATTTTTTACCACTAGGTTATTGTTATATTTTCCAACTTTTAAAGCATCTACAGATTCTTTAATTTTTCTAGCCTGCGCTGAAGATACATTTCCTGTAAGTGTTAATTCTCCTTTTACAACCTCAACTTTTACAGAAGGGAAATCTTTCACAGCATCCTGTACTTTTTGCTGAACCATAGGGTCTACAGCTGAAGCCGTTTCTACAGGCGGTGGTGGAGGTGGAGCAACTTCTACAGTGGCCATATCATGCACATCTTTTACTCCTTTTATTTCTTTTAGAGATTTTACGGCTGCGTCTTTTTCAGCCTGAGTAGCAAAGGTTCCTCCAAGATGGGCAACGCCTTCTTTTACTTCAACAGTTGCTGTGGGGGTTGCTGTTACAATAGTTGTTGCTTGAGTCTGAAGCTCAGCATCAGAAACTTTCTTTTTACACGAAATAGCTCCAAATGATATCGCCAAAGCTAAGGCAGACATAGTGATTGTTTTTTTCATAATTAAGATAATTTAATGTTTTCGTTAGACTCAAATGTAATAATAAAATCTATACCAATGTTGTGAAAAAATAATAATTATCAAAAATATTATGATTTAAGCTTTTCATAATCTGATGTTTAATTTTTTTTGAGTGGTGAAATTATTAAGCTTAAAAACAAACTTTTATACTAAAATATAAAACTATTATATTTGTGGCAATTGATAATAGATATGAAAGGACAAAACAAACTATTTTTTGCCATCATCATTGCACTTATTCTGGGTGTAGCAATTGGAGGCTTAGTTCATTTACAGTATCCTGAAAGCGCAGAGCCGTTTTCAAAAAATATAAAACTCCTCGGAACTATTTTCATCAGACTGGTTCAGATGATTATTGCGCCCTTAGTTTTTACCACATTGGTGGTAGGAATTGCCAAAATGAGCGATATTAAAATGATTGGAAGGGTAGGGTCAAAAGCGATGCTTTGGTTTATTTCTGCATCTCTTGTATCTCTTTTCATCGGTTTAATTTTGGTCAATTGGCTTGAGCCGGGGCATGTAACCAAACTTCCGATACAGGATGTGGCTTCTGCAGATGAACTATTAAAATCGAGTAAAGGATTTTCTATGGAAGATTTTGTGAAGCATGTAGTTCCTAAAAGTATTTTTGAAGCTTTTGCAACTAATGAAGTGCTTCAAATTGTGGTTTTCTCCATTATGTTTGGGGTGGCTTTGGCTAATTTAGGAGACGAATATGCGCAGCCTGTTATCAAATTATTTGATGTAGTAGCGCATGCGATTCTTAAAATGGTAGGGTATATCATGTGGTTTGCTCCGCTTGGAGTTTTGGGTGCGATTGCAGCCGTTGTAGCCACAAATGGTTTTGAAATCTTTAAAGTATACGCCATCTATCTGCGAGACTTTTTCTTTGCTATTGCTGTGTTATGGCTTGTTCTATTGATTGTAGGATATTTAATCTTAGGAAACCGTTTATTCGAATTGTTAAGAAGAATTAAAGCTCCTTTATTGATTGCTTTTTCTACGACAAGTTCGGAAGCCGTTTTCCCTAAATTGGTAGAAGAATTAGAAAGATTTGGCTGTAACAATAGAGTAGTATCATTTATTTTACCATTAGGATATTCATTTAATTTGGATGGAAGTATGATGTACATGACATTTGCTTCAATCTTTATTGCTCAGATTTACGGTATAGAAATGTCTATTGGGCAACAAATTACAATGCTTTTGGTGTTGATGCTAACTTCTAAAGGAATTGCAGGGGTTCCAAGAGCTTCTTTGGTCATTATCGTGGCGACTTGCTCGATGTTTGGAATTCCACCGGAAGGAATTGCTTTAATCCTTCCGATAGACCACTTCTGCGATATGGCGAGAAGTACTACCAATGTTTTAGGAAACGCTTTAGCAACTTCTGCCGTTTCAAAATGGGAAGGGCAGCTTGATAATCATGGCGGTGATATGTAAAGCATTAATTTAGATAAAATAATAAATGGTCAATAGTGAATTTTTAATCTTCATTATTGACCATTTATTTTTTAGGAGCTTTTTCCCGCTTTCCATTGTATCTTTTTGGTTGCGGCTTCCGCTGCGCTCCACCCGCAACCAAAAAGGATGTCATTCCAATCTGGGCTAGGGTTGCAGTCATTATTTTTCAGTATAGAAATAACCACAAAGTTTGTCATTCTGAAAGAATTCAAGCACGAATCTTTTCATTTTTTCTAATATTATAATAAAGATTTCTCCAGAATGATAAATATTGTATTCCTTTGCTGAGTGGAACGCCCTTGCGAACGAAAAATACACAGAATCATTTAAAAAAAATCTTTGCGAACTTTGCGTTTAAAATAGTTCCAAAAAAATCATATTAAATGAATTTACAACAACATAAAAATATAATTCAGGAAAATGGTTTCACCGTAATCAACAATATTTTTTCTACAGAAGAAATTGAAAAAATAAGTGAAGTCATTCAAAATATCGACACGTCTAAAGAAACGTTCAGAAAGTCGGAAGACCTTTTTGCTATCAGACAATTTTTAAAAGAAATTCCGGAAATCAAAGATTTGATTTTTAATGAAAATCTTCAAAAGATTATTAAAGATATTTTTGGAGATAACTATTTTGTGGTTAAAAGTATTTACTTCGATAAACCAGAAAAATCAAACTGGTATGTTGCCTACCATCAGGATTTGACAATTTCGGTAGATAAAAAAGTGCCGCTCGAGAATTTCGGACCATGGACGACCAAGCAGAATCAGTTTGCGGTACAGCCACCTTTAGATATTCTTGAAAATATTTTTACCATAAGAATTCATCTCGATGACACCGATGAAAATAATGGCGCTTTAAAAGTAGTCCCTAAATCTCATGCAAAAGGAATCTACAGACCCGAAACCATCGATTGGAATGTGGAAACAGAACATATCTGCAACGTCGAAAAAGGCGGAGTTATGATGATGAAACCTTTACTTCTTCACGGTTCCAATCGCACTACAAACGGAATGAAAAGAAGAGTTATTCATATTGAATTTTCTGATAAAGAATTACCGGAGGAGTTGAATTGGCCAGAGAGAATGAATTTAAATCTCACACATAATTTTATTATTTGAAGATTTTCAGTACAAAAATATAATCGATACAGTATTATTGGTAGTGAAATGTAATTGATACAGCTTGTTTGTCATTCCGCAGGAATCTCAACAGTTAATAGAATAATGCTGCCGAGATTCTTTCAGAATGACAAACTTTGCGTTTACTTATTTTATTAATACTACAGATTAATAATCATTAAACAAAAACCTCTTCCAATCGGAAGAGGTTTCATTATTTATTTCAAATTCTTCTTTTCACTTTCAGCTTTTTTGGCAGCTTCCTCTTCTTCTAAAGATTTTTGATAATCTTTGAAATCATCGTCGGTCTCGTTCAAGTCTTCTTTTTGATATTTTCCTGTTTCCACTTTAAATGTGTCCGAAGGTCCGGTAATTTTAATAGGAATTCCAATAATTCCGAAAGGAGGGAGGCCTAGACGCATTCCGACATTGATGTACCCATCCAGACTTACCTGGCCTTCAATTCTTGGCCTGAAGCCTGCAATTTTAAACTTCGTTCGTTCGATAGTGATAACGTTGTCTTTTATATTTGTTTTAATATCAACCTTAGTCACTTTTGCATCGTGCAGCGCATTGGCTGAGGTTTTTTCAGCGACTGAGTTGAAGACTTTAAACCCATGAAACTGTATATCTTCCAGTGTAAGAATACCATCACCTTTTATTGTTTTTAGTTTTGGGAAGAAATCTGCACCCAAATCGCCTTCCAAATGATAATCTATAGAAACTTTTCCGTGCGCTTTTTCTGCTGCCGAAACCATTTCTCTGAATAATGTGATTTCTTTGTATGCTCTCTGGATATCAAAGTTTTTAGCCTTTGTGTTGATGCTGAACTTTGCTTTTTTAGCATTGATAGGAGTGTAGGTTCCGTTGGCATTGAATGTTGAGCCAATCATCCCAAACTCAGTTTCATTGAGCAATAGATTTCCATCTTTTAAAGCTAAGTTGCCTTTAAAATTATTAAGATTAATATCTTTAAATAAAATTTGATTGGCATTTCCGTTTATTGTAATATCGAGATTTTTAGGCAGTAAAATCACTCCTTTTTCTGCAGATGAAGAATTCGAAGATTCTCCAGAATTGTAGGCCATAAAATCATCAACATTCACTTTTTTTGAGGTGAAGCTGATATTTCCATTTAAGTTTTGGTCTTTTAGAATATAATTAATGTAATTGCTTACATTTCCGTTGAATACGAATATATTCTTCTTGTAACGGGCTTTTACATCTTCAAATTTGAGCTGGCTTCCGTTCAGTTTAAACAATCCTTCTTTTATCACAAATTTACTTGGGAAAAACTTAGAGTGTATGGTGATATTTTCAATTTTCACAAAACCACGGTTCTGTATATTTTCCAGAGCAGCTCCGTTTTCACCTTTTAAGCCAACGTCGGTAGAAATCACACCATTTACGTCAAGCCCTTCAATAGGGAAAAGTTTATACAGATTGCCCAAATTAAGCTGCCCTTTTGAATGAAGTCTGTAATCAAGATTGTTTAAATTTTTTAAATTGGCTTTTACCGTAAAAGGTTTTCCTGCCAAAGTAAACGAAATCGGAAGAATACTGATATTTAAATCATTAAAAGAACCTCTTCCACTTTTTATTTGCGTTTCTACATTGATGTTTTCTAAAGGAAGCTCAGGATAACTATCTAATTTTATAAAACCATTTTTTAACGATAATGTACTATTGGTTACCGGAACTTTTTTCTTTTTAGGTTCATAAGTTCCTGTTGCTTTTGATTGTACAAAAAGGTCACCTCGAAGATTAATTCCTTTTACAGGATAAATTTTGTAGAGGTCTTCCAGATGAATTTTTGCAGTAAAATCTGCGTCAATAGGGTAGTTGTATAAATTTTTAATTTCAATTTTTCCTTTTGCATAATTGTCCAGTGCTTTAGCGTCGATGTTATGAACTAAGATTTCTGTGTTTTTAAAGTTGCCATTCTTATTGCGAATGTCCATATCAAGGTTGATATAATCTAAAGCAGCAGGCATTTCTCTCATTTTGAAATATCCGTTTTTCAAATCTGCTTTTATGTCAAAAAGAGGGATTTTTTGTAAATTATTTTTTGAATCAGTAAAAATGTAACCTTTCCAACTTCCTTTAAGCTTAAAATCTCCTTTTGCATCGATTTTTTTGTATCCAATTGCATTTTTTAAGGCCTCAAGATTGATGTTTGAGTCTATGTTTCCCTCCGAAAACTTGGCAGACCCATTTTCAAAAATAAAATTAGTTCTTGTATACCCATTTAATAAACTAAAATTAAGCTCACTTACTTTTATTTTAAGTTTATCAGGATTTAAAGCTGGAATATCAATCGTAGAAACCAGATTTAAATTTTTGATTGGCGACGACGATTTTTGATAATTAAAAGAGCCGTTGTTTATATTTGCTTCAAGATGAATATCTGGATTTTGTTTCTTTGAAGCATTTAAAATTCCTTTCATTGTAAACAAAAGGTCAGTTTTTCCTTTCATTTCAACCTGTTTTGCATACTCTTGATATGCTTCCGGAATTATTGCAGGAATCGTTTTTATATCAGCATTTTTTGTTGTTATTTTTAAATCGTAAACCTGCTGTTCATTTGCCATTTTCAGGCTCCCCTGAAGATTAAACGGAAAACCTCCTAACGCTAAAGGATTATCAGTAAAATAAAAAGCTAACTGATTAATATTGATTTTTGTGTTAATTTTTCCTTTAAGGGGTAAATCTTTAACCCATGTATCTTTATCAATTTTGAAAAACGTATTGCTTACTTCGGTGTTAGCGTGTAAACTTAAAATATCTTTCGATAAATCAATCAGTCCGTCATATTCTAAGTTGTCTAATTTTAAATAAGTTTTGCTTTGCTGGTCATCATAGATAAAATTAGAATTTGAAATTTTAAAATTCTGCAAAGCCAAAGTAAGTTTAGAGTCATTTTTCTCTTTAGATTCTTCTTCAGCAATGAGAATATCGAAATTGTTTTTTCCTAAACTGTCAATTTTCATTCGGATGTTTGCATTTTCAATATACAGCTTATTGAAAATTATTTTGTCTCCGAAAAGACTTGTAATATCTACGCCTAAACCGATTTCATTTGCATCAATAAAGTTTTCTGTTTGAAAGGGCTGGCTGGCTTTTACGGAAGGATGGGTAAGGGTAACCGTAAGATTTGGAAAGTGTTTAAAGAAAGAAATATCTAAATCTTTGAAATCTACTTTTGTCTTAAGATAACTCTTAGAAAGCTCCTTTATCCCACTATTGATGGTGTCTTTAAAGAAATAGGGCGTTATAAATAAAACCAATACAATGCTTCCTAAACTTATTCCCGAGATTTTTAAAATTTTGGATAATGCTGAGACTTTTGTTTTTTCCTTCTTCATAAATGTTAATATCAATTTGCAAAAATAATTGATAAATAAAAATAAAACGAAGTTTTTTAGACTAATATGAAACGTTTATAGATGAGCTTGCGGGTTTTTACGAAAAAATACCACAAACGATATGATAATTTAAAAACAAAACCCTCTTTCAATCGAAAGAGGGTTTCACTATTTTAAAATTAAAATGTATTATTTCACAGAAACTTCATCTACAAAAATATAAGCATCACCACCGGCACCTTGATGCCATTCGGGAAGTTTCCCGAAGTGGTAGGCTTTTACTTTTATATAACGTGCTTCAGTAGGAAGAACTGCCGTTTTGAAATCTTTTGTCTGAACATTTTCATCTTTCGGGTCGATGTTATTTTCTAACGTTTTCAGAAGAATAAATGTTTTTCCGTCCATTGAAGCGTAGTATTCTACTTTCTTAGGCATTAAAATCCATGCTCTGCTGTCTTGTAAATACGTTGAAGAAATTTCTTTAATCTGTTGTGGAGATTTAAAATCAATAATCGCTTCCACAGTTTGTCCCTGATAACCTTGCCATTCACCTTTTCTCCAGTTTACATCTCCATTAATTCCGTCGATAATCGCCAATTTTCCACCTGCTGTATATTGCGGATTTACCGTTGAGTTAATCGTCACATCCCAATGATTAGGCCTTCTGTTGAAGTTGGAAGTTGTAATTCCACTTTTCTCACCATTTCTTTCAGCATATGTAGAAATCTGTGTCGTTTTGTTGATGGTAAATGGTTCTTTATAGACTTTAAAAGTTTTTCTCACGTTGGCATCGTTTTCATCCATCGTCATATAATACACTTTATCTTTCTCGTTTAAAGGGGTAATTTTTACCTGAGTGGTAAACTCAAAAAGACGGTCTGCATTGATAACAGGTGAAGCTGTTTGTTGAGCATATTTCATGTCTTTCACTAGCTTTACATTTTCAAAACCTAATGTTTTAAGCTCACTCTTTGGAGTGTTTTTAGTAATAATTCTCGTCGTTCCGTCTTCTAAATGTAGTTTAACCTCATCAAAATAAGGCGTTACCGTTTCCCACTCAGGTTTCCCTGGAGTTACAGAATAAATTCCCATTGAGCTTAGAATAAACCACGCACTCATTTGTCCGCAATCTTCATTTCCAATCAGTCCATCGGGAGTGTTTTTGTAGAAATTATTAAGAATAAATTTGATTTTCTCTTCTGTTTTCTGAGGTTTATTTACGAAATTATAAAGATAGGCGATGTGGTGGCTTGGTTCATTTCCTTGTGCATATTGTCCGATTAATCCGGTAATATCTACCTGCTCTCTTCCCGTTGTTTTATCTGAAGCCGAGAAAATAGCATCGATAAACTGTTCGAATTTTTCTTTTCCGCCATGCGCTTCAATCAATCCCGGAATATCTTGCGGAACGAAATATGAATAATGCCAAGAATTTCCTTCTGTGTAATTGTTATTGACTTCACTTGGGTCAAAAGGCGCATACCAGTTTCCGTTTTTTCTTGCCTGCATAAAACCGTTCGCTGGATTATAAAGGTTTTTCCAGTTTTGAGAACGTTTCATGAAGTATTCGTAATCTTCTTTTTTGTTTAAAATCTTCGCCATTTGAGCGATACACCAATCGTCATAAGCGTATTCTAAAGTTTTAGAAACACTTTCGTGCTCATCATCAATGCTGATATAGTTTTTCTGCTTGTAAGCATTTAAACCAAAAATATCCTGCATTGCCGAATTTTTTGAAGCTTCAAAAGCTTTTTCATAATCAAAACCCGTGATTCCTTTTGCCATGGCATCTGCAATTACAGAAACACCATGATACCCAATCATACATTCAGTTTCGTTGGAAGCTAACTCCCAAACCGGAATTCTTCCACCTTGCTCACGTTGTTTAATAAAAGTATTAACGAAATCTGCCGTTCTTTTTCTATCAATTAACGTCATCAATGGATGTGCTCCTCTGAAAGTATCCCAAAGTGAGAAAACAGAGTAGTACCCAAAATCTTTTGCGGTGTAAAATTTATTGTCTCTGCCACGGTATTTTCCATCAACATCCATATTGATATTCGGTTGCGTGAAAACGTGATACATTGCGGTGTAGAAAATAGACAATTTGTCTTTGTCGCTAGACTTCACTTCTATTTTTGAAAGTTCTTTATTCCAGCCAGCAACAGCTTGGTTTTGAATTTCATTAAAATCATTAGATTTTCCTTCCGCCAACATATTTTTTCCGGCACCTTCATACCCTGTTGGAGAAATCGCCACTTTTACACTTATTTTTTCACCTTTTTTAACTGCTGAGGTAAATGCTAAAGCCAATTTTGTTCCCGAAAAAGTATTGTTTTCATTTTTACCGTTAAAATTTTTATTTGAAATTTTCATTGGTTTTGAAAACTCAATTCTCGCATAAATATATTGATTGGTCGCCCAAGCTTCACTTCTTCTGAAAACTTCAATAGTTTTGCTGTCAATAACTCTTACTTCACCTTCCAGCAATTTATCTCTGTGATTCAAGTCTAAAATAATATTGGCATTTCCGGCTTTGTTGAATTTGTATTCGTGATAACCTACTCTTGTTGTCGTTGTTAAACGAACATCAATGTTGTTTTTATCTAATTTTACAGAATAAAATCCTGCTGTTGCTTTTTCGTTTTTATGAGAAAATTTAGATGAATACTCTTTGGGAGTTAAACCCGGTTTTCCCATTGTAGGCATCAACATAATGTCTCCGTAATCAGAAACTCCGGTTCCGTTTAAGTGGGTGTGAGAAAATCCGTAGATTACAGAATCTGAATAGTGATAACCGCTGCATCCGTCCCAACTTCCGTCAATTCTCGTGTCTGGTGAAAGCTGTACCATTCCGAAAGGTACAATGGCTCCCGGAAAAGTGTGGCCGTGACCGCCCGTTCCGATAAAAGGATTTACGTATTGCGAATAATTTTGTGAAAATGAATGATGCGCAATTAATCCAAACACAACGAATAATATTTTTTTCATGGATATTAAATTAAAATTGCCCTAAAATACTACAAAATTTTGGTCTGCAAAAGAATTTATCTATCACCATGTTTATTGATTCTAAATAGCTAAAAATTACGTAAATTTGCAGTCAATTTATATTTTTATGTTGACTAAAGAAAAGGTACAAGGTTTCCTTAAAGAAATAGAAGTAGATGATTTGGTGAGTAATTTTCAGGTAATGGGCACAGAAGTGTACATTGATATGACTGCTCACTCGCCTGCAATGCACGAAAAAAAGAAACTTGAAGCAGCAATGAAACAGGCTTTCGCAAGTGAATTTGGTGAAGAAATTAATCTTAAACTTAAAATTGTTTCTCCGGAACCAAGCGAAGTTCAGCTAAGCCAAATCAAAGGAAAACAAATCCCAGGAATTCAAAATATTATTGCCATCGCATCTGGAAAAGGAGGTGTTGGTAAGTCTACCGTTTCTGCAAACCTTGCGGTAACGTTAGCAAAAATGGGCTTTAAAGTAGGCTTATTAGATGCTGATATTTACGGACCATCTGTTCCTACCATGTTTGATACAGAAGGTCAAAAACCAATTTCTGTAGACGTAAACGGAAAAAACTTGATGAAACCTATTGAAAATTACGGTGTGAAAATGCTTTCCATCGGATATTTTTCTGGAGCCAATCAGGCGGTAGTTTGGAGAGGTCCTATGGCTTCGAAGGCATTGAACCAAATGATTAGAGATGCAGCTTGGGGAGAATTAGATTTCTTATTAATCGACCTTCCTCCGGGAACTGGTGATATTCATTTGTCTATCATTCAGGAAGTTCCTGTAACAGGAGCGGTGATTGTAAGTACACCTCAACATGTTGCTTTGGCAGACGTAAGAAAAGGAATTGCAATGTTTAATATGGAAAGTATTAACATTCCGGTTCTTGGATTGGTAGAAAATATGGCATATTTTACACCGGAAGAGCTACCTGACAATAAATATTATATCTTTGGAAATCAAGGAGCGCAACATTTAGCTGAAGATTTAAATATTCCTGTTTTAGGAGAAATTCCTATCATTCAGAGTATCAGAGAGGCGGGAGATGTAGGGAGACCGGCTGCTTTGCAGGAAGGTTCTGTAATTGCTGAGATTTATACAGAAACGGCTCGTAAAATGGTAGAAAGTTTGGTAGAAAGAAATAAACTTCTTCCTCCGACAGAAGCCGTTAAAATTAGTACAATGGCTGGTTGCTCACCAAAAAAATAACTAAAATAATTTCAAATACATTTTTGAAAACCAAACCCGAATATGGAGATAAATACAACACACGAAGACACTGTAACCCGAGTAATGGAAGCTCTGGAAAGCATTCGTCCGTTTTTGAATAAAGATGGCGGTGATATTGAGCTTTTGGACGTAAAAGACAATACTGTTTTTGTAAAGCTTTTAGGAAACTGTTCATCTTGTTCTCTTAATTTCTCAACATTGAAATTAGGGGTAGAAAACAGCATCAAACAACATGCTCCTGAAATTGAGAAGGTAGTAAATGTAGAGTAAAAAATACAACAATATATTTTTTGAAGCCAGATTTCTTTTGAAGTCTGGCTTTTTTTGTGATGTGATTGGAAAATCTTGTCAAGATTAATTGCGGTTTAATATTTACCTTATCAAGGTTGTTAGATCAATAGAAACGGGCTTTAGCCCGTTCAGAAATTTAAAAATTCGTTTGGCTTTAGCCAAAATCTACTGCAAATTTATTTTAACATTAAAATCTTCAAATATTCGTAGAATTTCATTGAATTTTGTTTTGAAAATTTTCATACTTTTTAGATGATTTTTCCAAGTGAGTTCTTCAATTGATCCAACACCAAAATCTCCTCTCAAACAATTATAAAAAGCGGGGATGTTTCTCCCAAAATAACCTGCAATTCCATTGATTTCTTCACCAAGATTACAGAAGAATTCATCTAAATTGTGAAAATTATTGCCATCAATTTGAATCTTTAAATTTTCTTTTGAGTTTTCATAAAACGTATTGTTTAAAGCGAAAACTAACCAGCCTTGTAATTCATCCTTTTTAAAATTCTTCCAAATATTTTTATTATTAATTTGTTTATTCATCTTCATTTTCCAGGCTTTATAATAACCTTTCGGTTGATGCCAAACATAGGCGCTTAAACTGAGATTATTTTTCTCTGATTTTAAAATTTTAATATCACTAATAAATGTTCCTGTAAGAATTGTATTATCCTTATTTAAAAGATAAATGAAGCCTTGGTTGTCAAAATTAGCAGTTGCTTTTTCTATTTCTAATGCTAGCTGTGCTGGATTTTCAACATTCATTAATCTTAGTTGACGATAACCAAAATTTTTATTGTTGTTTTCAAGATTTTTTACTTGTTCAATATAAGTGATAATCTGGGGCTTTTCGAGTGTATCGAGCGCAAATGCAAACATAAAATTATTTTTTATAGCTAATTGAAACTATACTTCTTGTAAGACTTTAATACAGTTTTTTAAATCGGATAACCATTCTGTATTAATATCTTGATCATTTTTATATTTTTCATAAATATTTATAATGAATGGAAGATATTGTTCACCGTTTTTAATATTGAGTAAAGTATCGAAAAATAAAGTTCCGAAATTTTCCTTATGAAGTTCAGATAATATTAGTTCTTCAACTCTTTCATCATTGCGATTTGCAAGTCCCTTTATCGCTTCCTGTCTGATTTGGTCATTCTTTGATAAAGAATTTTTGTACAGAATATCTCTTATTTCTTTAGTGTCAGTTTCTATTTGTGTTCCTAAGCCAAAAGTTGCCCAATCACGTATTCTTAGACTTTTATCCTGTGCTAATTTTATAAGTATTTTTATGGCTGCTTTTCTTTTAATTCCGAGTAATGAAAAAGTTAAAGCATATCGAATATCTGTCGAATTAGAAATTTTAAATTTTTCTAAAACACTGAAATGTTTATTTTTAATGTACTTGTTGTTGTGGCCAACAGCAAACAAGCTTTTAGAAATTAACTTTTCATCGGAAGATGTTTCAAAAATTTCAAAAATTTTATCAAGCATTTGTGTTGCGAAACCTTTTCTATCTTGTCCAAGTTGTGATAAAACATCAATTCCAATTTCCTTAGATTTTAAATCATCAGAATCGATGAGCTCAAAACATTTTGAAATCATTTCTGCCGTGACAAATTTTCTAAGTTCGAATATTTGATTCCAGTAATTGTTATCGGTCTTTGCTTTGTATGCCTCTTCAAATAATTTTGTGACTTCCGATTCGTTCATTTGTATTTCGATAATAGTTTTGGGATAAAATTAATGAATTTCCAGACTACAAAAAAAGCCCCAGAAAAAATTCCGAGGCTTTGAAAAGTAAATTAGTAAGTCAAAAAATTATTTCACGATGAATCTCTTCACTTCACCTTCTGAAGTTTTTATTGAATAAACCCCGGTGTTTAGTTTTGAAGTGTCGATGGTTAAAGTGTTTTTCTCTTTTCCAAGAAGTTTTCCGCTCATATCGTACAATTCGTAACCTTGAGCTCTGTTGAAGTATAAGGTGTTTCCTTTGTTTACAGGATTCGGGAAGATATTGAAAGTAGCTTTTTCTTTTTTCGTTTCACCTGTAGCTAATGTTGGGGAAAGCATTACTTCGTACATCGATAGCGTTCCGCTGATTTCGTTGGCAACGATGACGTATCCTTTTCCGTTATTCATATTTGTGGGAGGAATATACGTAATTCCTTCGGGGCCGTTGTCTCCGCCAAATGCAGAAGTCGATCTCGAATGTTTGTAATCTGTAAAGGTTACATTGTTTGGGTCTGTTACATTATAAACCATTACGCCTCCGGTTCTTTCTAAAGTGATGAAGGCAAACGTTTGTCCGTTGATTGTTCCTAAAGTTACCCCTTCAGGTTCTGGACCTTTTGCACGACTTCGGCTTTTGGCACCGTTGGCTTCGTTATCAGCATTAAAAATTAAAGGATGGTTAGCTGCGATGTATCTTTCAAACTTGTCTCCGCTGTCGTAAACCAATTGTTTTGTATCTGCATTGAAAATTGAGAAAGATCTCGCTCCTAAAGCATGAATTTCTTCAAAATCTGTGTCTCCATCTGTGTTTCCGTTCACATTGGTCACTCTGAATCTTCCTAAATTATGCGAAGCTTTTAAAACAGAAGCATTCGGGAAAACTGCAGCGTCTAAAGTGTATCCGTTGGCGCCGACAGTTGTTCTTTCGCTGAATCCGCCTAAATCTTTTTCGTCACCTTCGTTGGCTGTCACTAAATAATTGGTAGATCCGACTTTGAAGGAAGCCATTGCATCTGGATTGTAATAAGCTTTTACTGGCCAGTTGGCAATAAGAATTTCACCATTATTGTCTGAAGCATCAAAACCATTTCCTGGAAGATTCATGTCTTTTTTACCTAATCCCCAAATGTTTCCTAACGTATTGTTGCTAAGGTTTACTTCGATAATTCCATTGTTTTCCTGACAAGAAACCCATGCTTTCTGGCTGTCTGAGCTTATGGCAATGTATTCCGGCTCAAGATCTTGTGCCAAAGTACTTGTTGATTTTACTTTTCTTCCACCAGAGCTGATAAATGCAGCTTCCTGACTGTTGTAACCTATGAAACCGAGTGTGGTAACATTCGATTGAGTTAAATTATTAATTCCACCTGAAATATCAATAATACTGATTGAGCCTTCCGGATCTACCGTATACGCGTCGTTTGGTTCGCCTTCGTTCGCGGTCATTACTTTTGTTCCGTCTGGAGTAAAGGTAATCATGTCTGGCAAAACTCCCACGGTTACTTGTTTTAGGAAGCTTCCGTTGATGTCGAAGAATACCACAGAGCCATTTTGCTGTGGATTGGTTCCGTTTGGTGAAGCTACAGCAACGATTCCGTTTTTCACGGCGATGCTTGTGATTCCGCCATAAGGAGCCATATTTACAGTGTTGATTACCGATGGTGATAACGGATTTGAAAAATTAATGATATCAAAAACGTCTGTTAAAGAACTTATCGTAAATAATCTTTGAGTTGTAGCATCGTGAACTACAATTTCTGTAGAGCTGCTGTTGTTTCCGGAAGGATCAAAACTTCCGATATAGTTTAATGAAATTTGGTTAGAAGGAACCGGAGCAGCTTTATCATTATCGATAATGTAAACGGTAGAAGTGTTGTCTCCGGTAATCGTTGTCCCCACAGGATTTTCCAGCCCTAAAACAAAATATTCGGCTTGTTGTTCTTCTAAAGTATCATCAATAATAGGAATGTTTACCGTAATACTTGTTGTAGAAGGTGTAATATTGATGGTTTGGCTTGTAAATGTAAAATCACTGCTGTTTGCGGTGTTAAAAGAGGCCGGTTTTACAACCAGATTCACCGTTGCGTTAGAAGGATTGTTAACATTTATTTTAAATGCCAAAGTTCCTGCATTTTCATTGACTTTAATTAAAGTTTTATCTAAAGAAATGCTTGTTCCTGCTGTTGTGAAAATACTTGATGTTGCTGTAGTTACTGCGTTGTCACTTGTATCTTCAACCATATTGGGTTTTAAAGCCAAATAATAAGCCTGATTCGGAAGCAGTGCTGTTGTAGGAATTACTGTGATTGCATTATTTGCGAATGTCGTCGTAAAGGGAACAACTGTTCCTGCTGCGTTATTTAATCTTAATTCTACAAGATTTTGTGCATTTGCAGAAGTAATCGCAGAGTTATCAATTAATCTTACATTTTCGTTAAAAGTAATCGTAGGATTTATGGTTGTAGAGGCGTTGTTAACATTGTTTGCAGGTAAATAAGCGACTGTTGGTGGAGTAGTATCGGTTCCGCCAACAGAAGTTGCATCTAGTGTAAAATTATCGAATCTGTTATTTCCAACAGTTCCGCCACCGCCTTGTGTAAATTCAACTTTTAATTTGAAATTTGGGTTATTTGAAACTCCTGTTACATTCGAAAAGTCAAATGTTATGAGTTGCGGATTGGCATCTTGTGAAGTAACCGTTTGATATGGTACAAAAGTAGTTCCGTCTAAAGAATAAGACCAATTTTGATTTCCTGCACCCGAACCTGATCTTCTTGTAGAAAATTTCACCACAACATTATTATATCCTGTCGTTGGCAAATTAAATTGTACATTTCCGTTGATTGGATAATTGTATCTCAAATGTGTTCCGGAAGCATCTCCGTTTCTTGCATTTAAATTATTTACATTAAAATTTTGTGATGTTCCACCAGCAAAATCAACAAAAGTATCTGTACTTCCTGTTCCTGTAGAAGTGGCAGTGATAGAACCGTTTAAAAGTGTTGAAGTAGGTGTTGTGATGGCAGCAACGGAAGCGTTATTATTAAAATTCCAATAGTGAACTAATGTGCTCTGTCCGGAAGCTAAACCGTGAAATAAAGCAGCAATAGGCAATAGACCTCTCAAAAAGTATTTGTTTTTCATTTTACTCAATTATAGATTTGTGCAAAAATGAGGCTTGAACATTGTGAGGCTTTTAATAGAAGTTTACGAAATGATTAATAATTTGATTGAATAATTGTTATTTTTTAAGTTATTGTTAATTTTATTGTTGTTAGAAATTGGATGATGTCCTTGGGATTTGTTGAAATGATGGGATTTTGAAACGAATCTTTCTATTCTAATCCCAAACCGACCATTTCAACAAACCGATGCTATCTGCAATATTTTATTTGTTTTCATTCCAATAATAGCTATCGGGATGAATTCTTTTTCCGAAAATAGCTGTACCCACTCTTACAATCGTTGCGCCTTCTGCGATAGCTGTTTCCAAGTCTCCACTCATGCCCATTGAGAGTTCTTGCATTTCCACATTAAAGATATTTAGCGTTATAATTTGTTGCTGAATATCTTTGAGTGTACGGAAACATTGACGTACTTTTTCAGTTTCGGTACTAAACAGGCCAATGGTCATCAAGCCTTTTATTTTAAGGCTTTCAAAATGTGCGAGTTGTTGTACCAATTCAATAGCATTTTCTGGATTAACACCAAATTTACTTTCTTCGTTTGAAGTATTTACTTGAATCAAAATTTCTATAGTTTTGTTTTCAAGCTGTAATCGATGGTGTAATTTTTCGGCTAAATCGAAGCGGTCCATCGACTGAATACAGGATACGTCGTATTTCAAAATATCTTTGATTTTGTTGGTCTGCAAATGTCCTATAAAATGATTGGTGTGTGGAATTTCTTGTAAGGATTGGTATTTCTCTCTAAGTTCCTGTGTTTTGTTTTCAGCTATCAGGGTACATCCTGTTTGTAATGCAATTTTAATATATTCAGCAGGTACAGTTTTAGTTGCCAATAGCAGCTTTACTTCATCAGGATTTCTATTACTCTGTTTGCAGGCATTAATTATTCGTTCCTGTATAATGGCAATGTTTTTTTTTATTTCTTCGTCCATAATAATGATATGAATAAAGGCGGAACCGATTAAGCCCGCCTTTTGTTTTACTTCCACCAATAGTAATAATTGTGATTGCCGTCATATTCAAAACCGCAACGTGGATATAATTTGTTTCCGATGTCGTTTGTTTTTTCGGTTTCAAGCATGAGTCCGCAAGCTCCAGTTTCATCACACCATTGTTTTGCTCGGTCTATCAGTGCTACCGAAAGTCCTTTACCTCTGTAATCAGGGTGTACAAATAAGTCACTCAATAACCATTGTTTTGCTAATTTTATATAATGATATAGCTTGTACAACTGTATAAAACCGACTGCTGTATCGCCTGCATACACTACAAAAATAGATGATTGGTCATTGTCTATTCTTTCCTTAATAAATTTCTTGCATTTTTCGTAATCCTCAGATTGACGATAGAAAACCCGATAAAGATTAAATAACTCCGCTGTTTTGTCTAAATCTTTTAGACTTACTTTTTTGATTTCGTACTCCATTGTTTAAAAATATTTTAATTGATAAGACAAAAGTATTTACAAACAGGACTATATTTGTAGTCCAATTTATATATAAAAGGTAGTCCAGAATGTTGCCATACGAACATATCATCATTATAGAAAAAGAAAGCAAAATTCCTGTATACAGACAGATTGCTATATCGATTATCAATGCTATTAGAAACGGGACTTTAAAAGCAGGAACCCATTTACCAAGTAGCCGTGAACTAGCCAAAACATTAGATATTCATCGGAAAACAGTAATTGCAGGGTATGAGGAATTGAATGCACAAGATTGGGTTACTATTGTTCCAAGAAAGTACATTGCCGTTTCAGAAAATATCCCTTTACTAAAACCGCAAAAATGGACTTCTGCGAAAATTTTATCTTTTGAGAATGATTTCAATCTTCCATTTAAAATCATAGAGCCTATTGAAAAAAATAATACGGCTATTATTCCTGAGATAATTATTGATGATGGGCATCCTGATGTAAGACTTTCTCCTATTAATGAGCTTTTAAAAACTTATCGGTCTTATACTTCAAATAAATATGCCATAAAAAATGCAAATATTGGAACTACGCAAGGAACTTTTAAACTTCGGGAAGCGCTGGTTAATTATTTGTATGAAACACGGGGATTAAATATTTCTGCTGAAAATATTCTGATAACGCATGGAGCTCAAATGAGTATTTATCTCGCTTCCCGATTACTTCTTGATACAAACTCGAATATCATTGTAGGAAAGCCAAATTATCCTCTTGCCAATAAAACATTTGAAGAAACAGGAGCTCATCTGATAGAAATCAACGTCGACGAAAACGGAATAGGCACCAAAGCTATTGAGCAACTATGTAAAGAGAAAAAAATTACTGCTGTATATGTTATTCCGCACCACCATTATCCTACAACGGTAACATTAAGTGTGGAAAGAAGAATGAAATTACTGGAATTGTCTCAACAATATTCATTTGCAATTATTGAAGATGATTACGACTATGATTATCATTATACATCATCGCCTTATTTACCTTTGGCAAGTGGTAACCACAATGGAAATGTAATTTATATAGGCTCTTTTTCTAAAATGTTAGACCCTGCTTTACGTATTGGATTTATGGTAGCTTCCAAAAATTTCATCGAACAATGTACAGCTTTCAGAAAAATAATAGACGTAAGTGGCGACGGGTATATGCAGAATGCTTTGGCTTTTCTAATTAAAGAGGGCGAACTGAAGCGTCATCTTAAAAAAGCAAAGAAAATCTATCATCAGCGTAGAGATTTTTTAGATGTATTGTTGAACGAAAAATTAGATAAATATGTCTCTTATACTTTACCTACGGGAGGAATGGCTATTTGGATTACATTTAATAAAGAATTTGATGTTGAAAAATTACAATCAAATAAAAAATTGAATATAGTGAGAATGGATACAGAGCTTAATTCATTCCGGTTTGGTTTTGCTTCAATGAACGAAGAGGAATTACGATTGGCAGTCAATGAGATAAGTGATATATTAATAAAGTGTTGATTTTTTGTTTGGCGAAATATCATCCAACATTTTGGGAATTGGTAGGATTTGTAGACGAATGTTTTAATTTAAAACTAAACCCAATATTACAATAGATTTATGTTATTTGCGGATGTTTTTTAAAGTTATTTTTGGTTTAAACTCAATTTGCTCACAGGCATAGCAATTTTCTTTTTTAAAAGATTGATATTCTCCAAATTTCGTTTTGTAAGTTTTATATCCAGTTTTAGAAACCTCAAAATCGGCATTACACCAGGCGAAAGGTAAGTCAAGTGGGGTGTGAAACCAATCTATTCTAGATTTTTCATCAAGAAAAAAGCTTCCATTTTTATCTGTTTTTACAGTTTGAGATTTAAATTCTGAATGTTCTTCATAGCCCCATTCTTTATTTTTCCATCTTTTTTCTTCAATTCTTGAAACCGTTGCATTTTGAATTGGTTTTCCATTTTCATCCACAATATTACCTGAAACTTTTGCTTCATAGATTACTTTTTGTGGACGAATAAAAAGTATGAGAAGTAAAATTCCTAAAAAGGCAAGAATTATTTTTATAATACGTTTTTTCATGGAATAGTAGATAGAACTCATGTTTATGTATTGAGCTAACATACATTAGTATGCTAATAATTTTTGATAAACATAGTTATCGTAAGATTTTTATTAAATTTTTCAGCAGTTTATTTCTTCCCTGAAACCCTCTCATAAATATTGTGAATCAAACCATCTGCAACAGAGATTTTAGGAACAAAAATTCTGGTGATTTCAGACCATGTCATCACGTTGTTGAAAATTCTTAAAGCGTGTGCCAAAACGTCTGCACGGTCCTGTCTCAGGTTGTAGAGACTCATTCTTTCATCTACGGTCAATGCATTGATGTCTTTATAGATTTTTTTCAAATAAGTTGCTGACATTGGTTTCCCATCTTTGGTTTTACTCATGGAAAAGGCTTTGTTGATATTTCCACCCGAACCAATGGCAACAATAGGTCTTTTACTGTTGATGTTTTTACGGATTTCCTCTTTCATTTCCTTCCAGTTGTCTTCGCTTACCAAATCGTTCAGCAATCTGATGGTTCCGATGTTGAAAGACCTTTCGTAGACCATTTTTCCGTTTTCGTAAAAGGTAAGTTCGGTAGACCCGCCACCAACATCTACATAAAGATACGCAAAATCTGTGTCGAGACCTTCTGCAACATGGTTTTCATAGACCAAAGTCGCTTCTTCGTCCCCGGAAATGATTTCGATGTCTATATCTGAAGTTTCTTTTACAATTTTAATGATTTCTGTGCCGTTTTCTGCATCACGCATCGCGCTGGTTGCACAAGCACGGTAATGTTCCACTTTATAGATTTTCATCAAATCGCTGAAAATTTTCATTGAATCGATGACCATTTTTTCTCGTTCTTCACCGATTTTTCCAAGAGTAAAAACATCCATTCCCAATCGCAGAGGGATGCGCAGAAGATTTAATTTAATAAATTCTGGTTTTCCATGTTGAATTTTTACCTCATTGATTAAAAGTCGGGCTGCATTACTTCCTATGTCTATCGCTGCAATAATCATTGTTGATTGTATTTTATTGAAATTCAGTTTTTTAATTAAAATAGAGTATTACTCAATATTTAATATACAAAATTAAATTATTTGTGATGATTTCTGTGGCTATTTTAAACTTTTTTAATCATTAAAACTGCTGGCTCAGTAACAATTATTAAGACTCAATAAACTGATTTAAGCATTTCACTTAATGCTTTACTTCAATGAATCTGAATTATTATTTTATCCTTAAAAATTGAATACTCTTAAAGGTTCAAAAAAATTATCATTAGCTAAAATTTTTTATCTTCTACACAAACTATTTTTTTGTAGTTTTTGCTTTTAAATATTTATAGGTTTCAATCTGCGAGCGGCATTCTTTTTCGCCATTGTTGATGTACTCGTTGCTCAGTTTTTTGTCTAAAATTCTCGCCTTTACATTATCTTTTAATTGAATGTCAAGAATATCTTTCAATTCTTTTTTGAGGTTTTTATCAGAGATTTTTGCGGCTGCCTCTATTCTATAATCCAAATTTCTATTCATCCAATCGGCAGAAGAAATGTAGATGTCTTCAGAACCTTTATTGTAAAAATACATCACTCTTGCATGCTCCAAATATTCATCTACAATGCTAATTGCTTTAATTTTTTGTTTAAAGTCTTTCTGATTAATGGCACAATAAATTCCTCTTACAATCATTTTAATCACCACTCCTGCTTCTGCAGCCTCGTACATTTTAATAATTAAGGCACGGTCACTTACAGAATTTGCTTTAATAATCATTTCTGCTTTTCTTCCAGCTTTGGCTTCTTCAATTTCTTTATCGATGTGATGCACGATTTTTTCGCGCATAAATTGCGGACAAACCATTAGTTTTTTACAAGTCTTTAGAACGGGGAGATAATCTTCTTTTGGTTTTTTGAGTACTGTGAAAACTTTATTAATATCTGCCATAATGCCTCTGTCAGAAGTCATAATCAGATGGTCGCCATATATTTTGGCAGTTTTTTCATTAAAATTTCCGGTGCTTACAAAACCATATTGCAGGGTTTTGTTTTGTACCCGTTTTTTGATAATACACAATTTGGCGTGTACTTTTTTGTCAGGAATTCCTATTAAAACAGTGATTCCTTCAGGTTCAAACATTTCTTTCCACATCAAATTCGATTCTTCATCAAATCTTGCCTGAAGTTCAAGCATTACGGTCACATCTTTGCCATTTCTGGCAGCATAAATTAGCGCATTGCTTATTTTCGAATTACTCGCCAAACGGTAAGCAGTAATCTGAATAGATTTTACATCGGGATCCATTGCTGCTTCACGCAACAAATCAATAACCGGAGTATAGGTGTGGTACGGAAAGCTCAGCAAAACATCTTGTTTCTGAATAACGTCTGTTATTCTTTCGCCATGCTCAAAAGCCTGATGGGTAAAAGAAGTTCTTTCTACCGGTTTTTTTGTGTATTCAATAACATCTGGGAAATCCATAAAATGTTTGAAATTATGAATTTTTCCCCCGGGAATTATGCTGTCTTTTTTGCTTAAATTTAATTTTCGGATGAGCAATTCGAGCATTGCTTTATCCATATCTTTATCAAAAACAAAACGGGTAGGTTTTCCTTTTCTACGGTTTTTAAGGCCTTTTTCTATTTTTTCGGCAAAATTGGTTTTGATGTCGTTATCAATATCCATTTCTGCATCTTTGGTTACCTTAAAAGCATTGGCAGAAAATTCATCATATCCGAAATAAGAAAAAATATGTGGGAGATTGAAGGTGATAACATCCTCAAGCAACATAACGTTTTTTTCTTCAGGGTCTTCGGTAGGTAAGAGTACAAATCGCCCAACAAACCTTGACGGAATCTCAATAATTGCGTAGTTGCTGTGGTAATTCCAGTCTTTTTTTCTCATGGCAACACCCAGATACAAACTTTTGTCTCTCATGTAAGGCATGGGTGTATTTTCGTGAAGGAGAATAGGGATGACGTTTGCTTCTACCACCTCGTCAAAATATTGCCTTACAAATTCTTTCTGTTTGGCAGTGATATTTTTTGAAGTTTTAATGAAAACTTTCTGCTCAGCCATTTCAAGCTGAATTTTTTTCCATGTTTTATCGAAATCTGCTTGTTGGGTAATAACAATTTCGTTAATTCTCTGAAGAATTTTTGAGGGGGGCTGATAAAATGATTCGGCAATTACTTTTTCTTTAAAATCCATGGCGCGTTTCAGACCTGCAACACGCACTCTGAAAAATTCATCCAGATTATTAGAAAAAATCCCAAGAAAACGAATTCTGAGATGAAGCGGCACGTTTTCGTCCATTGCTTCCTGTAAAACTCTTTCGTTAAATGCTAACCAGGTAACATCTCTGGGATTAAAGTGTAAAGACATATTTGTGTGTATAGTTTATCAAAAATACTAATAAAACTGTTCTTTAATGAGATTTTAAAGTTAATTCTTAATTAAATTTTTAGTTGAAAGAAAAAAGAAGAAAGGAGTAGAGAAGTGCTGGTGAAAACTAAATTTAAATAACGATTATTTATTCTAAATATGTAAATTGGAGCCAAATCGTACATAATTTAACACAAAAAAAACTTTAGTATGGTTTAAGTAAAGTAGTTAAAATTGGCGTCAAAAAATAAAAAAAAGGTTCAATATTAAAACTTTGATATTTAAAAACTGTCAATTTGTCACAAAAATTCTAATGGTACAGATATTGAGAAACTGAGAGTGTAATCAAGTTTAAAAATTAGAAAAAATATAAATATTATGAGTAAAATAATCGGAATTGACTTAGGTACAACCAACTCTTGCGTTGCTGTAATGGAAGGTAAGGATGCTGTAGTTATCCCTAATGCTGAAGGTAAAAGAACAACACCTTCTATCGTAGCGTTTACAGAAGATGGTGAAAGAAAAGTAGGTGATCCTGCAAAAAGACAGGCTGTAACTAACCCTACAAAAACGGTATATTCTATTAAAAGATTTATCGGTACACACTTTAAAGAAGATGCTAAAGAAATTTCTAGAGTACCTTATAAAGTAGTTGCTGGACCAAACGATACCGTAAAAGTAAAAATTGACGACAGAGAATATACGCCACAAGAGATTTCTGCAATGACTCTTCAAAAAATGAAGAAAACTGCTGAAGATTATCTTGGACAAGAAGTAACAAGAGCGGTAATCACTGTTCCGGCTTACTTTAACGATGCTCAAAGACAAGCGACGAAAGAAGCTGGAGAAATTGCAGGTCTTAAAGTAGAAAGAATCATCAATGAGCCTACAGCAGCAGCTTTGGCTTATGGAATGGACAAAACAAATAAAGACCAAAAAATCGCAGTTTACGATTTAGGAGGTGGTACTTTCGACGTTTCTATCCTAGATTTAGGAGATGGAGTTTTTGAAGTATTGTCTACAAACGGTGATACGCACTTAGGAGGTGATGACTTTGATGATGTAATCATCAACTGGATGGCAGACGAATTCAAAGCTGAAGAAGGTGTTGAGTTGAAAGCTGACCCAATCGCTTTACAAAGATTGAAAGAAGCAGCTGAAAAAGCAAAAATCGAGTTGTCTTCTTCTGCTCAAACAGAAATCAACCTTCCATACATCACTGCTACAGCGACTGGTCCTAAACACTTAGTGAAGACTTTAACTAAAGCTAAATTCGAGCAGTTAGCTGCAGACTTAGTAAGACGTTCTATGGAGCCTTGTAAAAAAGCGCTTTCTGATGCAGGTCTTTCTATCTCAGATATCGACGAAGTAATCTTGGTAGGTGGTTCTACAAGAATCCCAATCATCCAGGAAGAAGTTGAGAAATTCTTCGGTAAAAAGCCTTCAAAAGGAGTTAACCCGGATGAGGTTGTAGCAATTGGTGCAGCAATCCAAGGTGGAGTTTTAACTGGAGATGTAACTGACGTGCTTTTATTAGACGTTACGCCACTTTCTTTAGGTATCGAAACAATGGGTTCTGTTTTCACTAAATTAATTGAAGCGAACACGACGATTCCAACTAAAAAATCTGAAGTATTCTCTACAGCTTCTGACAACCAGCCAGCTGTAAGCATCAGAGTAGGACAGGGGGAGAGACCAATGTTCAACGATAACAAAGAAATCGGTAGATTCGATTTGACAGATATTCCACCAGCACAAAGAGGAGTTCCTCAGATTGAAGTAACTTTCGATATTGATGCGAATGGTATCTTAAGCGTTTCTGCTAAAGATAAAGGTACAGGTAAAGAGCAGTCTATTAAAATTCAGGCTTCTTCAGGTCTTTCTGACGAAGAAATCGAAAGAATGAAAAAAGAAGCTCAAGAAAACTCTGTAGCTGATAATAAGAGAAAAGAAGAGGTTGAAGTATTCAACAAAGCTGACGGATTGATTTTCCAAACTGAAAAGCAATTGACAGAATTTGGTGATAAATTATCAGCTGACAAAAAAGCGGCTATCGAAACTGCTCATGCAGAATTGAAAACTGCTTTCGAAGCTCAAAATGCAGAAGAAGTAAAAGCTAAAACTGAAGTTTTAGATGCAGCTTGGATGGCAGCTACAGAAGAAATGTATGCTCAAGGCCAAGGTGCTGAAGCAGGAGCTCAACAAACTCAAGGTCAAGCAAACGGAGCAGAAGATGTTCAGGATGCTGATTTTGAAGAAGTGAAGTAAGACTCAGTGAGTCATAATAAATAAGAATCCCCAAGCTTACGCTTGGGGATTTTTTTTAGATAGTTGAATGAAAAATTATTTTATCATTGCTTTAATAGTATTGAAGTAATCACCATAAGATTCAATTTTGTGAGGAAGTTTATTCATTTGAATTAAAAATGATAATTACAATAAAGGAGACATAAAGTTTATTATTTACAGGTAGCGAAAATGAATACATAGAATAAAAATAACATTCTTAAAGAAACCGAAATAATTATTGATAACAAACTGTCATAAACTACCGAATTGTAAATGGCTAGTACATGCATCTTAAATTGTTTAATATCCTTTAATTTAATAACTATACTCTTTTTATCAATACTTTAATGCGATAAAAAAATAAGCTCTCATTTCTGAGAGCTTATTCTATTTAATTAATTGGTTATTCTTTAATGAATTTTCTCTGAGCTGTGCCCTGAATATCATCAATATCAATTACGTATAGACCGTTGATTAATCTGCTTACGTCAATCTTGTTATTTAAGATTACTCCGCTAGAGATTACCTGACCAGCTGCACTGTAAATGTTATATTTCGCTTTTTTACTGATATTCTTAACATTTAAAATTGATTTAACAGGATTTGGATAAATCAAAATATCTGTTTGATTAACAGTATTTGCTGTTGGCAATTGAGAGATTCTCACTGTATAGTCTTCCACTTCACCATCAGTAAAGCTTACACAACTTACAGGAATAGCGTCTTTAGACATTGCCACTCTCATTACCACATATTTATTGGTAGATCCTAAGAAAGCATTAGAAGGTACCGTAAAGGTAGCACTTGCAGTAGGATTCGTATTAGGGCCATCTGCTAAAATCCTTTCGTCAAGATCAAAAGCTCCGTTTCTGTTGAAGTCAATCCAAACGGCTACTCCAGCTTTCGCACCTGAGCTAATTGTTTTATCAATTATAATTTGGTTACCTACAGAACCTTGAACCATATCAATAAACTTCGTAGGAACCGTTGTATAGTCTGAATAAGCTGAACCTGCTGTAATATTAATCATCTGAGGTTTACCCGCTGGCTTCGCTGTTACTTTTGAAATAAATTCAGAACCAAAGTTTGTTGAATGCATTGGGCAATAAACAACTGTTGGTGTTGTAAAGTAGTACTCTGGTGTGAAGTTACCCGGTGTACCCGTACAAACATTTGCTACCTGCATTTCATATTTCGTAAGTTCTAATAATCCTGTAAGGGTATAGGTATTATTACTTACGTTAATTGTCGTCCAGCCTGGTAATCCAACTTTTCTGTATTTTAATATGTAATTATTAGTAGCTCCAGGACCTGTGTAAGCACTCCAAACTACTTCTGCTGATGTAGGATTTAACTGAGTGATTGTTAATCCTGGAGGCGGAATTTCGCAAACTCTAACCGTAGTAAACACTTGAGATGTAGACCAAGGGTTAAACGTTCCAGATCCAATACACTTATTTCTTACCTGAACCTCATACGTTTTATATGAACTTAAGCCTGTAAGAAGGTAACTATTAGCAGGAGGTTGCGGAGTAGTAACGGGGAACCATGTTCCTGTACCAACTTCTTTCCACTGTAGTTCATAAGTAGCACCAGCTGCAAGCGGGTTCCAAGTTACTAAAGCTGATGTTGGGGTAATACTAGTTACTGTCACATTTGGAGGAGTAGGGTCACATTTGGTTTTAAATTCGCTATGTGAGAATAATCCTACATTCGTAATATTACAAACTGCTGCAACTTCCACTTCATAATCAGTGAATGGTAACAAGTTGGAAGGGAAAGTATAAGTACCTGCTGTTACAGTAATAGGACCAGTGTTTGGCAACCAAGCACTACCCGTCCCTAAAGGTCTGTATCTTATTTGATAAGTAGCTCCTCCGGGATCTTGAGGCCAAGTAAGCGTTGCTGAATTATGGGTAATAGAAGCTGGTACTACTGTCACTACAGGAGTAGCATTATTACAAACTCTTAGTAAAATATTATCAATTGCAGCCGGAGGCTGTGTGCCAAGGCTTCCGTCATTTCTCCATTCGAAGACTAAACGCATTATACCACCTGCGTATGCAGTTAAGTTTAAGTTTGTATTAGAAAATGTTTGCCATGTACCTTGAAGTTGGTATTGTCCTACTTGTATTCTATTTGTACCTGCAGCAATTTGAGTTCCGGGTACAGGCATAACAGTAGTTGGTACCAACCAAACTCTTAGATAATCCAAATTGTTTTCTCCTTGAGACTTCCAGTCAAAAGAAAAAGAAGCAATTGTAGTTCCTGCCGGAATCTGAATATCTCTAAATGCTTGTACTGTAGTTGCCGTGTGAGAATATGCATTCGTTACACCGTTATCATTAGATATATATAATGATTGAGCAGTGTTTCCTGTTGCAGTACCACGTACCCACTTATTTGTCTGTGTTCCGTTTAATAATCCTAAATCATTACCTCCTGTAAAGTTTTGACTATAAGGCAGTGTTGCCGGAATCTGTGTTGTTGTAAAGCTTGGCCCACCAATCCAGATGCTCGCATCTGTTGTGCTACATCTTGCTCTTACCCACCAATAATACGTTGTATTAGGAGTCAACCCAGCTAAAGGAACTGATGTTGCAGTCGTGTTTCCTGTTGGGAGTGTCGTCGCAATTGGAGGTGTAGGATTTGTTGATAAATAATATTCATATCCTATCGCAGGTGGCGGTACAGTGGCTGTCCAGCTTATGGTGGCAGTCGCTGAAGTTATAGCAGCTACTGCGGGTGCTGTAGGTAATTTACAGGTAGGAATAAGTAAATTTATATTATCAATAGCACCTGCAGGTGGAGTACCGACACTTCCGTCATTTCTCCACTCAAAAACCAGACGTACAGTAGCTCCTGAGAAGCTTGTTAAGTTTACGTTTGTATTTAGGTAGGTTTGCCATGCAGTTTGTGCGTTTAAATTTCCTCCTATTTGAATTCTTCCTGTGCCTGCTGTAATTTGAGCACCCGCTGTTGGGGTAAAAGAAGAGGGCACAAGCCATACTCTTAAGTAGTCACAACATGATTCTCCCATTGCAAGCCAGTCAAATGATAAAAGTGCAGGTGATGCAGCAGTTGTTCCTGTTGGTACTGCAATATCTCTGTAAGCCTGAACAATACTTGATGAAGTGTTGGTATAGTTATTTGTTACTCCATTGTCATTAGAGATATAAATAGAGCTAGGTATATTCCCTACAGTATTCCCATAAACCCATTTGTTCGTTTGAGATCCGTTTATAAAACCGAAATCATTTAGAGTTGAAAAATTTTGGTTGTAAGGAAGGGTAGCAGGTATTTGCGTAGTTGAAAACCCTCCACCTGCAGTCCATATACTAGAATCTGTTGCGCTGCAAACTGCACGAACCCAAAAATAATATGTAGTACTTGGTGAGAGTGTATTTAAAAGAACTGACGTTGTGGTACTTGCACCTGAAGGAATAGTTGTGCTAGTTGGTGGTGTAGAACTTGTAGAAATGTAATATTGATACCCATTGGCAGGAGCAGGGGTGATGCCTGTCCATGAAATCGTAGCATTTGTTGTTGTTATTGTATTAACAGCTAATGCAGTAGGTGCACTACAAGTAGGAATCAGCATATTAATGTTATCAATAGCACCTGCAGGTGTAGTACCTACACTACCATCATTTCTCCATTCAAAAACAAGACGTACATTAGCTCCTGCAAACGTTGCCAAGTTGATGTTTGTATTGGTGTAAGTTTGCCAAGTAGTTTGTTCGTTTAAGTTCGCTCCTAGTTGAATTCTACCTGCCCCTGCAGTAATTTGTGTTCCTGGTGTAGGTGTAAAAGTAGTAGGGACTAGCCAAATTCTAAGGTAATCACAACATGCTTCTCCCATCGCTCTCCAGTCAAATGATAATGTGGCTGGTGAAGTAGCTGTGGTACCCGTTGGAACTACAATATCTCTATACACCTGAACAACGCTTGAAGATGTATTAGTATAATTATTTGTAGTACCATTATCATTGGAAATATAAATAGAATTTCCCGCATTACCTGCCGCTGAACCATATGCCCATTTATTGACCTGGGTTCCATTCAGCAAAGTAAAGTCATTGCTCGTGTTAAAATCTTGAGTGTATGGTAAGGTTGCAGCTTGCGCATGAAGCAGCGGTATGAAACCAAAATTAATAAAACACAAAAGAAGTAATAAAGAAGTAAAGGTTTTAATCATATATTAAATTATTTATTAGTAACAAAATTAGTTATTTTTTTTATAAAATTTTAATTTTCTAACATGAATATAATGAATGAATTATTTTTTGTAAATTAATATTGTGAAAATGATAATATTGTTCGCTGTATTCTGTTTTTTAATGCCAAAAAGTGAATTATTTACTTTTTTTGTATAGATTTTAGTGGTTTTTATTATTAAATCTGTTTAAATTTTTTTGAGAAACGAATTCCGAAAAAAAAATCAGCAATTTTAAATTGCAAAAAAGAACTGAAATCTGGAACTCATAAGAAAATATAAACTGGATAATTGGATTTTAGCCTTTTTAAGCAAGGGAAAACGGGGACAACAAGATTTGATTTAGGGAAAATATTTGAATTAAAACAGGTTGGGTTAAATTCACTTACAATAATAAATACTTTTTTAATGAGTCTTTATAATTTAAAATTAAAAGTCTATTTAAGTTTTATTAATTTAAATCCTGTATGATTGGCTTTTGATTTTTTTTACTCAGCTTTTATATAATTCTCGCAGATTTTACCGATTAAAAACGAATAAATTAATCTGCTTATTTGACAAAATCTACGAAATAAATTATTTCATTTAAAACTAAACAAGCTCTAAGATTTCTGCTTAATTTTAATTGAGTAAATCTACAAATAGGATAAAAAATTAAATCTATTTTACCTGCATTATTTTTAACTTATCATAAAACTGTTCGCGGTAGCTGAGTCCTACAGGAATACTTTTTTTATTGGTTAGTATAATGACATGCTGTTCGAGGTAATTGATTTTATTGAGGTTGATGAAAAACGATTTGTGAACTCTACAAATGTGAGTAAGGTGCTTTAAATTTTCTTCAAAAGAAGCTAAGGTGGCGTGAATCATTATCATGCCATTTTCGGTGTGTAAATTAATATAATTGCGCATTCCTTCGATATAAATTAATTCTGCAGGATTGACTTTTATTAAACGTTTATCACTTTTTACGTAAAAACTACCATCAACTTTTTCTGAAGTCATGAGCGTTTGATTCTGCTGGATGGGGCTCAGAAATTGAGTTGCTTTTTGGATGCCTTTTGCAAAACGTTCTAAGGAAATTGGTTTAAGCAAATAATCAATAGCACTTTGGTCAAATGCATTTAGCGCATATTGATGGTAGGCAGTGGTATAAATAATTGCAGGAGGATTATTAAATAGAGTAACGAAATCTGTTCCGTTAATTTCAGGCATTTTGATGTCTAAAAAAATCAAATCGATGTCTTTGTTTTTATTGAGAAAAGCAATTAATTCAAAAACGTTATTACAAACACCTTCTAGCTGCAAAATATCAAATTTTGAAATATGATGAATCAGGACATCCTGAGCCAATTTTTCATCATCTACGACCAAACATTTTATTTTCGTCATTGCTCTATAATTTTATTTCAAGTGTTACTTTAAAAACATTATTCCTTTTTTCAATTTGAAACTGATGTTTAGAAGGGTAAATCAATTGAAGACGTTTGCGGATGTTTTCAATGCCAATTCCGCCAAGTTCTTTCCTTACCGATTCTTTAAAACTATTTTCACAGGTAAATATAAGGCTAATATCGTCGCAACTTAATGTAGCATTGATATATGAATGACCAATGGTAGAATCTGTACCATGTTTGAAAGCGTTTTCTATCAATGGCAATAAAAGCATAGGCGCAATTTTGACAGATTCTTTTACGTTTTCGTAATGAAAGGTGATGGTTGCATTTTCAGGCATTCTTACTCTTTCAATATCGATATAGGTATTCAGAATGTGTATTTCATCAGTTACAAATACTTCTTTTTCTTGTGCTTCATATAAAGAGTAGCGCAAAATATCAGAGAGTTTTAAAATTACATTTGGAGTTTCATCTGATTTTTTAAGAGATAAAGCATACAAACTATTCAGTACATTGAAAAGAAAATGGGGACTAATTTGAGATTTTAATAAGCTAAGTTCTGCAATAGTTTGTTGGGTTTGTATTTGTCTTTCTTTTTTAATTTTTAATAAAAATTGTTGAATGGCATACCCAATAACCATGATTCCCATCACAATAATAATTCCAGGTAAGGCATCGAAATAATATTGATACTTTTCTAAACCAGCTGGAGTAGAAGAGGTGGCTGCAAGTGGAGTAAAATCAATTAATTCTATAGTTGCAAACTTTTGGTATAACCAATGTAGGTATTGACCCAATATGAATGTTGTACTTATAATAACAGCGACTGCCGAAGCGCAGTACCATTGTATTTTTTTATTTCGTTGAAGTCTGGGGAGAAGCCAAAAGGTATTGAGCCATGCCGGAAAAAAGAGTAGAATATTGTAAAGTAAAATAAAACCTAAGGGAATATTTTTATCATTATTACTTGCAGCAGCTGAAAATATAAAGACGATAAACAGAAGATTTAGCAGTATTCTCAGAAAATTATATTTTTTCAATGGTTTTGTTTTATAGAATGGTAAAGTTAAATATTTTCATAAGCAGCATATTCTTTTTTACACCAACGGCTATTATTCATTGACGAACAGCAAGTAAATAATGTTCAAAATTGTTTGTCCACATTATCATACTGTTGGTCAAAAAAATGAAAAACGGTTGCAGAGTTATTCTTTCATTTGTACCAATAAAAATTAAACCATGAAAAGAATCTTTCTTTTGCTTATTCTAAATTTCTATGGAATTGCTTCAGCCCAAAATCCTGACTACAAAAAGTCGATTGACAGCTTGATGAATTATTTTCAGGAAAATAATACTTTTTCAGGGAGTGTTTTACTTCAAAAAAATGGTGAAACGATTTACAAGGGAGAATTTAACAAATTTCCAAAGGGTACCGATGGATATAGAATAGGGTCGATTACTAAAGTTTTTACTGCTGTAGTAATTTTTCAGCTTATTGAGGAAGGTAAACTGAAGCTTGATACAAAACTCAGCACTTTTTATCCATCTATTAAATATGCTGATGAAATAACCATCGGAAATCTATTGAGTCATACCAGTGGAATGTATGATTATCTGGAATGGGAAGAGTATTACAACCAAAAAAGCAGTACCTATACCAAAGAGAAGATGTTGCAACTCATAGAGCAAGGTAAGCCAGAATCTAAACCTAATCAAGAAAGCTCCTACAGCAATTCCAATTATACGATATTGGGATACATTATAGAGAATATTACAAAAAAGAAGTATTCGGAAAATGTAAAATCTCGTATTATTGAGCCATTAGGACTTCAAAATACGTATTACGAAACAGGGGAAACTGACAATTTTAAACGAAATGATTCCTATAAATTTGATGGAGAAAAATGGTCTAAAGAAAATGAAACGCACCCAAGTTTTACACTTGCTGCAGGGGCTATGGTTTCTACTACAGAAGACTTATCAAAACTAATGTCTGCACTTTTTAATGGTCAGCTGGTTTCAAAAAATTCTTTAGAGAACATGAAAAATACAAGTTTGCAGACTGCCATCGGATATGGATTGTTTAGAACTCCATTTTATGACAAAAACGGATTTGGTCATACCGGTAGAATTGATGAATTTCGGGCGGCTACAGTATATTTTACGGGAGATAATTTGAGCATAAGCATTCTTGCCAATGGAACCAGTATCAAACTGAATGATATCGTAATTGGAATAGCTTCAAAATATTATGGTACTAAATACAAAAGACCAAATCTTACTGCCTACCAAAGCGTAAATGCGCCAAATACACAGGTTTATACAGGTATTTATAGTGCAAGATTAGCTGGAATTATCAGTGTAGGAAAGTTTAAGCTCACACAGGCCGGTAAAAATCATTTATATATTGCCATGTACAATAATGAAAAAGATAATGCCAAAGAAAGTAGGAAGGCATTGCTGAAAAGAACAGGAGAAAATGAGTTCTATTCTTTCGATACCAATGCAAAACTCGAGTTTCTGCTCAATAAAAAAAGAGCGGTAACAGGGATAAAACTCACGCAAGGCAATAACTCAATCAATTGTAAAAAATTATAGCCATGTTAATAACAGAAGGAGAATTGAAAACCTGAATTTCCACAGAGTAAATTATAAATTAAACTACAAATTGATAGATGAATTTTTGGGAAAAAGGTCGTGTAAGTTTTCAATTTAAATAGAGTAAAGCTTTAAAATATGTCATTAATCTTAAAAAATGCTGATTCAAAATAATAATAATTAAATCAACAATAATGTAATTATTATGCTGTTTTTTTAGGGGATTCTCTCTTAATTCTCCTTAAGTAAGTGCTTTTTTTGCTAATTTAGTTTCTAAATCAGATGTGAATGATGATGAATTATTGATATTTTACTCGAAATAATTGCGTATGTCATTTCATTAGCTTACCTTTGTAGATAATAAGGCGAATAATGATTTAGTTTCTAAAAGATTCAGATATTAAATCAGAGGTTCATTTTTGTCATTAATTTTTAGGTGCTCTACCTTTTAAGAAGTTTGATTTTCACTCTTAAATTCTATACATCCATATTTTTCTTTCAAAAATTTATTATAATTTTGATATAAATCAAAATATCAGTATTTTTGAGTCTTATTTAACAGATAAAATAATTTTTTAATACACAATACAATGCAACAAGGAACAGTAAAATTCTTTAACGAAACTAAAGGATTTGGTTTTATTACTCCATCTACAGGTGGTCAAGACGTCTTCGTACACACTTCAGGTTTAGTAGACCAAATTCGTGAAAACGATGTAGTAACATACGATTTACAAAACGGTAACAAAGGGGTTAATGCAGTTAACGTTAAAAAAGCGTAACTTCAAATAACAACCATTATATGGTATATAGAGCAGGTAATTTATTTATCTGCTCTTTTTTTTGTTTTAATAGCTGGTATCTAAAATCAATCTGAGGGGAGACGTACTAATTTATCTTCCTCTAAAATTTAAGCATAAAAACTTATTTTAAGATAAAAAATGAGAGAGAGTTGTCAATTTGAAAAAAAAATGTGAAGCCTGTATTCATCAAGATTTCAAGCCTGCTACATTCTAAATTAAATCATTGGTAACCGCATATGCTAATGCTTCTGTGATATTACTAACATCAAGCTTTTCAAAAAGTTTTCTTCGATGCCATTTTACAGTGTCAGAAGATAAATAGGTCTTCTCTGCAATTTCAGGTATGGTGAGCCCTTGTAAATAGTATCTAAATACATCAAATTCTTTGTAGGTTAACTTTTTTTTGTTGGTTTTAATCCATTTTTCTTCTTTAAGATTATATAACCATAATATATCTGATGCTTCTGATGATATCTGAATATTTCCTGATGACTTTTTTAGCGATAATGATAAATTACAAATTGCCTTCTTGATATTGCCTTCATGATCAAGCTCAAAAGGTATCACTTTATAATTGAGTAATATTTTTCTTTTTTCAACACTTTTGATATGAGAATCAAAGTTGATGACATGCTTAGTTCTGTCGTTGATTGGAAGTTTATTGAAAAAAGGAATGACCGTTTTTTTTAGTGCATCAAGTATTTGGTGATCCTCTGATGCTGTTATTTTTCGAAGAAAACTTAAACCTGCTGTTTTTATATCTTGTATAGAACCTTCGGAGATGTAAAAAGGAAGATATGGAATGTAATCAATTTTTTTCTCAAGCAAATTGATGATAAAAATATTACCATGTATACCCTTTGTCATGGCTTCGAATATTTTTACTGTTTGATTAGCTAGAACATGATCTGATGCTTGATAACTTTCCTCCGGGAATAAGTGTTTTTTCATTAATATTTTTTTGGTATGATAAAACTACACTAAAGTGTAGAAATAATCTAATTATAATGATTTATTTTTATGAAAAATTAACACCATGTATAAAATAACCCTCCCATTTACTAATGTGGAAACCTGTTGCATTCATTTAAATATCTAGTTTAAGTGATTTGTTTTAAAGGTTATTTATTAATAAACTTTTTTAACAATGCATATGTTGGTAAAATATTGATTACTTCATCAATGTTTTTTCGACTATTAATTTAAAAACTAATCTACACCATAATTTATTAAACATGAAAAACCAAATTTATTTTGGTAGGATGCATCTTTTCAGATGTCTTCTACTTATTTGGCTTGTCTGCCCTTGGGTTGTGCAAGCTCAAATCGGAACTCACATCACTTCTAATTCTCAGGTTGGCTGTAAAGATTACCGGGGAGATAAAGAAGAACAGTATGATAATGGAGTGACATCCGAGCAGGTGATCCCTTCGCAATGTATTAAAGTCTGTGCAGGTAGTACTGTTACTTATACCGCCAGTGGTCAAAATATTGCCAATGTTCAATGGACGGCAGCAGGAGGTACAGTTGGTACGGTTTCAGGACCTGGAAACAGCGATGCTCAGATAACTTGGAATAGTTCACTTGGTAGCGGTTCTGTACAGGCGATTATTACCTATTCAAATGGTACAACAGAAAATCAAACAGTTTGCATTGAGAAAATTAATACGCCTACCGCTGAATTTCAAATGCTTAACCTTGATTATACCGTTTGCAAAGGTACTCAAATCTATTTTGATAACTTTTCTCAGGATAATGGGGGGGCAGAAATAGTGAGTTACTTTTGGGATTTTGGAGATTCAAATTCAACATCACCTACATCCACGGCTTTTGAGCCTTCTCATGCTTATAATCAGGCAGGGAATTATACTGTTTCATTAACAGTAACAAATAAGTGTGGTTGTTCGGATACCTTTTATAAAAAAATCGAAGTAACTCAATCAACACCTGTACAAATCAACTGTGCTTCTGTGGTATGTGAAGGAAGCTTAGAAAAATACAGCGTACAGGACGGATGTAAAGATGGAGAATGGAAAGTGATCGGGGGATCTATTGCTTCCAATAATGGTAATGAAATTGAGGTGAAGTGGGATCAAGTAGATCCTGCGGATGGATTTGGATATGTGATGTACAAATCTAAATGCGGATGTGAAGAATGGACGACCATAAAGATTCCGGTCATATTGTCGAACGGGCAAATACAAGGTCCGGCAACAGTTTGTAAAGACAAACAATATATCTATAAGTTACCGCAATGGCCAACAACAAATTTCCAATGGAATATGTCTGGTCCTTCAGGACAGCTGATTTATAATCAACAAAGAAACGAAGTGGTATTTCAAGCCTCTCAACCTGGGACTTATACGCTATGGTGTACCTACAGAAATACTTTGTTGCTGTGTGAAGGGTATGCTTCAATGACGATTACAGTTGAAGAGCCTGTTGTTGTAAGTGGAGGTACAGATGAAATTTGTGCAGGTACAAGCCAGACTTTCACTGCAAGCCCTAATGTTCCTGTGATATGGACAGTAACTGCAGGAGGTTCTGTGGTTTATAATTCAGCGCTTACTACACAGCCATTTACGTATCAGTTTGCAACAGCAGGCTATTATTCTGTAACAGCTGTAAAGCAAGGTGGAGGTTGCGAAAGTAATGCAAGATTTATAAAAGTTACCCCACCTCCGGCTGCTCCATCAGGAACAATTGTAGGAGATCACTTAGTGTGTTCTGGAAAACCTTATGTTTATACACTGAGCACAATTGATGCTGGTGTAGTTCCGGTATGGGAAGTGACGGGTGGCGTTATTCAGGGAAGCAATACAGGAAATTCTGTAACAGTTATCTTTAATGCAGGAACACCATCTTATACAATTTCTGTACGTAATCAATCTTTAAATGCTGCCAGTTGTATTTCAAATGCTATCACAAAGACTTTATCACCGATAGATTTAAGTACTATTTCAGTAAATCCTTCATCAGGAATATACTGTCCAAGTAGCTCTCAAACATTCACGGCTAACTTAAACGGTATTGTACCAGATACAATGGAATGGTATTTTGATGACGCTAACTTCGGAAGTTTTGCCAGTGGGCAGGGAACAGGAAGTGTTGCAATAAATTTTAATGAAATTTCTAATTTTAACAATGATACTATTTTACATTTAAAAGTGGTAAAATGTGGGGTAGAGAAAATCATTGATATTCCCGTGGCACTCTATACATTACCTGTAGTTAGTTTTGCAAACAATGGCCCGATATGTCTAGGTTCAAATCTTGTTTTTAACATAAACGAGGGCGGAATACCAGCTGGAACACAAATGCAGTTTAGCTTTCCTAATGGAAATATTTATCCTACGACTTCTAATGGTTCAGGACAATATTCATTTGTGAATAACAACTACATTCAAAATAATACCGGCGCTAATGTTTCGCAGACTGTGACAGTAACTTACACTGGGGCAAACGGCTGTAACTATAGCCCGACTGCAAGTGCAACGTTTACAGTGTTTCCACAAACTTTTATAACCATTTCTCCGGTCTATAATATTGTTGTTTGTGATCCGTCAACGATTACTCCTTATACGTTGACAGCTAATGGATCGACTGGGCTTACCAATACACAAGCATGGGTATGGCATCATAATGTACAAGGAATTGTAGGTTATGGACCGAGTTATACACTTTCTGGATCAAATATTTTTGGAAGTTATTATGTTGAGGCAATTGATCAAAACGGTTGTGTCGTTCGCTCTCAAGAAGTAAAAGTTACGCAAGATTGCTCTACGAATGGTTGTACTGCCAATCCACAAATTTCTTTTACTCCAACATGGACGGGTTGTAATACGATTAATGTAAGCAATGTAAGTTTCATAGGTACTCCTGATGAGATCCAATGGGGAAGTGACGGCGTGTTAAATCTATCATCAGGACAAGGAACTCTTTCACCGGTTTACACTACTACCTTAGCTGGTGCACATATCGTTTTTCTTAAATTAAGATATGGTAGCTGTTGGTACAGTGCAGGATATGAGGTACAGAAAAAGTATGAACCTAAATTTAACATCAGTACAGTTTGTAACGGAAACGGTTACACAGTTACGCTTCACAATACTTCAACAATTTTCGCTATTAATACTTCAACAATCAATTATCAGTTTAGTGGAGGTGGACAGCCTTCCCAAAATGGCGAAACAGCGACGTATAATCTAGCGCCTGGTACTTATACATTTACAATGACGATGCAGGGAGGAGGTTTCCCAGTTTGTACAACAACGCAGACTATAACATTAGAACCTTTGCCTTCTACAAATATTTCTGTTCCAAATAAAGCTTGTGAGGGAGAGGTAATTACTTTACAAGTACCTGGAGTCTATTCTCCGAATAATGTGTATACTTGGTATTATGATAATACTTCTTACGTGACTTCAGCATTGAATGTGCAGTTGACATTTAACTCTTCAGGGTCTAATAGTATTCAATTAAAAATTAAAACTCCAAACGGGTGTGAATTCTTATCACCTGTTGAGGGTATTTTAATTAATTCAAATAATATGTTAGGGAATTTTTTCCCTTTTAACCCAATTGGATGTGTAGGGAATGGTTCTACAATAAACTTCTTCTCGACAACTTCATTAACTCCAACATCTTATATTTGGATGAATGGATCGCAAGAAGTATTAAATGCACCTAATGCACCTTCATTTACTCCAACGGAATCTGGTACCTATTGGCCAGTTTTAGTTTCTGCACAAGGATGCAAATCGTATGATATGAGCAGTAGTGCAGTTTCAGTTACTTTGCTCAATGCACCATATGTCAATATATCGGCAAAATCAAATATTTGTGCAGGTCAGGCACTTACGCTTACAGGTATCGTAACTGATAATAATTTAGAATACAGATGGGGAATTAACGCTCCAGCAAGTGGATCATGGATTTCATTACCTACTGCGGGTCCTATCGTTCTATCAACTGTACCTCCGGGTGCAGGTACTTATACTTATACATTGGAAGTTCGTCCAATGGGAACTGTAAATGGATGTGTAGGCTCTAAAAGTTTTGTTGTAACGGTAAGTAATCCGCCATCTGCTCCTACAATTAGTTCTACCATTCAGGGATGCCAACCTTACAAAGTTTTGTTGACGGCTTCAGGACCTTCTACAGGACAGTACAATTGGAGTAACGGAATGTCTGGTCAGTCGATAGAGGTATATGAAGGGGGAGCTTATCAAGTGACTTACACAGCACCTAGCGGTTGTAAAGTTTCTAATCAGGTTCAAATTCCTCTAAGTATAGAAAGTCTGATGTGGGTATTCCCTACGGGATGTTATGATGAATGTAGAGGAGACCGCTATATTATCGGCCCAAAAGGAATTTTTGATAGTCATCACTGGCAAATGTTCGGAAATAATATTCAGAGTGGGGTAAATGACTTTATTTATCCGTTGTCTATGAATACTGCAGGAACATATCAATTGCAAATCAATCAGTTTGGATGTAGTGTTACATCAGGAGCAATGAATTTCTTTCCTGGTATTGATTGTGGTATAGAGCCAGAATGTAAATTTGATGCTCATGTGGAAGGGATGAAGTGGAATGGAGACCATTTTATATTATTAGGAGTAATCAATAACTATTCTGGTCAGCCGATGACGATTACTTTGTCGAGTATCTACGGCTATGGCAGTTATATTCCTTCAGTAATTACCATTCCGGCAGGAGGCACATATGATATGTTTACCAATCCTATCGCATTCTACCCTAATGGAACGTTCCCTGGTGGAGCAGACGAAATTCTTTTCGATGCCGGAAATGGATGTAAGTTTGTCACAAAGGTTGAGATTCCTGATTATATCAATAAATCGTCTAACCCGAAGTACCTATCTTCTACCGTTTCTGAATCGTTGATGAAAATATTTCCTAATCCTGCGAAAGAAAAAGTAACAGTTTCTTTCAATACAGGTAATGAAAAGGAAAAAGCAAAACAGATTCAGGTCTTTGATGCTAGAGGAACAGTGAAATACACTAAAGAGCTAAAATCTTCTTCCGGTGAAATGGAAATTCAGATTGATGATTGGCTTCAGGGCGTTTACATTGTCATCATCCATACTGATGGAAAAGCATTACAAGGTAAGCTAATTAAGAAATAATCAATAAAAAATGCAGTGTTTTGAAAATAGACACTGCATTTTTACAATTATTTTATTAAGTTTAAAAAACAATTACAAAATATTATAATATGCAAAAATCTTTAAAGAATTTGTGCACACTTTTCTTGATGTTGCCAGGATTATTTATCAGTCAAACATACCAATGGCAATGGGCAAAACAGGCGGGGGGACAAACAGGGTCTGTAGGCTCAGGTTTTGATTATCTTAGTGATGAATCGATTCGGGACATTGTTGTTGATAGTAACAATAATACATACTATTTAGCAAAAATCTGGAATCAAGGACAGAATGTTGACGGTATCTCTGTGCCAAACTATGGAAATAGTGATTTAATTCTCTACTCTACGGATTGCCAAGGTCTTTTAAGATGGAGTACTGTAATTGGTGGGTCTGGTAATCTAGATTCTGCATGGAATATTGAAGTAGATAATAGTGGAGGTGTATATATTTTAACAAGTTTGTGGAATGAGGGATATTCATATCAGGCAGGTACTATTCCTACACATTTAGATAATAATCAATTATTACCTGCTATTTCTGCAATGGATGCGACTACGCCTGATGCGGGATTTAAAACATCCTATCTTCTAAAATATAATTCTTCCAACGGGAGCTTAGTTTGGAACAAACCTTTACAAGGTGACGTGAATTTTCTTCTTCGTCAAAGCGATTCTCAAATGATGTATATGGATTCTTCGAAGAATATACATGCCATTTTGGGGTTTAAAGCAGGAACACATTTAGATGGTCTTATAACAGTGCCTTCAAGTTATACAAATACTTATCAGTACTATCTAGTAAAATTTAATTTTAGTAATGGTAATATGGTGCCCGCAACTCCTATTATTTTACCGATAATTGGTAGCTTATACTCTGGAGTAGAACATGGTAAAATAAATTTAGTTTTCGATGAAACACTCAATCGATATTATTTAGCAGGTACAAGAGGGAGCTCTGGAAACCTAATTGATTTTTCGTTTAACAATATTCCTGTTACTAAAGAAGCTTATCTCATTGCTTTTAATATCAATGGAAATACGGTGTCAGAAGCTTGGAGAAAAGAAATCGAAGCAGGGAATACTAATTCGGATGAAGAAATTCATTCTATTATCAAAGATGCCAACACCTCTGATATTTACATATCTGGTCGTTATTTTTCTATAAATTCATCAGCCACCTTGGGAAGTTATACATTCCCGAGCATATCTTACAATGGACATATACCTTTTATCGTAAAACTTAATTCTTCGGGTGTTGTACAATGGTCTAAGATTGCTGACGGAGCACCAGGTACGGTTGGAAATACAACTTACGGCTTCATGAAAGGCAGAATTGTTCAAAATGGAAATGAGATAGGTTTTGCACACGGAAGTTGGGGAAGTGGTTGGGGAAACTATAATATGGTAAGGCCTAGCGGAGATCGTGCTGACCCTATTCTCGTTAGACTAAATAAAGACTCAGGTTCAGTGTTGGAAGTTGCTGATGTTCTTAGTAATTACAATACTGTTGACGAGTTTACTGCAATAGCTGTTGATAACGATGGTAATTATGTTTTAGGAGGTTTTTTCCATCAGCAGTTGTTTACGGATGCTAATGATAATATACCTACGATGGCTCTTAATGTTACAACAGGTAAGTCTCAGAATTTCTTTACAAAGTATGCTAAATCAGTATGCAGTAATTTATCCGTTGAAGAAACGGCTTTAGAGGCAGGTTTACAGTTCTATCCAAATCCAGTTCAGGATGTGCTTAGTATAAAAAGTAAAAATAAACTCGAAAATTTTGAGATGTATTCTTCCACAGGTCAAAATATTAAGCGAGGAAATTTACAGAATACCAATGCTCAAATTAATATGAGTGGATTGACTGCAGGAGTTTATTATGTAAAAGTAAAAACTGAAAACTCTGTGGTTACAGAAAAGATTATTAAAAAGTAATGAAATTGCATTTAGAATGAAAAAATCTTTAAAGAATTTGTGCACACTTTTCTTCCTATTGCCAGGATTATTTATCAGTCAAACGTACCAATGGCAATGGGCAAAACAGGCAGGCGGTCAAACAGGGTCTGTAAGCTCGGGATTTGATTATATAAATGATGAATCGATAAGGGATATCGCTGTCGATAGTGACAATAATACCTATTATTTGGCAACTATTTGGGCACAAAACCAAAATTTAGACGGCACAGCGGTGACAAGTTATCATCAGAGAGATTTATTTTTGTTTTCTACCGATTGTCAGGGAAATATAAGATGGTCGAGAACAATTGGTGGTACCGGAACATCTGAACATGCCTGGAATATTGAGTTGGATAATAATGGAGGCCTATATATTATGACCAATATTTTTAATCAAGGTTACGCTAATCAGCCTAGTTCGATAACGACTCATTTTGATGATACTCATACTATACCTTTAATTACTGCAACAGATAATAATACAGTTGACCAAGGGGTTAAAACCGGGTATCTCTTAAAATATAATACAACCAATGGAAATTTAATTTGGTCTAAACCTTTACAGGGAGATGTGACAATGGCATTACAACAATGTGATTCACAAATGATGTACATGGATTCAGCTAAAAATATCCATGCTATTTTAGGATTTTGTGCAGGAACCCATTTGGGAGGATTAATAAATGTACCTTCAACTTACACATCATCCTATCAATATTTTCTAGTTAAATTTAACTACGACGGTGGAAATATGACCCCCGCATCAGCAGTTTTACTTCCTATCACAGGATTCGTAAGTGCCGGAATGTTTAACGGTCATGTGAATATGCTTTATGACGACACAATAAACCAATATTATCTAGCTGGTAAACGGAGAGCAGGGTCATATAGTTCTTTAGTCGATTTCTCTTTTAATAATATTCCCGTAACGAAAGAGGCGTATCTCATAGCATTTAGTGTAAATGGTACTACGGTCTCAGAAGCTTGGAGAAAAGAAATTAATACTGGTCAATCATCACCAGACGATGAAATCCATTCAATCATTAAAGATACTAACTCCTCTGGTATCTATATTTCAGGGCGCTATTTTTCAGATGCCGGAGCGTCTGTTTCATTTGGTACTTACACATTCCCTCCTGTATCTTACAATTTGCAGAGACCTTTCGTAATGAAACTGAATTCTAGTGGAAATGTTCAATGGGCAAAAATAGCAGATGGGATTCCTGCAGCAGTGAACAGTAATGGCTACCGTTTTATGAAAGGCAGAATTGTTCAAAATGGAAATGAGATAGGTTTTGCACACGGAAGTTGGGGAAGTGGTTGGGGAAACTATAATATGGTAAGGCCTAGTGGAGATCGTGCTGACCCTATTCTCGTTAGACTAAATAAAGACTCAGGTTCAGTGTTGGAAGTTGCTGATGTTCTTAGTAATTACAATACTGTTGACGAGTTTACTGCAATAGCTGTAGACAACGATGGTAATTATGTTTTAGGAGGTTTTTTTCATCAGCAGTTGTTTACGGATGCTAATGATAATGTACCTACGATGGCTTTAAATGTTACAACAGGTAAGTCTCAGAATTTCTTTACGAAGTATGCTAAATCAGTATGCAGTGGTTTATCCGTTGAAGAAACGGCTTTAGAGGCAGGTTTACAGTTCTATCCAAATCCAGTTAAGGATGTGCTTAGTATAAAAAGTAAAAATAAACTAGAGAGTTTTGAAGTGTATTCTTCTGTAAGACAAAATGTTTTAAGAGGAAATTTACAGAATACGAATGCTCAAATTAATATGAGTGGATTGACCGCAGGAGTTTATTATTTAAAAGTAAAAACTGAAAAATCTGTGGTTACAGAAAAGATTATTAAAAAGTAATGAAATTGCATTTAGAATGAAAAAATCTTTAAAGAATTTGTGCACACTTTTCTTGCTGTTACCAGGATTATTTATCAGTCAAACGTACCAATGGCAATGGTCAAAACAGGCAGGCGGTCAAACAGGGTCTGTAAGTTCAGGTTTTGATTATCTTAGTGATGAATCGATAAGGGATATCGCTGTCGATAGTGACAATAATACCTATTATTTGGCAACTATTTGGGCACAAAACCAAAATCTAGATGGTACAGTCGTCACTAGTTATCACCAACGAGATTTATTTTTATTTTCTACAGATTGTCAGGGAAATATACGATGGTCTACTACTATAGGAGGGAAGGGAAGTAGTGAAAACGCTTGGAATATTGAGCTAGATAATAATGGAGGTATTTATTTGCTTGCTACTATTTATTCAAATTCTCAAATCGGTGATCCAGAGATGGTACCTATTCATTTAGATAATACTACGACACTACCACCTTATACTTATGTTGATCTTACAACAACGGATCCTGGATGTAAATCTTCATTTTTGTTAAAGTATAATACAGCAAATGGCAATCTAGCTTGGAGTAAATCTTTACAAGGTGATGTTTCTTTGACGTCAAGAGTTTGCGATTCACAGATGATGTATATGGATTCTGCTAAGAATATTCATGCTATCTTAGGCTTTAGAGCGGGTACGCATTTGAATTCAATGATAACAGTTCCTTCTTCATTTACAAACACAAGTCAGTACTTTATGGTTAAGTTTGATTATGATGGAGGAAATATGACCCCTTCATCGGCGGTACTATTACCAATTACTGGGGATTTAAATGCTGGAGTAACCAACGGGCACGTCAATATGCTTTATGATGATTCAATTAACCGTTATTATTTAGCTGGTAAACGGAGAGCAGGATCATATAGTTCTTTAGTCGATTTTTCTTTTAATAATATTCCTGTTACCAAAGAGGCGTATCTCATAGCATTTAGTGTAAATGGTACTACGGTCTCAGAAGCTTGGAGAAAAGAAATTGATACAGGTAAATCATCACCAGACGATGAAATCCAGTCAATCATTAAAGATGCTAACTCCTCTGATATCTATATTTCAGGGCGCTATTTTTCAGATGCCGGAGCGTCTGTTTCATTTGGTACTTACACATTTCCTCCTGTATCTTACAATTTGCAGAGACCTTTCGTAATGAAACTGAATTCTAGTGGAAATGTTCAATGGGCAAAAATAGCAGATGGGATTCCTGCAGCAGTGAACAGTAATGGCTACCGTTTTATGAAAGGTAGAATTGCTCAAAATGGTAATGAGATAGGTTTTGCACACGGAAGTTGGGGATCAGTTTGGGGAAATTATTCTTTACTTCGACCAAGCGGAAGTAGTGCAGAACCTATATTGGTTCGTTTAAACAAAGATTCTGGAGCAGTGTTGGGAATGGGAGAAGTCTGGAGCAATGCAGGATCTACAGACGAGTTTACCGCAATTGCCGTTGATAACGACGGAAATTACGTTTTAGGAGGCTTTTTTCATCAGCAGTTGTTTACGGATGCTAATGATAATGTACCTACGATGGCTCTTAATCTTACCATAGGTAAATCTCAAAATTTCTTTACAAAGTATGCTAAATCAGTATGCAGTAATTTATCCGTTGAAGAAACGGCTTTAGAGGCAGGTTTACAGTTCTATCCTAATCCTGTTCAGGATGTGCTTAGTATAAAAAGTAAAAATAAACTCGAAAGTTTTGAAATGTATTCTTCCACAGGTCAAAATATTAAGCGAGGAAATTTACAGAATACCAATGCTCAAATCAATATGAGTGCATTGACTGCAGGAGTTTATTATGTAAAAGTAAAAACTGAGAACTCTGTGGTTACAGAAAAGATTATTAAAAAATAATGAAATTGCATTTAGAATGAAAAAATCTTTAAAGAATTTGTGCACACTTTTTTTGATGTTACCAGGATGTATTTAAGCTAAACAATAATAACCAATAATTAAAAGCCGTTTAAACGAAAATTTTAAGTGGCTTTTTTATGCTTTACATTCTAGAAAATTCAATGTTAATAATAGATTTCTATTATTTGTGCCAGAAATCGTAGAGTGGTCTTAATTTTGCAAAAAGAAAGTAATTATTGAGAAAATCAGTAAATTATTAGTAAAGCTGTTTAAACTAATTTTTGTTTAACCGCAAAAGAAGTAAAAGAAATTTGGAATGTATATTATTAGATATTCAAAGCTCTCAAAAGAATAAAAATCAAAGATTTTTGAGAACTTATGTGCTCTTTTTTTATTTTAAAAATAAGCTTTAATAGAAATATCTAAATCTTTTGTGCCTTTTGTGGTTAAATAAAAATTTAAATAAGTTTAATAAAACAAAAGACCATTTTATGAACCGTAAAGAATTTCTCAGACATTCACTTTTAGGAATGGGAGCCTTGTATTTTACAAGCTTTTCATCAGTTGTATTCGCTAAAAGTAATGTAGAGACAGAAAATGTAGAAATTGATAATGTGATTATCGGGTCTGGATATGGAGGAGCTGTTGCTGCCCTACGTTTAGCCGAAGCTGGGCATGAGGTAACGATTTTAGAAATGGGTCTTAATTGGGAAAAGTCTGGTGAAAAATTTTCTCCGATGATTAGCCCCGGAAAATCTGCAGCCTGGTTGAGAACGAAAACTATTGCGCCATTTTTTAATATTTTCAACACCAAAAAATATACAGGAACACTTGACCGATGGGATTTTAGCAATATCAAAATCTGGATGGGAAGAGGTGTTGGCGGAGGTTCTCTTGTAAACGGAGGAATGGCAGTGTTACCAAAAAAAGATTATTTCAGAGAAATATTTCCGGAATTGAATGCTGAAGATTTTTACGGAAAATATTTTCCATTGGCTGAGAAGGAGCTTGAAGTAAATTCTGCAGATGAAAATTTTCTTGAAAACTGTAGTTTTTATAAATTCAATAAAGTTGGTGAGCAAGAAGCTCATAAAGCAGGGTTTAAAACTGTGCGTGTTCCCAATGTATATGATTTTAAATATATGGAAGCTGAATATGAAAACAAAGTTCCACGTTCGGCTCTTGCAGGTGAGGTGATTTATGGAAACAATTATGGCAAGAAATCTTTAGACAAAACCTATCTTAAAAAAGCCCAAGAAACAGGCAAGGTTCAAATTCATGATTTGCATAGAGTTGAAAGTATAACAAAAGGTTCAGATAATACGTATATTTTAGAAGTGATTCAAACGAATACTGTTGGAGAAATTATTGCAAAAAAGAAGATTGTTTGTAAAAAGCTTTTTTTATGTGCAGGAACGATGGGAACGTTAGAGTTGCTTTTAAAATCGTCAAATGATAACAAATTGACTCTAAATTCTGAAGTTGGACAAAATTGGGGCAACAACGGAAACTTCATGACGGGCAGAAATTTTGTCAAAACATTTTCGGGAGGAACTGGGGTAAATCATTCTACAATTCCTGTAGGAGGAATTGATAATTGGAATGATAAAGAGCATCCGTTTTTTACAGAAATTGCCCCACTTCCGATGGGGATGGATGTGGCTACTTCACTTTATTTAATGATTAGTCCGGTGCCCAAAAAAGGTACTGTATTTTTTAATCCAATTTCTGGGAAAATAGATTTAAAATGGTCTGAAAATAATGTTGCTCTTGCCAGAAAAAATGCCGAATATTTTATTAAAACAATGAATAAAGCAAACGGCGGAACAAGAGCGCATTTGCTGTTTAATAACGGATTCGGAGCCGATATTTGTTATCATCCATTGGGTGGTGCAGTATTGGGAAAAGCAACAGATAAAGCTGGGCGACTTTTAGGTTCTGAACATCTTTATATCATCGATGGCTCTTTAATTCCCGGAACGATTGGGGTGAATCCGTTTTTAACGATTACTGCATTGGCAGAATATTGTATCGAGCATATTATTTCTGAAGATTATTGATATAAAATGATTTTAATCCATAGTTTACAACAAGAAGTATTAAATAAAAAGACCGGATGCTTCAATATAAGCATCCGGTCTTTAATTCTTGTCATTTGATTATTTTGCTTTAATAGCCATTTGAGCTGTAGTTGTCAAATTATCTCTTTTCAAGGTAACAGACCTTGCTTTTCCATCTTTAAAATCAAATTGTAATAAGTTAGGATAATCTATAACTCTAAATAACCCGTTTTTTAGATAGACCAATTCGTTATCGTTTTTTCCTTTAAAATGGTCTAAAAGTTCTGACTCTACATAAAGACGGTTGTTTTTTTCTACTATTTTGGTTTCCATTCCTTGTGCGTAAAGAAAATCATCATAAGTTCCGATGAGTTGTTTTTTTAGATTTGAAGGTATTTCCTGAGTTTTTTCACGCATTGTTTTTCCTTCCCAATTCATCAATGACAGAATTTTTCTTTGCGTTGCTCCCATCACAGGAAAACGATTTGGTTTTTCGCCATTGGCAAGAAAGGCAAAGCCATTTCCATCTTTCATCGTGCCCATTACGGTTCCGCCAACTCCGGTGTTTGAGCCATTGCAAGTAAACCAATCGTAATCGTTATATCCAAAAGATTTTTGCCATCCGTAACTCCATCCACCAACGGCATTTTTCAAAGCGGTTACTTCCGTTACTTTTTTGGCAACATTGTGAGAAATCACTTTGTTATTTTTATTGCGCAAAGCATTTTGCATCTCCATAGCAATTTTAGCCAAATCAGTAGGTGTAGACCATAATCCTGAAGGACCAACTTGTGGGGTGATAGGCAAACCTGTTTTTATCACTTTTCCGTCTTTGTCGTGAACTGATGCAACATTCGTTAAAAATCCTTTTTCATTAGGCTGAATCATTGTGGTGTTTTTCAATCCAAGTGGAGAAAATAGGTGCTCTTTTGCAAGCTCTGCAATAGATTTGTTAAAAGTATCTTCCAAAGCCATTTGAATAATGGTGTAGCCACCACCGCTGTATTGCCAATCGGTTCCGGGCTCAAAAGTAAATTCAATTTCTTTATCATATCTCGGGATTTTTCCTAAAAGACTTTCTACTAAAGTCGGGATTTTTTCTCCTTCATAATGGTCTTCGAATCCGCTTTGGGTAGTTCCTGCGGTATGATTCAGATACTGTTTCCATGTCGGGCTCTTCTTTTCGGTAAACTTACTTTTTGGTAAATGCCATCTTTTTAAATGTTTGTCGATGGGTTCATCTAGATTGATAAGTCCTTTCTCTTCCATAATATAGCAAAGCAGCGCTGTAATTGGTTTTGAGATAGATGCTGTAGAAAATGCGGTATTTTCATCTATTCTCTCTGGAGAATTTGCAGATTTTACTCCGAATTGATTAGAATAAACAATCTTGTAGTTTTCAAAAACAACCACGCTAAATCCTGGAAGTTTGTACTTTTCTAATTGTTCTTCAATTTTCAAACTATCGGTAAGAAAGCTGTAATTTTTTTTCTGAGCAAAAACTTGAAAACTTGTAAAGAATAATAGAAATAAGCTGATGTAAGAAATTGTTTTCATTGTATCGTTATTTAAGGTTTGATAAATATTTCGATACAAAGATGTGGAAGTGCAAAATCTTATGCGACCGAATACATGTATTCGACCCTATTTCGAGAAAAGAATGGGTAAGAGTAATGATTTAAAACGTACGAGTAATTACAAACTGTTGTTTTATACCGCTTTACGGTATTCGGTGGGCGTGTTTCCGGTTTGTTTTTTAAAGGCTGTATTGAAGGAAGATTTAGAATTAAAACCAACTTCATACAAGATTTCAAGTATAGTAACCTTCGATTTTGATGTGTCTTTCAGAATTTTCATGGCATTTTCAATTCGGTAAGTATTGACGAAATCATAAAAATGTTGCCCTAACTGATGATTAATTAAAACGGATAATTCGCGAACGGGAACATCGATTTCTTTAGAAATATCCTGAATTTTTAAGTCAGGATTAAGAAATGGTTTTTCATCAGTCATGTATTGTTTGAGCTTCAATAAATCTTCATTCAGTGTCTCCGGCTCTATTTTTTTATCCTCCAAAATCAAATCGGAAACGAGTTTCAATTTTGAATCAATATTTCTAAAAAGTCCTGGATTATTGAGTGCTTTGTACAGATACCAACACGTGATAAATGGTTGAAGCATAAGAATTCCTATTTTAATCCAATCAGAAATGTATGGATAATCAGAAAATTTTAAAATATTCTTTAAAATAACAATCAGATAAAGAGTCGCCAAAACGCTGATAAACTGAAAAAGCCACTGGTAAGAATTCAGACTTCCGCCCGAATTATTCTCCAAATAAAGCTTTTTCGACTTTCTCAATACCAGAAAAGCTGCGGTAAAATAAAAGACAATCTGAAGATGCAACAACCAATGATTGATTTGCAGCTCTATCATATTTTGGCGGTTGATGATAAAATCAAGCTTAGAATCTACGTCTACCAGATAAAAACGAGGCAATAAAACAAGATTTGCAACTAGATACGGAAGCAGATGAATAAAATATTTCGGTTTCCACTTAAAATCTGAATAGCAAACCGACAAAACATAAAGGTAAAAAGTAGGAATTTGTAAAAAACACAACATGGCTCTAAACATTCCGAGGTTTGAAGGGCCGTTTGTAATTTGGCTAATCAATGGTTCACTCGTATCGATGGCTGTTATGATAAGAAAAAAAGCGAAAAGATAGTTGCTGGTCTTGTGTTTTGTTTTGACCGTCAACATAAAAAATGCCAAAAAAAATGAAATGAACAGCGAGATTCCCGTTACAATATTTAATAAATTATCCATTCACCTAGTTTTCTTTTGAATTATAGTTTTTGCGCTGTAAATATAATTGAATTGCTAATAGATATCAAATTCATATTTCAAATCTTCAATAGAAATGATTATTTCATAATAAAACCCAGCTTCAGGTAATGAGAGCTGGGCTTAAATGTTTTTGAGGTTGTTTTTTTGAAATAATTAAAGGGTTATTAATAAAGTGAAACCATAGATTAATTCACTTTATTCAATTAAATCCAGCTTTTTTTATCATAAGCTGCTTCCCAAAAGTAATATTCCATTCGTGAAGAAGTGATAAATGCTTCAGTCATTTTTTCTTTGATAGCGGGTGTTGTAGAAGCTGCTGCTTCATCACACGCATTTATAGCTTGTTCAACAGCGATTCCAAATTCTTCGCCTCCGTAAGTATCTATCCATTTTTGATAAGGATTATTTTCAGATTGTAGATTGTTGTAAATATGGTCTCCCACTTTTTTATAAATCCAGAAGCAAGGTAATACGGCAGCCATCGCAATCTCTACCGAATCTAATGCAGCTGTACTTTTAAGAAAATGTACATAATGATGACAGGCTGGCTGCATATCGCCTCTTTCGTTTAAACCAAAATCTTTAAAATAAGATTCATGAAGCGCATTTTCTACAATGATGGCAGTTTCTGCATATTTTAGATATCTCAACGTATTGTTAATATCGTGAGCTCTTGCTGCAATTAATGCCAACGCTCTTCCAAAATGCTCTAGATACAGAGAATCCTGAGCCATATAAAACTGAAATTTTTCTTTGGGCAAACTTCCATCTGCCAATTCAGAGACAAAAGGCATGGTAAGAATGGCTTGATAGCGCTCTTCAGTTTGTTTCCAGGTTAATTCAGACCAATTCATTTTTAATTATTTTATGGGGATTAAAAAAGTGATTAAGTGGACCATTTCCTTTTCCGATGAGAACATCTTTTCCGTTTTTAATAGCCTCAAAGACATATTCTTGTGCTAATTCAACCGATTGATGTAGCTCTTCACCTCTTGCAATGTATGCTGCAATAGCCGAGGAAAGGGTACATCCGGAACCATGGGTATTGTTGGTGCTAAATTTTTCTGTTTCAAAAGAAGATTGTTTACTATTTTCCTCAATAAATAATGAAGTGATGATAGGAAGTTCCTGATGTCCGCCTTTAAGAAGAATATTTTTGCAACCTGATTTTAAAATCTTTTCTCCAGCAATCTGCATGTCTTCTAAAGTTTTTACTTCCATTTTTGCCAATATTGATGCTTCATCCATGTTTGGGGTAATAATATCCGCGATGGGAAATAATTTTTCAACGATTGTTTGAATGGTTTCCTCTTCAATCAGTCGGTGTCCGCTTGTCGCAACCATAACCGGGTCGAACACAATTGGAGTTTTGGGATATTTAGCTAAAGTATTTACAATGGTTTCAACCAATTGAGGAGTATGTACCATTCCTATTTTAATGGCATCAGGAAAAATATCATCCAATACCGCTTCGATTTGAGCGGCAACAGCTCCCATAGAAATGGGATATATTTTTTGTACTCCCATCGTATTTTGAACCGGAAGCGCAGTAAGTACTGAGGTTGCATAACATCCCAACGCTGAGAATGTCTTGATGTCGGCTTGTATTCCTGCGCCGCCGCTGCCATCAAAACCTGCAATCGTAAGGACAGTGGGGTAAGTATATTTTTTCATTTTACTATTTCATTTTTAATTTCGTAAGCTGCTTTTTCGGGATTTTCTGCACTACAGATTGCTGATACAATTGCTAATGCATCTGCTCCGGCTTTTATAATTGCGGCTGCGTTTGAGAAATTGATATTTCCGATAGCGACAAGAGGTTTATCGGTAAGAGACCTTATTTTAGATAAACCTTCCAATCCCCATTCTGTTACTGTATCTTTTTTGGTGTCTGTACTAAATATCGGACTGATTCCCAGATAATCTGATATTTCTGTATTTACACTTTCGAGTTGGCTCAAATATTCGATGGAATATCCAATCATTTTATCTTTAAAAAATAATTCATTTCTGAGAATTGAGGGTGCTTTATCATTATTTCCCACATGAATTCCAAATGAACCTATTTTTTCGGCAATCTCAAAATGGTCATTAATAATAAGCGGAATATTATATTTATCAGTAATCTCTTTTAAAGCTATTGCTTTTCTAAGAAAATCTTCTGTTGAGGTATTTTTTTCACGCAGCTGAATAATATCTACACCACCCAAAATCGATTGTTCTGCAACTTTAAGAAAATCTTTTCCCAAGCAATCTTTTTCAGAAATCACTAAATACAGCTGATAAGGAAATGATGTTTTCTTAATCATTGTTTTATCAGTTTTAAATAGGTAGAAAACTCTTCTTCGGTAATATTGTAGAGTTTATCAATGATATTAAGTTGTAAACTTCCTGGGCCTGTACTTTGTTTCGCGGCTATTTCTCCTGCTACGCCCAATAAACTCATTGCAGAAACGACAGCTTCGGTTTTGTTTTCTATAACTCCGATAAAAGCACCAATCAGCGCAGTTGCTGTACAACCCAATCCGGTAACTTTAGTCATCATAGGATGCCCGTTTTTTAAGTGTATTTCTTGATTTTCACTGATGATAATATCGGTTTCACCAGAAATACAGACTATTGATTTGTGATTTTGTACCAATATTTTGGCTGCTTCTACAGCTTCATTGCTTTGGGCTGTACTGTCTACTCCTTTTGTAATTGTTTTAGTGGTTTTTGAAAGAGCGATAATTTCAGAGGCATTTCCTCTAATTACGGTAGGGTTTAAAGAGATTATCTTACTTAATACAGAATCACGATAAGATGTTGCTCCAGCTCCTACAGGGTCTAATATCCAAGGTTTATTGAGTTCGTTTGCTTTTTTTATTGCGATAAGCATGGTCTCTTCCCAATATTCATCAAGTGTACCAATATTGATGACTAATGCGTGTGAAATATTTACCATTTCTTCTACTTCAGATTTTGCATGAGCCATTATTGGTGATGCGCCGATTGCCAGAACTGCATTAGCCGTGTTGTTCATTACAACATAATTGGTGATACTGTGAACGAGAGGAGAAGTGTTTCGTACTCGAAGTATGTTGTGCCAAAGATTGTTTTCCATTCTAAAATTTTTATCAATAAAAGCTTTAGGATAAAATCCGGTACAACAGTCATAATTTTAGAATATGACATATTGCTTTTCCCTACGTCGGTGTAAGCCGTATCAGGTTCAAAGGGACTCTCTCAATTCTTTTCAGAATACCCCTAAAGCGTAACACAAAAGTATTGAAAAATATTGATTTGTAAATTAAAGGATACTGATGTCTTCAAAAAATGAAGCTTTCATAAAAATAAACCACTCTAAAACAGTTGTTTCAAAGTGGTTTTATAATAATAAAGCTGTTTAAACTAATTTTTGTTTAACCGCAAAAAGGGCAAAAGAAAGTCGAAATGTATAGTATTAGATATTCAAAGCTCTCAAAGAATTAAAAATCAAAGATTTTTTTGAACTTATGTGTTCTTTTTTCATTTTAAAAATAAGCTTTAATAGAAATATCTAAATCTTTTGTGCCTTTTGTGGTTAAATAAAAAGTTTAATACAATAAGCCTAAAAATTAAAATCTTTGCGTGAAAAAGATTTTATTCAATAAATAATAGTCTTTTTCATATAAAAAGAAAATCCCGAAGCGCAATTGCTCCGGGATTTTTTCGTAATGTATATAATATTGATTTAGTGTCTTTTGAATAAGATTTCGTCCATTTTTGCTTGTTTCACATAGATTTTTTGAAAACTTACCGGCATATATTGATATAAAATATCCCATTGATGAGTGTCGGTTTGCTTTTTAAAACTCTTGAAAGACCTTACAAAAAGATTTTCGATAATCTGTTTTACGTTTTGCGTTCCATTCCTGTAAATCCAGCCCATCATTTTGATGTTGTGATTCACAATGTTGATTTTCGATTCCTGTAACAGGTTTTTCAGGTGATCTACTGTTGTCTGAATAATTCCTGCAAAGTTATCTTGTGCTGAAAGTTGCACGATTTCCTTTTGTAACGAAGGATAGAATACTTTTAAATGTTCAATTGCCCCATTTTCATTAATTACTTTCTTGTCAATATTCTTCATTTTAAATATTTTTTCAAAACATTCTTGTATTAGCCAAAACTGTACCAAGTTCTTGATTGTAATATTAAAAAACTGTTTCTTATGTGAATTTTGTTTTAATTTCTTACCCTTTGAGAAATCTTTTATTAATGGCAACTTTCGCACATATTATAAATCTTTGTTTAGTGATTAAAATTATAATTCGTTGATTATTAATGCTAATAGTAATACTCAGTTTTTACGATTATGTAATAAACCATTTAAATAATGTAATGAAAGATTCTGCCAAAATTTGAATAAGAGTGCTTTTTATCTGCCATAACTGAAAGATGTCATACTTTTCTTAACTGAATTAAATCATAAATTCAACGAAGTCAAATGTATTTTCAAACCTTTAGCATTAAAATTTAGCATAATGTGACAAGTAGGATATTCAAATTTTTAATTTTCAGATTCAAAGAAAAGAGATATTTATTCCGTTTTAACTTTCAGATTAAATATATTTGCAATCCATAAAAAATCATCGATGTTTACAAAAATTGTAGTCCACAGAGTAGGAAATAAAATCAACGGAGAATCACTTATACTTTCACAGGAAGAGCTTCAGTTGGATGAAGGTACAGTAGAGATGCTAGAAAATTACTTTTTAGGCTCTTTTAAAACTGAAGAAACCTATCAATTCTACAGCGATTCTTATTTGGTAAACAATCCGGTTTTCAGTTCGGTGTCTGAGATTTTTGATGATAAAGCCAAGTTCCTTTGGGAAGCAGAAAATATTGCTAAACATCTTTTCGAAGCTGCAGAAAATCCACGCGTTCAAGGTGGAGAGTTATTCATTGTTTTCTTTGAAGACGAAAGAGAAAGCGAAGAAAGAGTAGATAAAATCGGGATTTTTAAAACCGAAAAAAGAGATTCTTTCTTAAAGATATTCCCTAAAAACGAATCTTTCGAAATTGAAAAAGACCAAGGAATCAGTCTTTCAAAAATTGATAAAGCAGCCTTAATTTACAATAACAATAAAGAAAGTGGCTATGTACTTTCCGTGGTTGATAACAACAAAAACGGAGATATGTATTACTGGTTCGAAGATTTCTTAAAAGTAAAACAGCGTGATGATGAGTATTTCCACACGCAGGAAGCTCTGATGGTTTACAAAGATTTTATCGTAAAGCAGCTTCCTCAAGAATTCGAAGTTTCAAAAGCAGATCAGGCAGATTTTTTAAACCAATCGATTAATTTCTTTAAAGAAAAAGAAGAGTTTAAGCTGGATGAATTTGCCGCTGAGGTACTGAAAGACGAGCATGTGATTGAAAGTTTTAATAATTTTAAAACCGATTACGAGCAAGAAATGCAGATCAACATTGCTGAAGAATTCCCAATCAGTGAAGCGGCGGTAAAAAAGACGCAGCGCCATTTTAAAAGTATTATTAAATTGGATAAAAATTTCCATATTTACATTCACGGTGACCGAAAAATGCTGGAACAAGGGCAGGATGATAAAGGAAAATTTTATATGCTTTACTTTGATAAAGAAGTCTAAGAGAAAGTTTTAAAAACAATGTTTCAAAAATTGAAGCTTTGGATTCTTTAAATAAAAGACATTTTTATATTATAATAACTGACGGTTTACAGGCTGAAATAAAGGGAATTAAATAAGATAACTCCACAATTTAACATTGGAAATTGAATCTCGGAATTAATTAAAAAAAACCAAAATTATCTTAAGTAATTTTGGTTTTTTTTAATTGGATATTGTATTTTGTTTTAATTTGTCATAATTTTTGTTAATTATAAATACGAAATCAATATTGCATACCACATCTTTCAATTTGCGTATTTAAATCAGTATCTTTGATTACTTATTAGATACTATGAATTTTGTAGAATGTCATGATGAGCCCATTCATGTTCCGGGCCACATACAAAGTTTTGGATACTTGATTGGCATAGACATAGCTTCTCTTACCATTACTTTTTTCAGTGAAAATATTACCGAGATTTTTAAAATTGAAAATTCCGAAGGACTTTTCGGGAAAAAACTTTCCCAATTTCCTGATGTTTTTCAGCAGGTAATAGATTCTGAAATCTTCAAAGACGACGGTTTTCTATTGAGAAAAGATAACGAAACTTATTTCGACAAAATTTTTTTAAACGAAAAACAATATCATTTTTCTGTTTTTCGTGCCAATGATTATATTTTTTTAGAATTTGAAGAGGTTACTGAAAATCATCAGAAGCGGATTACCAATAAATATGATAATTTCTATATTGTAGATAATGATCAGGAGATTTGGAATCAGCTTTTGAATACCATTTTCAATATCATCAATTATGACCGTATTATGGTCTACAAATTTATGAGTGATGGCTCAGGAAAGGTGATTGCCGAAAAAACCAACGATCATTTTGACAGTTATTTAGGGCTTCATTATCCCGAACATGATATTCCGAGACAAGCACGTGAATTGTACAAAAAGAAAAGAAAAAGAATTTTTTCTGATGTCTATTCAGAGCCTGTTCGTGTTTTGAGTCGTACAGAAACCAATATCGATCTTACTTTTTCTTCTTCCAGAGCGATGTCGCCCATTCATGGTCAATATGTAAAAAACTCGGGAGCTTCATCAAGTTTCAGTATTTCCATTATTATTGATGATAAATTGTGGGGATTGGTAACTTGTCATAATTCTGAAGCGAAGCATGTAGATCTTGAAGATCGCGTACAGGCGGGGATTTTTACCGTTTTAGCATCCAATGCCTATTCTTCTTTTAAAGCTAAAAAAGAGCTGGAATATCGATTAGATTTAAATGAAAAATTAAATAATTTAAAATCTGAATTCCTGAAACATGGAACTTTATTTGACTCTTTAGATGCCAATAAATCTGAACTAAGACTGATGCCAAAAGCTGACGGATTGGCCATTATTTCTGATACAGAGATTGTGACAGATGGTTTAACCCCCGATAATGAAACGATTGATAGAATTGTTGATTGGGCTTATCAAAATACACCGCAAAATGTTTTTGTAAGCAACAGCTTTCTAAAAGATTATGGACAAGAATTAAATTTAAATTCAGATACCGCCGGAATTATCATTTATTTTATTGAAAGAAGTAAAAAAGAAATTTTAATATGGTTTAGAAAAGAATTTGACGAGCATATTAATTGGGCTGGAAATCCGGAGAAAAAAATTGATGTGTGTTCGAAAGACGGCGTAGAGACACAATTTGTTTCTCCTCGTACATCTTTTCAGGTTTTTACGGAAAATAACAAAGGAAATTCTAAAAGATGGGGTGCTAAAAATGTAATCGCAGTAGATTTAATCCGTGATTTGATTCTTGAAACTTCTCACAAACAGTATATTACCATAAAAAAACTGAATGACCAGCTGAAAAAAGTAAATGAAGAGCTCGACAGTTTTTCTTATACGATTTCACACGATTTGGGAACTCCGCTTACCGTGATGAAGCTGAATGCACAGATGTTACTCAACAGTTTAGAAAACCCATCAGACAAGAATAAGACTAAAATCAATTCTATTATCGGTGAGATTGATAGTATGGCAGAAATGATGCAGAATGTGCTTCAGCTGAGCCGTGCAAAACACAGCGAAATACAGCTTGAAACCATTGAGACCAATCTTACCATTAAGAATATTACTGAGAATGCAAAAATCACCTACGATAGCCAGAAAAGTATGGTGGTGATTAAAGAATGTCCGGAAGTGTTGGCCGATAAAACGATGTTGCATCAGGTGTTTTTAAATATCATCAATAACGCAGTAAAATATTCGTCAGACCAGGAGCAGCCGATAATTGAAATAGAAGGTACAGAAGCGGGAGACAAAATTATTTATCGTATCAAAGATAACGGTATCGGTATTCCGGAAGAAAATAAGCATAAAATGTTTAAAATTTTCAACCGTATGGATAATGCCAAAAAATTTAAAGGAAATGGAGTAGGCCTTTCTATTGTTCACAGAATTATGAACAGATTGGGTGGAAATGTAGATTATGAGAGTAATAAAGATGGAACTTGTTTTATTTTAACGTTTCAAAAACCTAATTTTGTACAACTTTAAAACAAAAATATGGTATCTGAATATCTAAAACAAAATACAGCCGAGTATCACGATGCAGCTGAAAAATTATTTAGCTCTGAAAAAATTTTTAATAAAACCTTTACTTTAGAAGATTATAAAAAAATCATCAACACCAATTATTTGATGTTGCTTCACAGTGAAAACAAAATTTTCACCAGTCTTTCTGATAAGTTTTCTGAAAAACTTCAATTAAATCAAAGAGTAAAACTTCCTTTGATTGAGAAAGATTTGGCAAGTTTGGCATTAGAAAATCAAACTCCGTCTCACGATTTTGAATTGGCTAATGATTTTGAAGCTTTGGGAGCAATGTATGTGATTGAAGGTTCTACTTTAGGTGGAAACGTTATCGCAAAACAACTTTCTAAAACTGAAGGATTTGATAATGTAACATTTAATTTCTTCGGTTGTTATCAGGAAAATACAGGATCGATGTGGAAGAATTTCAAAGAAGTTTTAGACACTGAAGTTACTGAAGAAAACTATAATGAAGTGTTAGCAGGCGCTAAAAAATTATATACGTTTTTATTAAACGTTAATTAATTTTCTTAAATAATAATTAAAATTCCCGAAAGATTGCTCAATTTTTCGGGAATTTGTACATTTGGGAAGCAAAAAATTAAACGAACAAATAAATAATAAAAAGTAATATTATGAAACTGTAAAGTTCCATAATACCATTAAAAACAATAAATCAATATATTATGAAAGTAACTGTAGTAGGCGCAGGCGCTGTAGGAGCAAGTTGTGCAGAATACATCGCAATGAAAGACTTCTGTTCAGAAGTAGTTTTAGTAGATATTAAAGAAGGTTTTGCTGAAGGAAAAGCAATGGACTTGATGCAAACTGCATCTTTGAACGGATTTGATACAAAAATTACGGGTACAACAGGAGATTACAGCAAAACAGCAGGTTCTCACGTAGCAGTAATCACTTCTGGAATTCCAAGAAAACCAGGAATGACAAGAGAAGAATTAATCGGTATCAACGCTGGAATTGTAAAAGAAGTTACTGAAAACTTAGTAAAAAACTCTCCGGACGTAATCATTATTGTGGTTTCTAACCCAATGGATACTATGGCTTATTTGGTACACAAAACTTCAGGTCTTCCTAAGCACAAAATCATCGGTATGGGTGGTGCTTTAGATTCTGCAAGATTCAAATACAGATTGGCTGAAGCTTTAGAAGCTCCAATTTCTGACGTAGACGGTATGGTAATCGCTGCTCACAGTGATACTGGTATGCTTCCTTTATTGAGCAAAGCGACAAGAAACGGAGTTCCAGTAACTGAGTTTCTTGACGAAGCTAAACAACAATATGTAATCGAAGAAACTAAAGTTGGTGGTGCTACATTAACTAAATTATTAGGAACTTCTGCTTGGTACGCTCCGGGTGCTGCAGTATCTGTAATGGTTCAGGCAATTGCATGTGACCAAAAGAAAATGATTCCTTGTTCATTAATGCTTGACGGAGAGTATGGCGAAAGCGATATTTGTCTTGGTGTTCCTGCAATTATCGGGAAAAACGGTGTTGAAAGCATCGTAACAATTTCTTTAACTGAAGAAGAAAAAGCTAAATTTGCTGAAGCTGCACAAGCGGTAAGAGAAGTAAATGGTGATTTGAAGTTTTAATTTTTATTAAACTTTATATAAATGAAATCCGCGCTCGAAAGAGTGCGGATTTTTTTGCTAGCAATCAATTACTTGATGTTTTTATCAATAGAGTTGGGCTTTAGCCCGACTTTAATTAAAGAGTTAACTTCGGCTTTAGTCAAAATATATTGTTTTTTAATAAGGTTGATTGCTTGGTGTTTTTTGTCTATTGATTATTTTTAGAGTTATCAATATTATCTGACTAATGATAAATATTAAAAATGGGATTGTAAAGGCAGGATAATTTAAAGCTTCAATAGAAACGTACATCAATCGGCTTGCAATTGCCAAATTCATAAGTATAAAACTGATTAACGAAATTAAAACTGAGTGTTTGCTTTTTATAAAGCTGAGAATAATTCCTGCAATACCAAAAAATGCAAAAAGTTGATCAATATTTCCAAAATCAAAAACAGCAAAACTAAGCCATAAAATAAAAGGAATAGGTATCATTTGTCCCATTAACATTATTAATGAATAGGATATAATGGAAAAGATTTTAATATATTTCTGCACGATTTATCTTAAATTTAACTGAATATTTTTATCCTTGAAAATCTCCACAATCATGTTCCTCAAATTTTTCAATCAAATTTTGAAGAGTGTAAAATTCTGAGATTCTTTTATTTTTCAATTCCGGTTTTTTGCCTTCAAATGTGAGCTTGTAAATAGGTTCGTTTTCAACTTTAGTAAAGATGAAAGTTGTTTCTGAGGTGATTACTTTTAAACTATTCCCTGATTTTTCATACTTGAAGTCTTTAAACTTTTCAAAATCATTTTCGTCACAAACATTGACGATATCAAAATTTTTCTTGTTGATTTTGAATATTGCTAAATCACAGGCATAACAGTTTCCACTGAATTCTGTTCCGTATTTTTTGAAAACATTTTTATTTTTAGAATCTTTCAATTCAATAGGAGCAAGTTGGCTGTATTCGGATAAATCGATATCCTGAATTTCCTTTTTGTCGACAGGTTTTTTATCCGTTTTAATTTCAACAGATTGTTCAGTAGGAATGATTTGTTTTTCGGTTTCTTTATTCTCCGATTTGCAGGAAAAAATGGCTAATGATAATACGATAGCGTAAAATGGAAGTGTTGTTTTCATATATATTAAAAATTTAATTAATCTCCACCACAACCGCCACAACTGCTGCACGAGCTTCCGCCGCAAGAAGAGTCTGATGATGAAGTTCCGCAACCACCATCAGAAGTAATAGCTGTAGTTTGATTGGTTAAAGGTGCAAAAGACGTTGTTAAAACTGCAGTTCCCAAAAGAAAATAGCTCCATTGCCAATCGTTGTTGGTGTTTTTCTTCGGTAATATAACGGTTTTGTATAAGTTGGGTAAAATTTTAGAACCAAACAAAAGAGTAAGCCTGAATAGATATCCAATCATCATAAAAATTAAAATAATAACGACAAAACTTATTTGAAGAATTGGTTTTTCACGTAAAATTCCTGTTGTGATTCTGAGAAATCCAAACATCATTAATGAAAGAAAAACAATTAAATTTAGGACAAACAAATTGGAAAAAAACCTTGACCTGTTAAAATATTTTTTAACAGCCTCCATTGAATTAATCATATTTGTAAAGACAGGTTTTTTAATAAGCTGAATGAAAAAATTTGAGTAAGAAGTCTTTCCAAGCTCATTTAGTAAATCGACAATTTGTTGATGTTCTCGTGATTTTATAAATGTTAGTTTGTTGGTGCTAATTGTTTGGTCTGCGTTTATTTTTATCGAGCCATTATCAATTAGTTCATTCACGGCTCCGTTGATGACGGGAGAAATATTTTTGTTTTTAAGGTAAATTAATTCATAAGGTTGAAGGTTAAATATAAAAGAATCTTTACTGAATAAATGAGCTGCCTGTGCAAATTTTCTTCGGTTATACCATTCTAATCCTGTAAAAGTGATTACGGTTAATCCTAAAAATAGGAAAATAAAATCAGGATTTTCAATGCTTAGATATAAAGATTTCAACAAAAAGTATAGAGGAAAACTTAGAACAACGAATGCTAATATCCCTACAATTAATGCGGTTCTTAGTTTGAATTTTGATTTTCCTAGGTGTAGACTTTCAAAAGGGTTTGAATAATTCCAGATGTTTTCAGGGTGTTTTCCAAATTCAGTTTCGTATAATTTTGTTGTACGTTCTTTGGCAAGTTTAAATTTCTGAAAATCTTCTTTATTGTGAGTAGAAGGAATGTGCTGAATCTGCTTCCCTAGAATTTTACAAAATTCTGAATAAGATTTAGTGAAAATAAGATGTTGATGCCACACGGTATCGACAATCTCAGAAGGCGAAACCATCATTTCTGAAACCGCAGCCAGATACATGAATTTTTTGTATTCTAAAACTGCCTGTTTTGTAAAATTCTGAGTCCAATAATTTTCATGAGCCAGCCTTAATGTAAAATCATACTCACTTTTAGGGAAATCAAAATCGAAATCTTCAATTTTTTTCCAAAGCTCTTTATTCATCATGTTTTTGAATGTTGATTTTAAAGATAAGTAATTTTGGGTTTTGAAAACTGAATTCAAATGATTAAATACTCAGATTTAATATTCGCTTAAAAATAATCCGTCACCAGTTCCATATTCACTATTGCTCCGGCTACATTTCCGGTCATCACAGCGTTAGAAACTGAACGCATCATTGATGAATTGTCGCCGCAAACAAAAACTCCCGGAATATTTGTTTTCTGAAACTGATCTGTTTTAATGTGACCAAATTCTGTAAACTCACAATCTAATATTTTTGGAATTTCAGAGTGTTGGTGAAAAGGAAAAGCTCCGTAAACTGCATCAAAATTCATTTCTGTTTGGTCTGAGAAAATAATGCTTTCAACGATTCCATTTTGGTGTTTCAATTCCGATATTTCATGCTCAATAATCTGAATGTTGTTTCGCTTCAATTTTTCTTTTTGCTCAGCTGTGAAAACTTCTTTTCCACGAGTGAGAATGGTAACGTCTTCAGTTAGATTTTTAACAAGCGAAGAAATATGTATGGCTTTGTCTCCATTGGCAATAATCCCTGTTTTTTTATTTCTGTATTCATAGCCGTGACAATAAGGACAATGAATCAGAGATATTCCCCAAGATTCCTTAAAACCTTTGATGTCTGGAATTTCATCTACAATTCCCGTTGCAACAATTAATTTTTTTGAATGAAATTTTTCGTCGTTTTCTGTAATGATTTCAAAACCTAATTCAGTTTTTTTAGCATCAACTGCTTTTCCTTGGTGAAAGTGAACGGTTTCATAGTCGCTTACTTGCTTTTTTGCACTTTCTGCAATTTCTTTGGGCGATTTTCCGTCCTGAGTCAGAAAATTATGAGAATGAGGCGTTTGTTCATTGCAGGGTTTTCCGCTGTCTATCACTAAAGTTTTTCTTAATGATCTTCCTAAAGCCATCGCAGCAGAAAGCCCGGAATAACTTCCCCCGATAATGATTACTTCGTATTCTGTTTCATTCATAATTCCTGATTTTTAAATTTTTATGAAAATATTCTTCCCTGAAAAGTTTGTCAAAGTTAGAATAATTTTTTATTATTGCAACATAATCGCATTAATAAAATGATAAGAAGAAGTACACCCACCAAAGATGCAGTTTTGAATGTTTTAGCAGATTCTAAAAAAGCGATGAGTCAGGAAGCTATTATGAAAAATATTGCAATCGATATCGATAGAGCAACCATCTATCGCGTTCTCAACCGATTCTGTGAAGACAAAATTCTCCACAAAATTGTAGCCGAAGACGGAAAGCAATATTTTGCCGTATGCATTAAATGTGAAGATAAAAAACTGGCGAATCATCATTTTCATTTTCGGTGTACGCAATGTCAAACCATAGAATGTTTACCGGTTGCGGTTCAGTTTTCTTTGGAAAAAGGATATCAGGTTGAAAGTGTCAATTGTATTTTAACCGGAGTTTGTAAAGATTGTGCATAAAAAACCTCTGCAGATTTTTGCAAAGGCTTATAGATTTTCTTTTAAAATATTTAAAGTTTGTTTCAATTTAAATGAGAATAATTTATCTCGCAGATTTTGCTGATTAAACAGATTAATTTCTCTGCTTTTAATCCGCTAAATCTGTACAATCTGCGAGAATTATATAAAAACTGATGGAAAAAAATCAAAAGCAATCATACAGATTTTAAATTAATAAAACTTAAACAGGCTCTTACTTTTTCTTTTTATCTAAAGAATCTTTTTCAGGCTTTTCCTGTACAATAGACATTTTATTTTCAAAAGGTTTTGTTTCTAAAACCGTAATGCTTGTTTGGTCTTTGCCAAGGTTGTATTGTACGAAAACAGTTTTCTCGGCAGTGCGAATAATGTAGGTATTTACATTTTTCCAGTTGTTGCAAGAATGCATGTATCCTAAGTTATAGGCTTCCGGATCTTCTTTTTTTATGCGTTCTTCTTCGCCATCTCTTAAAGGTTCTCCTGTATTTATTTTTACTCCACCGAGATTTTTAATGAGCTCATCAAAGCTTTTTTGAATCTCAAGGGGTGAAAACTTTTTATGTTTAAATTCTTCAGAAATTCTAATCTCGGCTTTGAAGGTTTTCCCCTCCATTGAAGTGTAGGAGCCATGGTCGTAGAAATATTCTTTATCAAAATCTTTGGTTTGTCCATCTCCCTGATAAGAATTAGGGTCGGTAAAAGCATACCCTTCCGGAAGTTGGAAATAAGGGAAAACGCCGTGAAATTTATCAGTGATAGGAATTTTGCTGATGTTGTAACCCGTATCTGAAATTGTTTCCGATGGATATTCACGTTTGTCTGACTTTATATTTTCAGCTTCCTGAGAAGCAATCTTATTCTGATTTTTGTTATCACACGACCATAAAGTAAGCACCGCCAAAGCACTTATTAAAAGTGTATTCTTCATATTCAATAGGTTGAGATGTGGAATTCTGCCTTTTGGTGGTAGCAAAATTGGTGCTAAAGAAGCTGAAGAAAGTTTAAAATTATGTTAAATTATAAATGTGAATTATTATAGAGAATTTATAAATTCTTTATTTAAAATTTCTCTTTGCTGTTGATAATTTTCTTCCAAAAGATCAAGACTTTGCATCTTTTCCACAATATTTTTTAACTCCTTCTTGTCTGACAACTCAGCAATTTTGAACATTATAGCATTATTGCAACAAGACTTTTTATTTTTCTTTAAATAATTTATTAAATAGCTAATAATTTTAGAGTCATTTTTTTTAGCTATTAAATTCGTTATTCCAACAATTTCATAATCAATGTTTTCAGATTTAAAGAATAAATTTCTTAATCTTTTTTTTTGATTTTGGGTTAATGGGTAAGTTCTAACATCTTGTTCTTTAGAATAATCGTAAAATGACATAAATGTTCCTTTTTCATAAAGATCCATCAACCCTTCACTTCTTGTGGCTTTATGAGAAGCGCAGTCGATAAGCCAATCAATTGTCTTTTCTTTTTTCTCTATATTATCACTAATTTTCATAATTATTTGATAATCTTTTATTCTGGTTTTATACGCAGAATACCCATTTTCATTGACTTTTTTTAAACCATAACTTAACGAGTGAGTCGTATATTTCTCCATCTCTTTATCTAAAAACGCGATAACATTTGTTCCAAGTTCATAAATTGCAGGTAGGGGACATGAATATTCCGGGGAAAAATAAACTTCCACAGTTTTACTTTTAATGTTTCCTTGTAAAGTTTCTTTAATTTCCAAAACAGCAATATGACTCATATTGAATGTACTTTTAAAAGAACCTTCGTTTGCTTTTATTTGTTTTACGTGTGCGTATACAATATTTTGAGAATCTGTAATGAGAACTCTTAAACTTGCAGGATCAATTGGATAAGCCATGTAAAATTGTCCCCAGAAAATTGATAGAAAAATAAAGAAAGTTTTAAGACTCATTGGAAGGTTTATTTATTAGTTGTAATGATATAATGCTGAAAATCTTTAAATTATTGTATTAAAGACACTAATTTATTTTTGAATTTCATTTAATATCCTCTCAAATTCCAAATCACGTTCCTCCAAAATAGCCTTATCAGAATATTTTATCTTTTTATTCATTCTGATTCCTATTTGTTGGGTTTGCGAATTGTCAGGGTAAAAAATTCCGTTTCCTGTAAATTCCAAAACATAATTTCCCGGAAGTTTTACTTTTACCATATCACCGTCTCCGCCGGAAGTTTGTTGGCCGATGGTTAGAGATTGCGGAAATATTTTTTGTAAACTCATGCTGTACCATTCACTGGCGCTTCGGGTTTCCGGGTTGACAAGAATGAAAACTTTTCCTTTGTAACTATGCATTGTTTTGTCTGGAATTGACGGGAAATAATCATAATCTTTGTAGACAAATGTTCCGATGTTTTTTAAATTCGGTTTATAATATTTTCCAAAATAATTTTCTGCAGGTGAAAAATATTTGTAGATATAATGATAAACAAAACCGCCCCAATCAGGATATTCTCTCATATCAAAAACAATTGCTTTTTTCTGTGAAGCGCTGTTTAAAATGCTGTCCATTTTAGCATCTATTTTATCATCATCCACATTATTGATGAAGCCTAATGTTTTATTGGTTTTAAAATAGGCAACATCAGGATGAATGAGTTGATGATTTTCTTTTTTCTGTATTTTCTCAATTAAATATTTTTCTAAAACAGCATACATGGCTTTGTCGTTCAAATCAATAAACTCAACCATCTTAGTGTCGGTTTTACCATCTTTTGCAGACTGTATTTTTAATGTTTTAGTTTGCAGATTATCGTTCCAAATCAAGTTGTTTGGGTAGTTAGAAAGAGTGAATCTTAGTTTTTCTGTATTCGAAGCTGAGATAAGTTCGCTTTTCTCTTTAATAATTTGTGAAATACTTTTTTCACCCATAGAAAGTATTCTGTCGCCTACATTGATTTGAGCTTTAGCACAGATTTCCGGAAAAATTAATTTAGTAATTAAAATATAGTTATCCACAATCTGATAATCAAATGGAGCAAAGTAAGAAGCGTTGAAAATTTCTTTCTTGTCATTCAAATGACGATAAAAACTTAAAGAGTGGCTGTCTTCCATTTTGGCAACCAATTTTGCTAAAATAATTTCAAAATCTTTTCTTGAGTTTGTTTTTACTGTTTCGTCTATTTTATTTTTAAAAAAAACATCAAAATCTTTATCCATAAGATATTTGTGTGGAAAAAGATAATCTACAACGCCCTGAATTTTCGCTAAAATAAGCAAACGGTATTCTAAAGGTAGATTTTCAGTTTTCGGAAACGAATATTCTTTTTCATCGCTTACCAACTTTTCTTTTGGAAGGTTTTCAAAATTATATCGATGAATATAAATAGAGTTGAGTACATCTTTATTTTCAGCACTTATTTTTTTGTTTTTCTGAAACCAGTCGAAGTTCTGATTTTTTGTAAGAATGTCTTTTGATGTTTCAACAGGAACAGAAGTAGTGAGTTTTTTATTGAGATTTGAAATGAGTTTATTGGTCACAGAATTAAAATCATCTTGAGAACTTACGTTTTTTACATTCACCAAAAATAAACTGTCGGCATTTATTTTTCCGCTTGCAACGTCGGGATGATAATATTTAATGAAATTCCAGGTTTTGATGAAATCGTAATATTGCTCTTTCTGAGCGAAAATGTATTGTTGAAATAGAAAAAAGATAAGAAGAACTGATGTTTTTTTCATGATAACGAGTAATTTTTAAAGATAACAGATATTTGTTAATTTAAAATGATTAAAATCAATAAGTTGAATTTTTTGCTTTTATGACTCAAAAAAACGTTGTTGCATTAGATTTTTAGCATGAAAATTATGCTTTCTTTCGCCAGAATAGAGTTTTGAATGATGAAATTTAATTATAATTTCATACATCAAGACTTTCAAAACCCGTAAATTTGTGGCACTAAAAAGTGATACAATGTTTAGGAAAATTTCAATTGCAGCAGTTACATTGCTGTCTGTGATTACAATCGATGCTCAGAAAAATAAAAACAATCAGGTTGACAGACCCAAATTGGTCGTAGGTTTGGTAATTGACCAGATGAGGTGGGATTATCTTTACCGATATTACAGCAAATATGGGAATGATGGTTTCAAAAGACTTTTGAATAAAGGATATTCCTTAAATAATGTACATATTCCTTACGTTCCTACGGTTACAGCTTTAGGGCATACTTCTATTTATACAGGCTCGGTTCCTGCGATTCATGGGATTGCGGGAAATGACTGGACGGATAAAGAAACGGGCAAAAATGTATATTGTACGACCGATGAAAATGTACAACCTGTCGGTACAACCAATGTAAAAGTAGGAAGCCATTCTCCAAAAAATCTTTGGTCTACTACCGTTACAGATGAACTGAGATTAGCAACCAACTTTCAAGGGAAAGTGGTGGGAGTTTCTCTAAAAGATAGAGCGTCAATTCTTCCTGCAGGCCATACACCAAATGGAGCCTATTGGTTTGACGATTCTACCGGAGATTTTATTACGAGTACTTATTATATGAATGATTTGCCGCAATGGGTAAAGTCTTTCAATTCTCAAAATCTTCCGGATCAGTTGGTGGCAAATGGTTGGAATACTTTATTGCCAATTAACCAATACACAGAAAGTTCGCCAGACAATTCTCCTTGGGAAGGGCTTTTAGGAAGTTCAAAAACTCCTGTTTTCCCTTATAATAATTTGGCTGAAGATTATAAAACTAAAAAAGATAACATCCGTTACACGCCTTTTGGAAATACACTGACTTTAAAATTAGCTGAAGCTTCTGTAGAAGGTGAAAATTTAGGAGCAGATGATGTAACTGATATTTTGGCAATCAATTTAGCTTCAACAGATTATGCGGGACATAAATTTGGACCAAATTCTATCGAAGTTGAAGATGTTTATTTAAGGTTAGATCAAGATTTGGCTCAGTTTTTTAAATATTTAGACGGGAAAGTTGGAAAGAATCAGTACACGGTTTTTGTTTCTGCAGATCACGGTGGCGCTCATTCTGTAGGTTTCCTGAAAGAGCATAAAATCAATACAGGATTTTTCGGTGAAGGAATGGAGAAAAATTTAAATGAAAAACTGAAAGCTAAGTTTGGCGTTGATCAATTAATTAATGGTGTTGATAACTACCAGATTTATTTCGATAGAAAATTAATGGCTGACAATAAGCTTGAATTGGAAGATATCAAAGAATTTGCAATTCACGAATTAGAAAAAGATCCTACCGTTTTATACGCTGTGTCTACAACCGAAGTACAGGAAGCAACAATTCCTGAACCGATAAAACAAAGAATTATTAACGGAATTAATAGACAGAGAAGTGGCGATATTCAATTGATTTCTCACGATTCTATGCTTCCTCCGTATTCAAAAACAGGAACTACACACAGTGTTTGGAATTCTTATGACGCCCATATTCCTTTGATTTTTATGGGTTGGGGAATTAAACATGGTGAAAGTAATAAGCCATATCATATGACCGATATTGCGCCGACGGTTTCAGCTTTGTTGCACATTCAGTTCCCAAGTGGAAATGTCGGTAATCCTATTACTGAGGTTTTAGGAAGATAATTTTTCAAAAAAATACTCAAGTCTTTAATAATTGAGTAGAAAATAAAAACGTGACAGGCTTTTAAAAGCTGTCACGTTTTTTTATAGGAGTTTGTAAGAATATTAAGATTTATTTTTCTTCAATTTCTTCATCCTCGCCTTCTTCGCCCTCATCTTCATATTGCTCGAGATAATAGGTGAATGTGAAATCTTCTACTTCATCTTCCGCATCTTCCAAAGTGGTCAGAAGGTCTTCAAATAGTTCAAGATGATCTACACTCATATTTACAAATTCTAGATGAAGAGGCATTTCTAAATCCCCAGAAATTACATCTGAAAGCGCATCAAGATTATCTCCAAAATGTTCCGGAAGTTTTACCTTTTCTTTAAGTTGGGTATAAAAATCTTCGTAATCTCCGATTTCTGTAAAGTCGATGTATATTGTATTCATAGTTTTGTTTAAATTTCTAATGTGCAAATGTAAGTGTTTTCAATGATAGACTATTGTGAGAAGTAAATCAATGAAGGTTATGGTTATTTAATTAAAATTTCCAATTTTTAGTTTTTAAAAAATTTTTACACTTAGTACAAAAGTCAGTTTCTTCATCGGTGTGGTTTTTACCCTCCGCATCTCTCATAAAACATGATCTTTCGGGACAATGTTTAAGACCTTGCGTATGACCAATTTCATGTATTGCAACTTTGAAAAACTGTTCGTTTTTATTGTTTTTGTTTAATCTGAAACTCGATGCAATACAAGATTTTCCGGGTTGAAACCCTAATCCCATAACACCAAAATCTTTAATGGTACCTTTTGTTGTACTGATGTCTTTTGTCGTTAAACCTATTGTTACAAATCCATCTTTTGTATTTTTACTTAAATGTTTAATAATTGAATCTGCTCTGTAGCGGTTCCTATCTTTATAATAGGCTTTGTGGGGTAAATCGATTGCTTCGAGAATTTTTACATGTGGATAAACTTTTGTGATTTCATGGGTGATAAACGTTGTCGTCTCAGAATTCATGTCCTTAAAAGGTTGAATCAGAATAGTAACTAATTTTTCCTTTTCTTTTTTAATGAGAGTATCCTTCTTATCACTGCATGAGTAAGACCATAAAAACAGGATAACTAAAAATAAATGACTATTTCTTCTCAAAACTCTTATAGTGATCTTTAGTTAAATACACATCACCTTTTTTTGTGAAAATAATTCTGTCAGAATTTCTATTTCCACAGTTGTAGTTTACGTCTGCTTCAAAATATTTTTCATCTTTTGGAAGTTTCCCTTCACGGTTTCCAAAATAATCTCCACCGATTACTCTTCCGGGAAGAGTCTCGCAAAGATTTCCCTGAGAAGGATTCCAACCCAGCTTTTTAGCCTCATTTTTTGTGATGTAATAATCGGGAAGTTTGTGATTTTTCTTCACATAATTAATTACAGTAGTTTGTTCTGTGATAGAATAAATTTCACTGCTGTTTTCAATTGTATTTCCTTCTTTATAATCAGAACTATTTGATTTTTTGGATACTTTCTCGGTTTTAGAAGGTGCTTTTTTCTCTGCAATAAAATTATTGTAAATATACATCACAGACATTCCAAAAAGGAGTCCGAGACAGGCAAAGAATAGCGATCGTATTTTAGAATTCATATAATTTTATTTACCAATTTATAAGGGTATCAATGTAATAATTAATTGGTAAACTGTTACATTGATAAATTGTTACATTCATTAATTCCTCCATTCTTCATTAATCTCACACACCGGAATTGGGTTGATTTTATGTTGCGCTGCTTTATTCATTCTGCTGAAAATTTTAAAAACTTCCAGATCTCTACCATTGTAATCGGCTTCAGTTTTTGTTCCCCATTCTTTTTGAATTTTTTCAAGTTCTGGGTAGGTTGCGCCAATCTGCATTTCGTCAGTTCTTTCTGCGTCCCAAAGTCCGTCTGTAGGGATGGCTTCCTGAATGTTTTTAACAAGATTTAAAGCTCTCGCTAATTCATAAACTTCAGTTTTGTAAAGATCAGCGATAGGAGAGACATCTACACCGCCGTCACCGTATTTGGTGTAAAAACCAATTCCGAAATCTTCTACTTTATTGCCGGTTCCGCAAACCAAAAGTCCGTTGATTTGCCCGTAATAATACAAAGTCAGCATTCTCAAACGTGATCTTGTATTCGCAAAAGCCAATTTCTCATTCGGAAATTCATCATCATGTACATCAAAAGTCTTGTATAATTCTTCAAAAGCTGGTGTTAGATTCACAGACATTGCTTCCACATTCGGAAATTTAGATTTTAGATCATTCATGTGTTCCCAAGCTCGGTTTACCTGATCTTCTTTTTGGCGAATTGGCATTTCGATTAACAAAGTTTTCAAACCTGTCATCGCTGCCAAAGTAGAAACTACTCCAGAATCTACACCACCCGAAACTCCTAAAATATAACCTTTAGCTCCCGATTTTTCGGCATAATCTTTCAGCCATTCTACGATATGATCTATTACTTTTTGTGTCTGCATTGTATATTTTTTAGGGTTTAATTATTATGATTTCCTGCCGGAGGCGGAGGTGGAGGAAGAAGTTCTTTCTTTCTTATATATGGATTTACATCCACTATTTCTCCTTTAAAATCTTTAGATTTTATAATATCTATTTTTTTTGATCCATTTCCATAAGTTGTTACAGAATATAGTTTGGGATTTTTAGAAATATCCAATTTTTTAATGTGGTTTCCATCTAATGTAAGCAATTTCAATTTAGGTAGATTTTGCACATTTAATATCAATAGATTATTATTACTGATATGAAGAGTTTCTAATTTTTGAAATTGATCTAAATTTATTTCAGAAATATTATTATCTGATAAATTAATATAATCAATGTTTGGACAGTTTTTTATGACAATATTTTTTAATTTATTTTTATAGATATAAATACTATTGAGATTAGGATTATTCTCAATTTCAAATGTTGTTAAATCACAATTGTCGCATTTAACTACAGCCAAGGTTGGATGATTTTTTATTATAAGATTTTTTATTGGGAAATCTCCAAGCAATAGTTTTCTTGCCCTAAATAAATACACATCTTCATAAGATTCAATTTGTATTCCTTTAAGGTTTATTGTAGTAACAGAAGAGTATTCATTCTGATCTATACTTCCGTTTTTATTAATGTCATATCGCTCCAATATTACTTTTTCAAAATTTTTATCCTTAAATTGAATTTTTTGAGAGAAAAAAAATGAAGAAAAAAATATAAGTAAGGGTAATATTTTTTTCATAATTAATAAGTGTAATTTTTGACATTTAGTTCGTACCAGAAACAAATTCCGTCTGGCTCGGTAAATTCTCCTGTTTTTTCAAATCCAAGTTTCGTTAAAATATGATTAGAAGCCGTGTTTTCACAATGAGCATATGCATAAATTATTTCTGCCTTCAAATCATTAAAACCATAATCCAAAGATGCTTTTCCCGATTCTGTAGCATAACCTTTTCCCCATGTTTCAGGTAAAAAACGGTAACCAAGTTCGTAGAAATTTTGATATCCGTTTACTTCTGAAGTATTGAGTTTTAATCCGCTCCAGCCGATAAGAAGTTCGCTTTCTTTTTCGATAACGGCAAGTCTTCCCAAGCCATTGTCTTCATATTGCTTCATAATCATTTTTACCACTTCTTTCGATTCTTCGGCTTTTGAAAGTGGTGGCATTCCTACATATTTCATCACTTCAGGATTAGAGTCGAGAAGAAATAGCCGTTCAAAATCTGTTTCTTCAAATTTTCTTAAAATCAGTCTTTTTGTTTCTAAATGCATATTTTAATTTTTTTCAAATCCTAAAATTGTTGCGTTTTTCGTACTTTTTTTGATGTCAGTTTCTTTCAATGGGTTTCCTATAATATTCAAAATTTGTAAGTTTAAATTTTTAGAAATATCAAGTTTTTGAATCTGATTATGCTCAATATTTAATCTTCTTAAATAGTTGAGTGTACTTACATCAATCGTCTTTAATTGATTTAAAGATATAGTTAATTGATCAATTTTCGGTGTAGATTTCAGCGAAATATTTGTCATCCGATTATTGTCAAGATAAAGAGAAGTTAACGCATCAAGATTTTCTGTTGAAAAAATTTGTGTTTCGCAATAAGCACATGAAAAAAGCTCCAATTTATTTAGTTTTATGAGCGAAATTTTTGAGATTGTATTTTTATCAAGAACAATCATTTTCGCATTTTTAAAATAAACCAAATCATCAGCGGAGGTAATACCTTTATTGACAAGGAAAAGATTTTCTGTTTTTTCAGCTTCCTCGTGATTGATAAAACCATCTTTGTTGAGATCAAAATTTTCTATAACAGCTTTTTCAAATTTTTTATCTTTAAAAACCAAATTTTGGCAACTGAAAAAATGAATTGCAGAAATCATTAAAAGTAAAGTAATTATTTTACATTTCATCCTTAAGTTGTGTTTAATTCATTATTTTTGTAATCTTTAATTTCATGTAAAAATAATGAAGATTTTTAGAATTGCAGCACTTTCATGCCTTTTAGTTTTAGCACTGAACTCTTGTAAAAAAGAGCAGGAGACCGATTGGAAAGTAGAAATAAAAAATCCTGCCGAGAAGGTAGAAGTTACCGATATTTCAAAAGAATTGTACGATGTAAATGTTCCTTTGGGTCAGTTTAAAGCTAAGTTTCCATGGTTTCAGGGAACGGTTTCTGATGCCGACTTTGCCAAAAACAGAGTGAACCCTGATGAAGTGAAGATTTATAAAGAAGCAATTTCAAAAATAGATCAGGCAAAGCTTCAAAAAGAACTTCAGGATTTGTTTTCGCACATCAAGTATTATTTTCCAGAGTTTAAAACACCGAAAGTATATCTGTTTTCATCAACATTACAGATGATTCAGGATCCTATATTTTTTGATGATAAAACCAATTTTCTATTTATTGATGTGAGCGGTTTTATGGGAAATAATAATCCGAATTATAAAGGATTGGAAAATTATTTTCAAAAATCTATGAATCCGAATAATATTGTTCCTAAAGTTTCACGAATATTTGCAGAACAGGTTGTTCCTTTTTCTCCCGATCATCAAAAATTTATTGATCTTTTGGTGTATAACGGAAAAATAATGTTGCTTCAGGATGCTTTTCTTCCTGAAACGCCGGATTATCTGAAAATGGATTACGACAAAAAGCAATACGACTGGTCTGTGGCTAATCAAGCCAATGTTTATAATTATTTTGTTGAACAGAATTTGATTTTTGGAGATGATCACCGTTTGGTAGACCGTTTCATTAATCCTGGACCATTTTCAAAGTTTTATACAGAAATTGATAACGAATCTTCTCCCATGGTTGGTGTTTACATCGGATGGCAGATTTGTAAAGAATATCTAAAGAAAAATCCTGAAACTAAACTGATTGACTTCCTTAAAATGGATGCCACAGAAATCTTTAATAAAGCAGGATACAAACCAAAATTAGAAGAATAATAAAGCTGGATGTTTGATGATGGAAGCTGGAAGAACGCTCAATCATTAAACTTCACAAAATAACATATTTAGAAAAATAGAAAAATGAGAAAGACTCAAATAACGATAGATGTAGAGCTGGATGAAAATCATATTCCTGAAAAAATGACATGGAATGCTCAGGATGGAGGAGTTGAAAAAGAAGAAACAAAAGCAGTAATGATTTCTGTTTGGGACGAAAAAAAATCTGAAGCTTTAAGAATCGACCTTTGGACAAAAGAAATGCCCGTTGACCAAATGAAAATGTTTATGCATCAGATTTTGGTTTCTATGGGAAGTACGTATCAAAGAGCTACAGGTGAAGATGATGTAGCAGCCTGGATTGAAGAAATCGCAGAAGAATTTGCGGTAAAATCGGCAATAAAAATGTAGAAAGCGTTTGGCTTTTGGCAAATGGCAATTAGCTTTTTGGCAAAGGTTAAAACAAATTATAAACATAATTTTGGCAGTTAGCTCAAAAGCTAGTAGCCAAAAGCAATAAGCTAAAAGCAAAAAACAATGAATTTCAATACAAAAGTTATACACGGTGGGCAACATCACGAATCTGCTACAGGTTCTGTAAATGTTCCTGTATTTTTAACATCAACATTTGCACAAAAAAGTCCTGGCGTACACTCAGGATACGAATATTCTAGAGCAGCAAACCCTACAAGACAGGCTTTAGAAGATTCTTTGGCAAGCATTGAAAACGGAGCGAGAGGTTTAGCTTTCGGTTCTGGTTTGGCAGCTATCGACTGTGTTTTAAAGTTACTAAATCCTGGTGATGAGGTAATTGCAGTTGATGATTTATATGGTGGAACGTACAGAATGTTTACCAGACTTTTCGAAAAATATCAATTAAAATTTACGTTCGTGAATTTTGATGATGCTTCAAAAATTGCAGACATTATTACAGATAATACCAAATTAATCTGGATAGAAACTCCTACAAATCCATTAATGAAGTTGGTGGATATTAAGGCGGTGGTAGAAATTGCAAAAGGAAAAGATATTTTGGTTGCTGTTGATAACACATTTGCAACACCATATTTGCAAAGACCCATCGATATGGGAGCTGATATTGTGATGCACTCAGCGACAAAATATTTAGGAGGTCACTCTGATGTTATCGCGGGAGCTTTAATTGCTAAAGATGTTGAATTAGGTGAAAAACTTCACTTTATTCAGTTTGCGAGCGGTGGAATTTTAGGGCCTCACGATTCTTATTTGGTATTGAGAGGAATTAAAACTTTGGCATTAAGAGTTCAAAGACATTCTGAAAACGGAATGGCAGTCGCAAAATATCTAGAATCTCATCCTGCAGTTGCACAAGTAATTTACCCAGGATTAGAGTCTCACCCGCAATATGAATTGGCAAAAGCTCAGATGAAAGATTTTGGTGGAATGGTTTCTTTCACATTTAAATCTGGTAAAAAAGAAGATGCTATCAAATTCTTAGAAAAAGTAAGAGTTTTCACATTGGCAGAATCTTTGGGTGGTGTAGAATCTCTGGCAAATCACCCTGCTTTGATGACTCACGCTTCTATTCCGGCTGAAAAACGTGCAGAATTGGGTATTACCGATGATTTGGTTCGTTTAAGCGTTGGAATTGAGGATGCAGAAGATCTTATCGCAGATTTAGAGAAAGCTTTTTCTTAAAAGTATAAATTGAGCATCCGTTTTTATAGCGGATGTTTATTTATCTGCAGTTTGGCATGACGTGTTTTTCACCACAAAGTGCACAAAGAATTTCACAATGAGCACAATGCTCTGTGAACTTAGTGTAAAGCCTTTGTGCACTTTGTGGTAAAAGAATATATGAGACAAATGATTTCTCGTCGGCAACCATTTTATTATTAACTTAATTATCGACATGAAAAATACCAGAAAAGCAACGATTCAAGATGTACAACAGTTAGCTGAATTGTTTGATCAGTACAGAGTTTTTTATCATAAAGATTCTGATATTCATGCTGCTGAAAGTTTTTTAAAAGAGAGAATTGAAAACGGTGATTCTGAAATTTTTGTCGCTGAAAGTGAAGGTCAGTTAGTTGGCTTTGTTCAATTATATCCGTTATTTTCTTCTACAAGAATGAAACGTTATTGGTTGTTGAATGATTTGTATGTCAACGAAAATTATCGTGGAAAAGGCTTTTCAAAAGAATTGATTGAAGAAGCGAAACAACTGGCGACATCCACAAATGCTTCCGGAATTTTATTGGAAACCGGAAAATCCAACGACATCGGAAACAAACTTTACCCAAGTTGCGGATTTGAAATTTATGATGAAGTGAATTTCTATGAATGGAAGATTTTATAATCTAACAATTTACCAATATAAGAGTTTACCAATTTTTTAATTGTTACATTGGTAAACTGATACATTGCTACATTAATTTTACTCATTACCAATTACTTATTACTCATATTAATATGACAGATTTTCAAAAATACATACAACGATATTTAGATTTAATTCCATCAGAAAACTGGTTGGAAGAATTAAAAAAGTCGGGAGATAAAACCGTTTCTTTATTTTCATTTTTGACTGAAGAACAATCAAAATTTGCTTATGCAGAAGGAAAATGGACGTTGAAAGAAGTTCTTCTTCATTTATCTGACACGGAAAGGATTTTTCAATACCGAGTTTTGTCTATTGCAAGAGGAGAGGAGAAGAATTTACCGGGTTTTGATGAAGAATTGTACGCTCAAAATTCTTTTGCCAACGATAGAAGTTTAGATTCTTTATTGGAAGAATATCAGTTGGTGAGAAGGTCTTCAGAAATTTTGCTGGAAACAATGAATTCTTCAGCCTTGAATAATACTGGAACAGCTAATGGTAATCAAATTTCAGCCGAAACGATTGGAAAACTGATTGTTGGACATAATATTCATCATTTGAATGTGATTGAGGAAAGGTATTTGCCGAATTTGTAAATATTTAAAATAGAATAATATTTCTTTCTCAAAGAACTTAATTAATATCAATAGGAACGGGCTTTAGCCCGTTCTTCAATTTCATAATCAAATGGCTTTAGCCTAAATCTATCTTTATATTGAAAAATATAATTTTAAAATGTAAGCTTTGGTTAAAGCCGAATGAATGCTTAATTTTGAAGGCGGGCTGAAGCCCACCTCTATTGAATACAAAATGTATAAACACATGGAAAACATCATACAAATTTTAAAATCAGGCGGAACAATTCTTTATCCAACAGACACCATCTGGGGAATAGGTTGTGACGCGACAAATATAGACGCTATCAACAAAATTTTCGATATTAAAAAACGCGAAAAAAATAAATCCATGATTATTTTGGTGGAATCTGAAAAAAGATTGCAGGATTTGGTAGACGTTCCGGAAATGGCTTGGGAAATCATGGATTTAAGCGAAAAACCGGTAACATTGGTTTATCAAAATCCGAAAGGTTTGCCGAAAGAATTACTCGCAGAAGACGGAAGCATCGGAATTCGCTTGGTGAAAGATCTCTATTGCAAAAAATTAATTACAAAACTTAATAAACCATTGGTTTCAACTTCAGCTAATTTTAGTGGTGATAAAAGTCCGTTAAAATTCTCTGATATTTCAAAAGAAATTATTGATTTGGTAGATTTTGCAGTAGAAGAAGATCGCGAGAAAGTTTCGCAATATTCAGGTTCTTCGGTAATCAAAATCTGGAGTGACAACAGAATAAAAGTTCTTCGCGAGTAATAAATTTCCCGCAGATTACTTAGTTTTTTATAGAAACAAAATGAAAATCAAAGATTTTCAAAAACTTATGTGTTCTTGTATGCATAACATATTCAAAAAAACTCATGTGTTAAAAATCTTTTGTGACTTTTGTGGTCAGAATAAAGCATTTTTCCGTAAATCCTTATCTTTGCAAAATCATTTAACCATTAAGAAATTCGAAATTTGGTTTTTAAACTGAAAAATCTGATTTCTTAATGGTTTTAAGTTAGATATTGGTTAACAATTATAAACTGATAGTTGTAAGTCTAATATCTAAAATCTAATATCTAACATCTATCAAAAAATGTTCATCAATCTTACTCAAAATAAAAATCTAAAACTTTTCAAAATAATTTCTGAAGTGGCAGCGGCAAATAACCAGTCGGTGTACATTGTGGGTGGTTTTGTGCGTGATCTTTTAATGAAAAGAAAAGCGTCTACCGATATTGATTTTGTGACCGAGCAAAGCGGAATTGAGCTTGCCCAAAATGTAGGAAAAGAAATTGATCCTAAGATGAAAGTTTCGGTTTTTAAAACCTATGGAACAGCGATGATCAGATACAAAGACCTTGAATTGGAATTTGTAGGCGCAAGAAAAGAAAGCTACACTGAAGACAGCCGAAAACCTGAAGTAGAAGGCGGAACAATAGAAGATGATCAAAAAAGAAGAGATTTTACCATCAATGCAATGGCGATTTCTTTAAATAAAGATAATTTTGGAGAATTAATAGATCCTTTTGATGGAATTGGTGATTTAGGAAAAGAAATTCTGAGAACACCCTTAGAACCTGCTCAAACATATTCTGATGATCCTTTGAGAATGATGAGAGCGGTACGTTTTGCTTCAACTTTAAATTTTACGATTGAAGAAAATTCTTTAAATGCAATAAAGCAGGAGGCAGAAAGAATCAAGATTGTTTCTATGGAAAGAATCATGGTTGAGTTTAATAAAATCATGTTGTCTAAGAAACCTTCAATTGGTTTAAGATTGATGGAAGAAACGGGCTTAATGAAGCTTATTATTCCTGAATTGATTGATTTGAAAGGGGTGGAAGAAGTAGAAGGACAGACTCACAAAGATAATTTTTACCATACGTTGGAAGTGGTTGATAATATTTCTGAAAACACAGATAATTTGTGGCTTCGTTGGGCTGCTTTGCTTCACGACATCGGAAAAGCTCCGACTAAAAAGTTTGTTGAAGGAACAGGCTGGACTTTTCATGGGCATGAGTTTTTAGGCTCAAAAATGGTAAAAACACTTTTCCAAAAACTAAAATTACCATTGAATGCTGACATGAAGTATGTTCAGAAAATGGTGAAACTTTCATCTCGTCCTATTGCTTTGATTACTGATGATACTTCAGATGCGGCATTAAGAAGACTGCTCTTTGATGCAGGTGAAGATATGGAAGATTTATTCACGCTTTGTAAAGCTGATATTACGACCAAAAATTCTAGAAAACAGGAAAGATTTAAGAAAAATTTCCAATATGTTGCGGTAAAAATAAAAGAAGTGGAAGAAAAAGATCAGGTAAGAAATTTTCAACCACCTATTACGGGAGAAGAAATTATGACGATGTTTAATCTGAAACCCGGTCGTGAAATTGGAATTTTAAAGGAAAAAGTAAAAGAAGCAATTTTGGAAGGTGAGATTGGAAATGATCATGAAGAAGCCCGAAATTTTGTAATTGCAGAAGCCGAAAAATTAGGTTTAACACTTATTTAAACTTTTTTATTTAACCACAAAAGGCACAAAAGATTTAGATATTTTAAGTTTAAACTTAATCAATAGACAAAAAAAGAGCACATAAGTTTTTTTTAAATCTTTTATTTCTATTCTTTTGAGAGCTTTGATTATCTAATAATATACATTTCACATTTCTTTTGCCTCTTTTGTGGTTTAAGAAAAATTAGTTTAAATATTCTATCTTTTAACGCTCATTTTCATCTTCAATATTGGAGTTTGGAAATATAAAATAATTAAGAAACGCAATTGGATTTTATATCTGATTGCGTTTTTGCTATTGGGATTTATCATTCCATTCTTTTCGATGGGATTTGAAATTGATAAAGCCACTGAAAATGAACCAGCTATTGATAATTTTACACTTTTGTATACTTATTTTAGATTTCCTACTTGGTGGTTTATGGGTGTAATAGAATTTTTTATTCTCAGGAAAATCGTCAAAAAATGAAGTGATAATTAAACCTTAAAATTTTGTTAATAAAATCTTAAATTTTGCATGAAATTTGTTACTACATTTGTTGGAAATTTCAGTTTCAATTTCGTTTAATATTTAAAATTTTATTGGTGAAAAAAATCATTTTCTTTCTTCCGTTCCTTTTTCTGATATTTTCTTGTGAGCACAAAGTAGAAAAAGTAGAAAAAGCATTTTATTATTGGAAATCTGATGGTTATCCTTCGGATAAAGAAAAGCAGATTCTTGTTAATCAGAATATTCAGAAAATTTATGTGAAGTTTTTTGAAGTGGATTACAGTGATGCGATGGGAAATTTTCCTATTTCTAAAACAAATTTTTCTTTAAATTCTTATTGTGATGAGGGAAAAGAAAGTCCTTATCAAATCATTCCCACAGTTTATATTAAAAATATAGTTTTTCAAAAAAGTAGCGAGAAAGACCTTGATAAATTGGCAGATAATGTCAACTTTTTAATCAATAAATACACCAACGAAAAATTAGATTCTTTAAAAGTATCTGAAATACAGATTGACTGTGATTGGACGGCTTCTACAAAAGACAATTATTTCTATTTCCTTAAAAAATTAAAGCCGATTTCTCAAAAGGAAATTTCTGCCACCTTGAGATTGTATCCTTATAAATATCCCGATAAAATGGGAGTTCCGCCAGTTGATAAAGTGACTTTAATGTGCTATAATCTCATTAATCCATTGGCTGACCAGTCCAAGAATTCAATTCTTGATCTCAAAGAATTGGAAAGTTATCTCAATACAGGAAAAAAATATCCGTTGCATATGGATGTTGCCCTTCCGGTATATTCGTGGATGCAGATTTACCAAAACAATCAGTTTACGAGTGTTTTATATAATGTGAATGATATTAAGAAACATTTAAAACAAATAAAACCGCTTTGGTATGAAGTACAAAAAGATACGGTAATTGATTATAAAACATATCTGAGAGTAGGTGATAAAATAAAATATGAAGAGATAACCGCTGATAAAATAAACAAAGCCATTGCATTAATCAAGAAAAATATAAAGTTTGATAAAGAAATTACAGTAATGCTTTTTCACTTAGACGAAAACCAACTTAAAAATTACACTGATGAAGAAATTAGTCATTTTTACAGCGATTTTAATAAGTAGTGCTTTTTCTGCATGTGGGTTCTATCCTTATGGAGAAAATATTCGGTTTTGTTTTTTGAATCCTCATAACTTTTCTTACCAAACATATTCGCCGTTTTATTATTCAGCTTTAAGTTTTCAACAAAGTTATGATGGAGTATTTTCTAATCAGGATAACGAAAAACTTTGGCGAAAGTATTGCGAAAATAAGGTTTCTGTTGCCGATATCTCTTCTGTTTTGGAAGGGTTAAGTTTTTCGGATATTCATCAAAATTCAACAAATCCTTTTCTGCGCTATTTGTATTCTAAAAAAGATATTGAGGCAATTAATTATTTGAAATTTGCCAAAAACTGCGAATATTTCAATACTTGGCAGGATGACCCTTGGGAAAGAAATGAGAATATTTCAAAGACGAAAAGAAATGAGTTGTTTCAGAAGGCGATTCTTTTTGCAGAAAAGTCTAAAAAAGCCACCATCAAAAAGAGATATGCATTTCTGGCAATTCGTTTAGCTTTTTATAATGATGACATGAAAAATATTGAAAAACTATACAGCCAATATTTTTCAGTTGACCAATCGAATGATGTAATTGATATTTGGGCATTGTATTTTAAAGCAATTTCTGAGAATAATCCAGTTTTAATAAATCTTTATTTTGCGAAAGTTTTTGCAGGAAGTCCCGAAAAACGTTTTGTTTCATGGCAATATTTTTTATCGAAAGTTCCTGAATCTGATGTTTTAAATTTAGCTAAAACCGGAAAAGAAAAAGCCAGCGTTTTACTGATGTACGGACTTCATAATCCGGATAAAAATCTCGAAAACCTTAAACGAGTTTATGCAAATGATTCTCAATCTGAAGGATTAAGTTTTTTACTATATCGTGAGTTGGGGAAACTTGAAGACTGGATTTTTACACCTTATTATTCTCTTTTTTCTTCATCTGTACAGATTTTTGGCTATTGGAGTAATGGTTCTGAAAACGACAATGTACTTAAAATTTTAGAACGGTCTGAAATCGACAGAGCGTATGCAAAAGAGGTTTTGAATTTTATAGATTCTGTTGATTTATCAAAAGTTGAAAATCCAAATTTCTGGAAATATGCGCAAGCCGAGCTTTTATTAATGACAAAAAATTATGCAGAAAGTTTAAAGCAGATTGCAGAATTAGAAAAAGTGTTGCCTTCTAATGATTTATTACTAAATAATGTAGAGATAATAAAAGCTTTAAATCTCTTTGCTAATCAAACATATGGAAATGCCAAAATTCCTGAGGTTGCAAAAAATATTATCATTAAAAATAAAAACAACAAGCAGTTTATTTTTGCTTTAGGAAGAGAGCTGGAGTATCTTGGAAACAGTGATGATGCCGCACTTCTATATGCTTCTTTAAATAATCCATCCACGGAAAATAACGACTATAATTTTGTGTATTATAAATCTTTAAAAAACTCTAACCAAACTTATGATAGTTATTATAATAATTATTTTGATTATTTGGACGCCGTTTATTCACCAGAACAAGTGCAGAGTTTTATTAATAAAGTTAAAAGTTTAAATAAAAATCTAGATTTGTTTTATAGAAATTTTCATTTGCTTACTCAGTCAGAAATTGATGATTTGTATGATTTATTAGGTACAAAATACATCAGACAAAATAAACTGGATCTCGCTTTGAATGCTTTCAATAAATTAGGTGAAAGCTATTTTGATGCTCACTATTCACTTTGGGAAAAAGATGGTAAAGACAATTATTATTCATCAAGCAAAGTTTTTGATAAGAACCCTTTTTATCATTTAAAATACACTCCTGATTTTATTCCTGAAAAAGAACATTTTAAAATAAATAAAATTTCAATTACCAAAAAACTGATAGAATATCTTACGAAAGCCAATAATCCTAAAGAAAAAGACAGAGATTATTATTATTTTCTGGTTGCAAATTGTTATTATAACATGTCTCAATACGGGAATGCATGGATGATGAGACGATATTCTTTAAGCTCGATAGGAAATTTTTCAATCCATGAAGACAATCAGGAGTTTAATACTGCTTCTCTTGCAAAATTCTATTATGGAAAAGCTTTAGAGAATGCTCAAACCGATAAATTCAGAGCTTTGTGCATAAGAATGCAAGGAAGGTGTGAAAATTATAATTACGATTTTATTGGGGAGAGTATTCGTACAGATTATTCTTCTAAAGCTGAGTATTATGAAGACACAAGATTTGGACAAAATAAATACTACGAGAATCTTAAAAATAAGTATTCTGGTGAATATGAAGATATGATTAGTGGTTGTGAATCTTTTAAAGCTTATTTTAAAGCGAGAAGATAAAATTATCAAATAAAAAATGCGATTTCCAAAGAAATTGCATTTTTTATTTTTTTAAAATAAGAGATTAATAGTTTTTGTAAACTCCGTTAGCCCCTTTTCCTGCTTTGAACTTGCTAACTGCTGTTCCTGCAGTAGTGTAAACTGTAATTTCGCTTGCTTCTGTAAATCCTTTTACATCAACCGTGAATATTCTTCCGTCTATTACCGAGAATCCGTAAAGTGTAAAATAATCTCCTCCATCTACTGCTGTAATAAGAGGTGAAGTAGGAGTTGTTGTAGCATTCATTGCCATAGAATAAATTTTATTCTTAGAACTAAAATAGAATCTACCTCCATCAATTTGAAGGTTTGTAGCTTTTTCAATTCCTGTCAATGTAGTCGTTGTAATAGTACCTCCGCTTGCAGGAATTTGGTGAATATATGAGTTCGAAGTTCCTTCAGCGATTGCATAAACACTGTTGTTGTAAGAAATAATTTTGTTGATATTAGTTCCGTTTGGTACCTGAATCGGAGAATCAATTGTATTACTACTCGTGTTAATTTTTGTAATTATAGTTCCAGGATTAAAAGAATTGGTATTTTGTACATAAATATTTCCTCCTGCTTCTACAATTCCTTCAACCGTACTTGTTGTTGCAAAGTCAATTTTCTTTACAAAAGAGTTGTCAGATAGTTTGTAAACATTTACAAATTTTCCTGCTCCAAACTGATCGTTTGTTACATAAAGATTACCATTGGCTACAGCCATATAACGAGGGTTATTCAATTGTGCAGTAATTTCTCCTGTTTTTTTGAATGTTAATCGGTCTACTACGGTAATTTTGTTTGAACTGTTTAATAGAAGATAAGCCTTATCATTATTAAAAGTCATTGTTTGAAGAACATCTCCTAAATTTTCGTTATTGTTTTTTGCTTTATAGATGTCATTTTGCATTAAGCTTAAATCTTTTGTAACAAAAGTAACATCAGCATTTGGAGTTTGGAAATTACCTTCATTAGTAATAAAAAAACCGTTGTTATATGTTATTTCCGGAATGGTTTCCTCGTAGTCTGAAGTACAAGAAACCGAAAATAAAAGAACGAAACCGAAAATAATTTGTAATAGTCTGTTTAATTTCATAATATAATATTGTTAAAAATTTATTGTTGCATTGATATTGTAATTTCTTTTTGGCAAAGGATAATATGCCGTTGTTTCATATACAGTATCTGTAATATTGTTCACTTTTATTCCTAAAGTATAGTTTTTTAGAATCGTGGCAGAAATTCCCGCATTCATTACAAAATATGGATAAATCGCATCTTTTTTGCTCTCATCAGAAGTTGTGTATGTTAATCCGTTAAACATTCCCTGTGCAAAAACATTCAAAAATTTATACTGATAATCTACATTTGAAGTAAATTTATGCAACGGAACATACATCAGCTGTTTTTGAATCTTCAAATCTACGGATTTTGTATAAGTATATCCAGCAATAAGCTTCACAGCATGATTTTCATTAAACTTTTTTTGATAACTAAGCTGAGATTCTAAGCCATAAGATTCTACTTTCTCAGTATTAAATGCTGCCCAATAGCCAAACGCAGTCGGAAGCCAACGAATCATATTGTCTATTTTAATATAATAAGGAGTGATGCTCAGTTTAAACCCATGTAGGCTAAATTCTTGATTTAAATCTGCCTGAACTGAAGTTTCTGATTTTAAGTTAAGATTTCCTCCAGGTTGCCAATACAAATCATTAAATGAAGGGTGCCTGAAGTTTTTTGATAAATTTAAATTAACCTGATACCAATTATTAGCTTTCCACTTACCTGAGAAAGAATAAAGAAGAGGAGAACTGATATCTTCTATAAAATTCTGTCTTATTCCAGCTTCAAAACGAAGATTTGGCGTCGCGAAATATCTTAATAAACCCGCAACCGAGCCTACATTTCTACTGACATTTCGAAGTTCTGAAGTCCCTAGGCCTTCTGCCTGATTTTGCTGAAATTCTCCGATAACACCAATATTCAGTTTAGGAATAATGAAGTAATTAAAATCATTTTTAAAAATGTAGTTCTTATTAATTCCGCCACTCGTAAAAGGGGCATTATAAATTCCGAAATATTTGAAATTATCTTCTGTGTAAGCTGCTTTTAAACTGTTTGAAACTTTAGATTTGTTGATGTCCCAAGCAACTAAACTTCTAAAAGTCTGTGCTGCATAACTAGTTTTATCCACATTTTCCGCAAGAATCCTATAATTCTGAGTCGCATCATAAAACTGACTTTGCCAAGAAATTGTTTGATGCTCTGCAATTTTATAGGCCGTACCTATATTGAAAGTTGTATTGTAAAACTTTCCGTTTCTATTGATGTAATTTTTTTCGGGAACTTCGTAGTTATTTTCACTAATTGAATAATTTCCTGAAGCTTTAAAACTGAATTTATCATTACTATATTCAGCTTTCAAGAAATTATTATACGTTCCGAACGAAGCTACTTCAGAATTATATATTCCTTTAAAACCTTGATTAAAACTTAAATCGTTATTCAAATGGATACTTCCGCCAATCGCGCCACTTCCGTAGATGACACTTCCGCCTCCAGATTTTATTTCCATTTGGTCGTATCCGAAAACTGCAATATTATTGATATCGCCCTGTCCTAAAAACTGCGAATTGATATTAATTCCGTTCCATACGAATGCTGTCTGTTGCGCTGTTGTTCCCCTAAATGAAGGCGAAGAAACTGCACCACGGCCGTTTTCTTTAATATAAATAGGAGACTGAAAACGTAAAACCTCGGAGAGGTTCGAAGAGTTTTTTTGAATATCTGCAGGAGATAAAGTAGTCAAAGAATGAAAAAGTTTTACTTTTTTCATCTGATTGTCGAATACAAATACGGTGTCAATATTTTTTTCCTGACTATAATATATTGTCAGGCAAGAAGACACCAAAAGTAGGGTAAATGCTTTTTTTAAAATCATATCATATCTGCCTTTCCTCCGAAAGCAATTCTATTATTAATATTAAATTTCGGCAGGTCTCCTGACTTTCGCTTTGCTACACCTTCCCGTTTTGGCAGTGGTTTTTGTAGCAATTTTTGTATGCGATTTACAGTTGCGGGGACAGCTTGAGATTTTCACTCAATTCCCTCTTAGTTCCAATCTATTGGAAACCAAAATTTTTTGCAAATATAGCTTTTTTGAAAAGAAAGATTAAATTTTTGTTAAGCCTAAAATATACCCATACAATTGATTTAAACTAGATGGTTTTAATCGGAAATTTTAACGAATGAAATTTATATAAAAGTCCCAACCATTTGGGTAAGTTTGGTTTTCTGAAGCAGATTTTCCTATGGTTATTTTTAATTTTTAAGCCACGAATGCACGAATATTTTTTAATATTTGTGCATTCGTGGCAAAATAGAGGTGTTGATTTCCCGTGATCCGCGAAAATGTAAAAGTAATCTGTGCGAGAAAAGCTGCAAAAAGATTACAAAAATGTTCCGTCAAAATAAAAAGGAAGCAAATCTTTAATAGAACTCACTTTAATTACTTCGTCATTTAAGCTGGAGAAATACAAATCAATATCCTCATTTTGCTTTGTTTCGTATTCTATAATGCTTTGTCGGCAAGCTCCACATGGAGGAATGGGTGGGGTTTTCTCTGAAAATTCTTCTGGACCACCTACAATAAAAATCTTTTTAATTTTTTGAGTGGGGAAATTAGCTCCAATCCAAAAAAGGGCTGTTCGCTCTGCACAAAGTCCTGACGGGAAAGCCGCATTTTCTTGATTATTTCCTGTGAAAATCTCACCATTCTCTAGCAAAACAGCACATCCTACAAAAAAGTTAGAGTATGGCGCGTATGCTTTTTCTCTGGCCTGAATTGCCTGTTCAAAAAGACGGTTTTCAACCTCTGAAAGTTCGTTCCTACCTTTGAAATGTTCGTAATTGATTTTTATATCTTTTTTCATTTTTTTCTCCGTAAAAAAGGGGCGTAAAAGTAAACTTTTTTAATGAGGTGGGCAATAAGTAGTTGATGGTTTCTATTTGAGGCAGGAAGATGGAAGATGGAGGTGTGATTTGAAATTTGAGATTTTTCGAGAATTAAACATAAGAAAAATCTTTGATTTTTAATCTTATGTGGTCTTTTATTTTCAAAGCTTAAAACTTTAGAAATTACTAATGTGTTAAAAAAAACTTCTAATGCGTTTGGTCTAGATCATACTGAATTTTGTATTTTTAGTTCTTAAAAAAATAATTAAATGTTATATTCTCCGATAAAATTTAGAAATGTAGAGCTTAAAAACCGTTGGGTAATGTCGCCAATGTGTATGTATTCTTGTGAAAACGGTGTTGCTAATGATTTCCATTTTGTGCATTACGGAAGCCGTGCTCAAGGTGGAACCGGTCTTCTGATTGTAGAAGCAAGTGGAGTAGAGCCAAAAGGTAGAATTACCAATCACTGCATGGGAATTTGGAATGATGAGCAAGCTGATGCACTTCAGAAGATTGTAGAATTTGTACACAAAAATTCAGAAAGTAAAATAGGAATTCAGATTGCTCATGCCGGAAGAAAAGGTTCTACATGGGAAAATAAACAGATTTCGGAAGAAGAAGGTTGGGAAACATTGGCTCCAAGTGCTATTCCGTATCATCCAACTGAAAGAATTCCGCATGTGTTAAGTTTAGAAGAAATAAAAGAACAGATTCAAAATTTCAAAAATGCGGCAAAAAGAGCGGTAAATGCAGGTTTTGATGTTGTTGAAATTCATGCTGCTCACGGATATTTAATTCATCAGTTTTTATCACCGCTTTCTAATGTGAGAACCGATGAGTATGGAGGCGGTTTTGAAAACAGAATCAGGTTTTTATTGGAAATTGTAGATGCTGTCAACGAAGAACTTAACGAAAATGTAGCACTTTTTGTGAGAATTTCTGGAACTGAATATGCTGAAAATGGCTGGGATATTGACGAAAGTGTAGAATTGTCTAAAATTTTGAAAACCCACAATGTTGATTTAGTCGACGTTTCAAGTGGTGGAAATATTCACGGTGCCAAAATTTCTGTTTTTGATGGTTATCAGGTTCCGTTTTCTTCGGCGATAAGAAATCAGGCACATGTGAAAACCGGAGCGGTAGGTTTGATTACGAAAACCGAACAGGCAGAAGAAATTCTTCAAAATGGTGAAGCTGATTTGATATTTGTAGCAAGAGAGATTTTACGAAATCCTTATTTAGCGGTTCATGGTTCGTTTGAAATGAAAGAAGAAACTTTTTTTCCGCATCAATACCTTAGAGCGAAAATTTCTTCTTAATTTTAAAAGCAATTTAAAAGACGGCAATGCGTATAGAAGATTTTATGCTTTCGTGTCCCAGCAAAAAGTTTTTGGGAATCGAATGTTTCGGATGTGGAACTCAGCGGGCTATTTTGATGGTTTTTCAGGGAAAGTTTTCTGAGGCCTTTCAAATGTTTCCGGCAGTGTACACCTTATTGCTGTTTTTCTGTTTTGTAGGAATCAATTTTATAGACAGGAAAAGAAATTATGGTCAGATTTTAATTTTTTTAGCAATAATTAATTCACTAATCATGGTTTTTTCCTACTTTTATAAACATTTTATTATTCATTTAAACTAAACATTAAAAAACAAATTATGAATCAACAAAAATTACCTAATGCTACGGCGGTACTTGTTTTAGGAATTGTTTCTATCATCGGATGTTGTTGTTACGGTATTTTGGGGCTAATTGCCGGAATTATCGGACTTGTACTTTACAAAAAAGACAATGCATTGTATCAGGCAAATCCTACTCTTTATTCAGATTACAATAATCTTAATACAGGAAAAATCCTTTGTATTATTGGTTTGATATTGAGTGCACTATATCTTGTATTAAATATTGTATTGATATCAGTTTTCGGATGGGAGGCTCTTTCAGACCAAGCATTAATGCAAGAACGTATCAAAGAATTGATGGGACAATAATAAGTTTCAATAAGAAATAATGAAGGTTGCAATTTTTTTTTGCAACCTTTTTTGTTTCAATGAATTATTTTTAAATCAATATATTTAAACATTAGTAAAAAATAATGGAAAATCATACAGAAAAAAAGCTGACTATTGATTTAAAGAAAGCAAATGCTTATTCGCTTAAAATACTGCTGTATTCCTGTGTGGTGTTTGTAATTCCGTATGTTTTTCTTTGGAGCAACCAATTTAGTTTCGAACATTTTAGTACTACTTTTAAGAGACTTATAGAAAAATATACTTTCTTAAGTGGGTTTATTCCCTTGTTTTTTATAGCCTTAGGAATCGTTTTGCACGAGCTCATTCATGGACTTACTTTTTTGCCTTTCTGTAAAAATGGTTTTAGCTCTATAAAATTTGGTTTTCTGAAACAATATCTCACACCATATTGCCATTGTAAAGAACCATTAAAACTAAAATACTATAGAATAGGAGTTGTAATGCCCGCTATTGTTTTGGGGTTTCTTCCTTCAGTTTGGGCAATCGCTACAGGCAATTTTTATCTTTTATGTTTCGGAGTTTTCTTTACCATGGGAGCTGCAGGAGATTTTATGATTTTAATGATTTTAAAAAATGAAAATCCTGATGATTTGGTTTTAGACCATCCAAGCGAAGCGGGTTGCTTTGTTTATAGTTCAAAAGAATAATTTTATTTAAACCAATTCAATTTAGAGCCTGTTTTAAGTTTTATTAATTTAAATTCTGTGTGATTGGCTTTTGATTTTTTTTAATCAGTTTTTATATAATTCTCGCAGATACACAGATTTAGCAGATTAAAAGCATAGATATTAATCTGCTAAATCAGCAAAATCAGCGAGATATTTTTTTTCATTTAAATATAAATAAGCTTTTAGTAAATGAAAAAAAACGTCTTTTTAACCGCAAAAGAAATGAATCAAAAAAGAGAGATTGAAAAGTTTCCAAAATGTAAATTTTTTATTCATAACTTGTTTTGCTAGCTTTTGAATAACTTATTCATCATAAAATCTTTTGCCGCTTTTGCGGTTAAAAAATATCATGTACTCATTCAATTCAGTTTAAACTTAAGCCTCATTCAATTTCTTTAAGTTTGATTTTTTCTTCAGAAAATAGGCCAGCCCCAATCCGATAAAAACCATGGCTGCACTGAATGGAAAGATAAACTGCATCCCGAAAAAATCGGCAACACTTCCGATGATAGGCCCTGCAACACCCAAAGAAATATCAATGAAAAGCCCATAACCTGCCAAAGCAGAACCCTGACTTGATGGAGAAACACTTTTAATTGCCATTATTCCAAAAGCTGGAAATATCAGAGAAAACCCTAATCCTGTAACGCCGGCTCCCACCAATGCCATTTGAGCGTTGGTCGCAAATGTAATAATTAAAAGACCGATGGTTTCTACAAAAAGACAGGCAATGGCAACCTTTATTCCGCCATATTTATTGATAACATTACTGAATACTAATCTTCCGGCAACAAATAATGCCCCGAAAATACTTAAGCACAACGCTCCGTTATTCCAATGAAAATGATTATAATATAAGGTGATAAATGTAGAAATACTTGCAAAACCAATACCTCCTAAAGCCAGACAAACTCCGAAAGGAGCCACTTTTCCCAATACTTTCCAAAAAGATTGTATTTCTTTTTGATGGGTATTCGTTTTATTTTCTTTTGTTTTCGCAAAGAAAAACCCGATAATTCCTAAAATAATAGAAAGAATTCCAATGCCATAAAGGCCAAATTTTTGTTCGATGATTATCCCTAAAGAAGCTCCCATCGCCAAAGCTCCGTAACTGGCAACTCCGTTAAAGGAAATTATTTTTGCAGTATGTTTTTCACCAAAAGCCATCATCGCCCAGTTAATAGGACTTGCTCCCACCATTCCTTCTGCACAACCCGTTAAAAGTCGGGTAATAACTAAAAATGTAAGGCTTAGCATCGGTGAAAATTTAAAATAATAAGCAAGAATCAGAAAAATTCCGGTTAACGAAAAACCTATCATACTGAATAAAACTGCTGGTTTGGGACCTTTTCCATCAATAACTTTTCCGGAATATGCCCTTAGAAAAAATGTGGAAATGTATTGTAGACTAATCACAATTCCTGCAATTAAAAGGCTAAAACCTAAACTTTTGCTGATGAAAATCGGAAGAACGGAAAGCGAGAGACCGATAATGAAATATCCTATAAAAGTAAAAGATACATAAGAAATAAGTTGGGCATTGATATTTTTTGGTGAGTTTAAAGAACTGTCCATGTGATGAAAAAAATTAAGCTGCAAAGATACAGCGATATTATTTTTCAGATTCAGTCTCAAAGGTTAAAAAAAGGATAAGATTTCAATTGATGTAAAACTGTCAGAACTTTTGTAAATTCTTTATAATATTAAAAAAAAAATACTTATCAACTATAAAGGATTGAATCTCAATAAATCAACTAGAAACTAAAAACTAGCAACTACTTATCGGTTTTCATTTCATATAATTTCAATTATCTTTGTTTCTCTTAAAAAATCATCAGTACATGGAAAACTCAAAATATCCGAAATATATTTTTGACTGGATGGGAGGCCTAATTCTTTTTGCAGGTTATATTGCTGGCAGCATGTTTGTTGGGGTTCTCGGTCTTGCAGGGAAATTCATGTTTAAACTAGATTTCATGCAGAAGCCTTGGTTTATGATGATTGCTAATGCTGTTGTTTTTTGTTTGATGATTGCGGCTTTTGATTTTTTAATGGTGCGCCAGAAAACAGGAAAAAAATTAAATTTCAATTTTTCGCCAACCAATTTTTATACCTATTTATTAATTTTTCCAATGATGCTGGGAATGATGTTTGTCGGTGAATTTATCACTTCACAAATTCCTACAACAGGGCCTTTTTTTGGAGATTTTTATGAGTTTTTTGAAAACCTGATGGCGGGTCTTACAGATGACCCTGTGGTAATGGTGATTACTGCGGTAATTATGGCTCCTATTTTTGAAGAAATTATTTTCCGCGGAATCATCCAAAAAGGAATGATTAATAATGGCGTAAAACCTTGGAAAGCCATACTTCTAGCAAGTGTTCTCTTTGGTTTGATACACGGAAATCCGTGGCAGTTTGTAGGGGCAACTTTATTGGGAACGGTCTTAGGATTGGTTTATTATAAAACAAAATCTCTGCTTTTGCCAATGCTTTTGCATGGTTTTAATAATCTTTGCTCAGCGATTTTAATATTTTATACTCAAAAAGAAAGTTTTGCAGAAGCTTTTGAAATTCAGGAATGGATGATTTTAGTCATCGGAACTGTATTGTTCTCTGTGTTCTTCTATCTTTTTACATTTAAAAATAAAGTGCGTTACTCTGAAATTTAAATTCAATTTAAAAATACAAATCACGCGAATATTTTGGCAAATTTTACAACAAATAGGGTGAAATTTTTGCAAATAGTATTTGTGCAGTTTGCATTTAAATAAACATAAAAAAATAAAAAATGGAAATATTAGTTGCTACCCACAACCTCCATAAAAAAGAAGAAATTCAACAAATCTTAGGAAATGGTTTTGTAGTAAAAAGTCTTACGGATTATGATATTCACGACGAAATCGTTGAAGATGGAGACTCTTTCAATGCCAATGCTTTAATTAAAGCTAAATACTGCTTCGAAAAAACAGGT